>CAKZLV010000001.1 GCA_937127285.1 uncultured Bacteroidota bacterium
CTATTGTGCCGATGCACAGAATGCGTCGAGTCGTCGGTGCAACCAGTCACGGGGCGGTGGATTGAATGCGGGAGTCAGCGCAGCGAAATACGACAAGGATTTGTCGGTCGCACAGGGTGGCAAACGGTCCCACCCGTCGTGCGGACCGCACTTCAGGCACGATCTCACGTCCCGTGCCCGCCATGTACGGAGCCCTCGCACGGGGACGGTTGCCGGTTACAATGGGCCCGTCCCCCAGAATCAGTCCGCCCGGCCGATCCGGAGCGGCAATTCGATCGAGCGGCCGTCGCGCCGGAGTTGGACGGTCACGGTGTCACCCGGACGAAAGTCGTAGATCCGCGCCACATAATCATCGCGGTCCTGCACGGTTTCTCCTTCGATCGCCGTGATCACGTCGTAGGGTTGGAGCCCGGCCTCCGTCGCCGGGGAGCGCGGGTCGACATCTCGAACGAGAACCCCGCTCGCCTCCTCCAGGTCCAGCACGTCGGCGACGCGCGGGGTGACGGGCGACACGATGAGCCCCGTGTAATACGACCGATCCACCCGGCCGTTTTCGCGCAGCTCGGCGATAATTCGCTGGGCCTTCGCCGCCGGGACGGCAAACCCGATCCCGATCGATCCGCCCGACTCGCTAAAGATCGCCGTGTTCACGCCGATCACCTCCCCGCGGGCGTTCACGAGCGGCCCGCCGGAGTTTCCCCGGTTGATGGCCGCATCGGTCTGAATCATGTCCCGATACAGACGGCCTTCGCGGCCGGACTGCAGGTCGCGACCGGTCGCGCTCACGACGCCCACGGTCACCGTCGGCTGCGTGGCCTCGAAGAGACCGAACGGGTTTCCGAAGGCAATCACCCACTCCCCCACAATCGCGGCCGTCGTGTCGAGGGCAAGGTAGGGAAGCGCATCCTGCGTCTCCACCTTCAGCAGGGCGAGGTCGGTCGGCGCGTCGGTGCCGACGAGGCGGGCCGCACGCGCCTCGCCGTCGGGAAAGAGCACCTCGATCTCGGTGGCCGACCCGGCGACGTGGTCGTTCGTGACGATGTAGCCGTCCGGGGAAATCAAAAAGCCGGATCCGAGGCTCTCCACCCGTCGAAGCCGGGGCGTCGACCGCCGAAAGAAATACCGGAAGAACGGGTCGTCCTGAAATCCGGCAAACGGATCCTGGACGCGCCGGACCTCGGTCACGTTGATGCTCACCACCGCCGGCGAGACGGCCTCGACCGCCCGCGTGATGGCTGTCTGCCGCGAGCGCCGGATGTCCGCGTTCTCGTCTCCCCGCGCCCCGGCGCCGTTCGAGAGAGCGTCCGACTCGACCCCGACCGGCCGTTGCGGGGGCGGCGGGTCCGTCTGCTGCGAGCGAACCGGCTCCCGGCATCCGGCCAGGAGCAACAGAATCAGAATGGCGGAAACACGTCGCATGACGGGCTCTTGACCGGGCTTGCAGGCACTGCCATCGGGGACGCAAATTCGACGCCGCCGGTTCCCGCGTCGGGTCTCGTCGTCGGCGTCTCACGCTCCACCGGCCTCACGCCCCACCGGCCTCACGCCCCACCGGCGGTCTTGCGGGCACAGCCGATGATGTGGGGGGTGACGACGGGCAGGGGCGTCTCGAACTGCTCGAGATCGACCGTTTCGAAGCCGGCCCCTTTCAGCGCGGCCGCCGTGTCGCGATTCGGCCGGCAGCCGTCGCCGAAGAAGCTCCACACCGGCGCCACGCCGTCTTGCACCCACCGCAGCCACGTCGCGTCGTCGGCCGCGACGTGTTCGATGAAGAAGAGCCGCCCGCCCGGCTTCAAAATGCGGTGCAGTTCCGCGAGCGTCTCTTCCAGATCCGGCACCGAACACAGAACGAGGGTGCTCACGACGGCATCCGCCGACTCATCTGGGAGCCCGGTGTCCTGCGCCGTTGCCGACCGAATGTCGGCGTCGTCCTGCAGATCCGGTCGCTTCTCCAGTTCCTCCTGCAGAAACGCGTGCATGTGCGGGTTCGGCTCCAGCCCGATCCACCGGATGCCTCCGGGCAGATACGGAAGGTTTACCCCGGTCCCCGGACCGATCTCGACGACGGTTCCGGAGAGGTCGGCGAACAGCGTGCGCTTCCGGTCGCCGTAGATCCGGTGCTGGGCGTCGTCGCCGACGGCCAGGCCGTGCGCGAAAAGCTTTTGGTAGAGAGACACAGGCAGGGACGGTACCGTTGATTGAGGACGATCATTGTGCTGCTTCTTCGCGCAACGGGGTGTTTCCGTTCCGGATTCGGATCTTGCGGTGAGACCTTCCGGATCCCGCATGCCGGAGGCAGATACCACGACTTCGTTGGAGTTGCGGACCCCAAGTTCTCGTTCTACGGGACAGAAGTCTCGGGACAGTCGTACACACCTCCACGCATCGACCGGATCGGCAGCAAGCCGATTGTCGATCGATACCCGACAGGGGGGCGACAAAGCGGACTGCCGACTCGGCATTTGCTGCACGCACCCCATCGCTTCTCTTTCGGCCGTACCGACCCCTGCATGCCGCCATCCCCATCGTCCCCCGCCTCCTCCAACGGTGCCGCCCCGACATCCGTCGACGCGTCTTCGGATGCGAACACGCAGTCGTCGAAGCTCTGGGCGGCGCTGAAGCGCATTTTTGCCTTCAGCGAGCCCTACCGTCTGCGCCTGGTGGGCGCGCTCGTGATGTCCTCCATCGGCGCGCTGGTCGCCCTCGTGGTGCCGCTCGGGCTCCGCGAGTTGCTGAATGCGGTGTTCGAGGAGGCCAACCGGTCGTCGCTGGATATGCTGACGATCGGCCTCGTCGTCCTCTTTCTCATCCAGGCCGCCGTGTCGTTCGGGGGAACGTACCTGCTGGAGTGGGTGGGCGAGCGGGTCGTGACGGACCTCCGCAAGCGCGTCTACGCGCACCTGCACCGCCTCAGCCTCTCGTTCTTTGCCGACCGGCGCACGGGCGACCTGACCTCGCGGCTGACGAACGACGTCTCCTCCATCCGCACCGCGGTGACGTCCTCCCTCTCCGAAGCCCTCACGCAGACGCTCTCCCTCGTCGGCTCCGTCACCGTCATGGTGATCCTGAACTGGCGGCTGAGCCTGATCATCTTCGGCGTCGTCCCGGCCGTGGTGGGGACGGCCATTTATTTCGGGCGCAAGGTGCGCTCTCTCTCACGCCGCGTGCAAGACCGCCTGGCCGACTCGACCGCCGTGGCCGAAGAAGCCCTCGCCGCGATTCGGGTCGTGAAAAGCTTCGCGCGCTCCCGCTTCGAGATCGACCGCTACGACGACGCCGTCGAGGATCTCTTCGAGACGGCCCGCAGCCGCGTCGTCCTCCGCGCCGTGTTCTCCTCCATCGTGAGCCTGCTCTTCTTCTCGGCGCTGACCGGCATTTTCTGGTACGGCGGACTCGAGGTTCTGGCCGGACGCCTCACGGCCGGGGACCTCGTGGCGTTTATCTTCTACGCCTTCGCCATTGCCCGCAGCGTCGGCGGTATGTCCCGCCTCTACTCCGACTTCAACAGCGCCGCCGGGGCGAGCGAGCGGCTCTTCGACCTCTTGGACACCGAGCCGACCATTCGGGACGCTCCCGATGCCGCCGACCTGCCCCCGATCGACGGCCGCATCCGCTTTGAGAACGTGACCTTCGCCTACGAGGAGGAGCCGGTGCTCACGAACATTTCCCTGGAGGTGGACGCCGGACAGACCGTGGCCCTCGTCGGGCCGAGCGGTGCGGGAAAGACAACCCTCATGAGCCTCCTCCCCCGGTTTTACGACCCGCAGGACGGATCCATCCACATCGACGGGCGCGACATCCGGTCGGTCACGCTCCGATCGCTTCGCTCCCAGATTGCGACCGTCTCGCAGGAGGTGGAACTCTTCCACACGACGATCCGCGAAAACATTCGCTACGGCCGGCTGGATGCATCGGACTCCGCCGTCGAGGAAGCCGCCCACGCTGCCAACGCCCACGACTTTATCGCGGGATTTCCGGACGGATACGAGACGGAGGTGGGCGAGCGGGGCGTGAAGCTGTCGGGCGGGCAGCGCCAGCGCATCGCCATCGCCCGGGCGCTCCTCCGCGACGCGCGGCTGCTTCTGCTCGACGAGGCGACCTCGTCGCTCGATTCTGCGTCGGAGGCGCTCGTGCAAGAGGCTCTCGACCGGCTCATGGAGAACCGAACCACGTTCGTGATCGCCCACCGCCTCGCCACCGTCCGCGGCGCCGACCGCATCGTGGTCATGGACGAGGGATCGATCGTCGAAACCGGCACGCACGCCGAGCTCGTCGACGACGGCGGGCTCTACAGCCACCTCGCCGAGCTGCAGTTCAGCTGACCCGGTTTCCTGCCTCCGGTCTACCTGACCGGGCGACGCGGGGCGTCCTTGGTCCGATCGGGGGGCGCGGACGACGGATCAACCCGAATCGCCCCCGGATCGATCGGGGCCGAGTCGCCGGGCGGGGGACCATCCGGGACGGGCAGGCCGCCGGGGTGATCGGAACCCGGTGCGTCCCGCTTCCCCTCACGAAGGCTCAGGTAGAGCGGAACGAGCACGCAGGCGAGAACCAGCGCCGGAAGAACGATCAGATCGGCCGCAGGCATGGATCTTTGGGGCTCATGATGTCCGATGAATCGAAGACAAACGGGGCGATCAACGAGCAGAGCGACGCATGAGAGGCACGACGCGTCGTGCCGCTCTCATAAAACGCCCAACCGCCCATAAAACACCCAACCGCCCACACGCCCAACCGCCCA
>CAKZLV010000002.1 GCA_937127285.1 uncultured Bacteroidota bacterium
ATCCGTCCGGTTTCGTCGCAGATCAGGGTATGATCCGGCGACACGTCGAGGAGCCCCTGGCAGACGGCTCGCAGTTCGGCGGGGCACAGCGACGCGCCCGCCTTCGCCGTCGACCCGGGGGCGGCGGGATCGGTCGACGGGCCGGACGCAGAATGCGCGGGGAAATCGTCGGCAGCGGTCATGGTGGTGGAGGGTCGGAGTCGGTGGGGGCGGCACCGGCGGTAGGCCGGGCGGTGGGGCTGGGGGGAGGCTGGTGGTGCGAGCGTCGCGGCTGCGCGCGATGGCTGACGGCGCGCCGGAAGGCTCGGCTTACCGGACGCGAAGAAGTTCGTCCACCTGGCGGAGCACGTCGTCGATGGCGAACGGCTTGGTGAGATAGGCATCCGCGCCGAGGGCGAGGCCCTTGGCGCGGTCGACCTCGCGGCTGTTCACCGTCAGCATCACGATCCGGACGGCTTCTCCTCCCTCCTCCGCTCGGACGGCCCGGCAGAGGTCGTATCCGTCTCGAGACGGCAGGTGAACGTCGAGAAGAATCAGATCGGGGGTCCGGTCGCGCACGGCGGGAAGGACGCGGGCGCCGTCGCTCACAACCTGAACCTCGTGTCCCTGCTTCTCCAGCAGAAACCGGAGGGGGAGCACGATGCTGGGTTCGTCGTCGACTACCAACACGGTGGCCATGGGTCGGTCGGGATGGGGGTCAGGGAGCCAGGTCAGGGTGCGGGGTCGGTTACGGCGCCGATCTCAGATCTTGGATCGACGGGGACGTCGCTTTCGGGCGGCCGGAATCGAGCTCCGGTTCGTCGCAGCCGGTTGCCGGAGGCGGGCTCTCCTTCTCGGGGGTGCGCTCGCCGGAGGCAGGCGGTTCTCGCACGGGCAGGCAGACCCGAAACGTCGCCCCCTCTCCCGGTTCCGAATCGACGGCCAGCGTCCCGCCGTGCTCCTCAACGATCCGGCGGGCGATGGCCAGTCCCAGTCCCGATCCCGGCTGCGGGCCGGTGCGGCGGGCCTGCGTGAACGGCTGGAAGATGATGTCCTGGTCGTCGGGGTGGATGCCGTCCCCGTCATCGGCGACGATCACCTCGACCGCGTCGTCGGCCGGACGGACGCGGAGGTCGACGGACGCACAGGCGTACTTGGTAGCGTTCGAGAGAAGGTTGAGGACCCCTTGAAACAGCCGGTCCGGGTCGCCATCGACGACGCACGGTTCCGATTCAGGCGGTGGTGCGGCGTCTTCTCCTCGGCCGACGGCGACCGACAGCCGGAGGTTGCGCTTCTGCACCTGCGGCCGCACGGCAGCGGCGGCGTTGGCAACCAGGCGGCGGAGGTCGACCGGTCTGTGCGGCGACCCGTCGCCCGGGGCGTCGAGGCGCTGCAGGTCCAGCACCTGATCGACGAGGCGAGCGAGCCGCCGGACCTCCCGAACGATCGTGTCCAGGAACACCGCCTGCTGTTCGGGGTCCAGCGCCGGGTGGTCGCGCAGCAGCTCGGCGTTGGCGCGGATGGCGGTGAGCGGAGTCCGGAGTTCGTGGGAGACGGTGGACACGAAGTCATCTTTGCGCCGGTCGAGCTCGCGCAGTTCCGCGTTGGCGGCCTGGAGCTCGCGGGTGGTGCGCTGCAGCTCGCGTCGCTTGGCCTGGAGCTCCCGGTTGGTGGCAAGCGCCTGCTGGGTTTCGTCCAGCATGTGCATGACCTCGTCCAGGAACGGGCGCTTTTTCTGGACGACGCTGTTCACGACGACCCGGGCACTGGCGGCGCCGAGGACGCCGGAGAGGAGCTGCTCGGCATAGTGGACGAGCTCTGCGTCTGCCCGGGTGAGGGCGGCGGGGTCGAGGTCGTGCTGGCGGGCGTAGTCGGCGAGGGCGCGGTCGGCGCGGCGGCCGCCGAGGTAGCGCCGCAGCAGCTTGCGCAGCTCCTCGACCGGAGCGGTGGCCCGCCCGGTGTGCGGCGCAGCCGGACCGGCGCGGCGGAAGACGTCCACGAACTGGACGGCTTGGCTTCGCTCGACGAGGGTGGGCCGCGTGAGGACGGAGACGACGACGTAGGCCCCGGCGTTCACCAGCAGGCTCCAGAAGAGCGCATGCGGGACGGGCTCGAACACGTCGAGGCCGAGGAGCGCGTAGGGGCGCAGCAGCTCCCACCCGAACGGACCCGCGGTGATGAAGGAGGGCTCCAGCCAGCCGGCGTCCACGAGAGAGGGGAGCGGCAGCGTGTACCCCCACACCAGCACACCGGCGACGAGGCCGGCCATCGCCCCGCGGCGCGTGCCCCCCTTCCAGTACAGGCCGCCGAGGACCGACGGGGCGAACTGGGCCACGGCCGCAAACGAGATCAACCCGATGGCGACGAGGGAGTGCTCCTGGCCGAAGGTGCGGACGTAGAGAAAGGCGAGCAGAAGGATGCAGACGATGCCGCCCCGCCGGATGGCGAGGAGAAGCCCCGTCAGGCGCGAGCGTTCGGCCAGGCGCAGGGCCGGGATGCGCAGCAGAACGGGCACGACAAGGTCGTTGCAGATCATGGTCGTGAGGGCCGTGGCGGCGACGATCACCATTCCCGTACCGGCCGAAAAGCCTCCCAGAAACGCGAGGAGCGCGAGCGCATCGTTGCCGGCGGCAAGGGGAAGGGTGAGCACGAACGCATCCGCCTCCGCCGCACTGCCGAATTGCAGCAGCCCGGCCACGGCCAGGGGAAGCACAAAGAGGTTGATGGCCAGTAGGTAGAGCGGGAACAGCCAGATCGCCGTGCGGAGGTGGGACTCGTCGATGTTTTCGACGACGCCGATTTGAAACTGGCGGGGAAGCAACAAAACGGCGAGCATCGACAGACCCGTCAGCCAAACCCATTCCATCATCCCGGTCGTCCCGCCGCCGAGCGTGTAGAGATCCCGTACGTCCGGGACGGCCGCTCCGGCCCGGAAGAGATCGCCGAAGCCGTCGTAGAGGCCGAACGTGACGAACCCGCCGACGGCGAGAAAGGCGACAAGCTTCACGACGGACTCAAACGCGATGGCGGCGACGATCCCTTCATGGCGCTCTGTGACGTCCAGGTGCCGCGTGCCGAACAAGATGGTAAAGACCGCAAGCGCGGCCGCGGTCCAGAATGCCGTGTCCTGGTGGACGGGAGCGGTTCCCGGATCGACACCGACCTGGCCGGAAAGGGCGAGGTAGCTTGCCGAGATGGCCTTGAGCTGCAGGGCCAGGTACGGGACCACCCCGAGCAGCGCAGCAACCGCCGCCAGTCCGGCCAGTCCGGCCGACTTTCCGTAGCGCGACCCGATGAAGTCGGCGATCGAGGTAATGCGGTGGTGCTTGCTGATGCGCAGCATCTTGCGCAGCACCACCCAGCCGAGGATGGCGGTGAGGGTAGGGCCCAGATAGATGGGCAGAAAGCCCGGGCCGGTGGTGGCCGCCCGTCCCACGCTGCCGTAGAACGTCCACGCCGTGCAGTACACCGCGAGCGACAGGGCGTAGACGACCGGGGACTGGATTACGCTGCGCCCGAGGGCTGCCTGTTCGTCGGCATAGTAGGCCACCGCGAACAGAACGCCGACGTAGGCGGCAGCCAGCAGAAGAATTAGGGGTTCGTGCATGGGTGCTCCCTCCGAGCCCGGCGGTCGGTCTGCGCCGACGGCGGGGACGGCGGCGTTGGGTGCCGGGTCAGCAGGGCCGTTGCCAGAATCAGGCCGCCCCAGACCGCAAAGACGCCCAGGAACAGGGCGGGAACTCCTCCCACGAGGACGTCCCGGTCGAAGAGCGTGAGCAGGGGAAAGTTGAGAAGCAACGCGCCCCCCAGGGCCAGAAGAACGAGGTACGTCGGCCGAACGGCGCCAGGGCGACCGGCCTCCGGCCTCTGCAGCGTGCCCGGCGACGGAGAGGTGTGCGCCGGTCCCGAGGGCGCCGGCCCCGAGGACGCAGCGGAGGACGCCGGTACAGAGGAACCCGCCCTTCGAGGAGCGCCGGGCGGCCGATCCGAGTCCGATGCCTGGGAGTCGTTCATCGCCGGGGGTCGTTCGTCGCCGGTTTCGCCGCGCCTCCCGCCTCGCGGCGCGTCTGCGTCCGCCCGTCCGCTTCCGCCCGTCCGATGCGGGGACGGGATCGGCGGGGACGGGATCGGAGCGGCTGAGGGGAGGTTCGTCAGTCGTCGGCCGTGAGCTGGTTGGTGAGCAACACGCAGATGCCGGGGAGGCTGGGGTCGGCCAGCGAGTAGTAGGCGTTGACCCCCTCCTTGCGCCGGTCGACGAGCCCTTCGCGCATCAAAATGCCCAGATGCTTGCTCACGTTGGCCTGCCGGTGCCCGGACGTATCCACGAGCGACTGCACGCTCAGCTCTCCATGGATGCGGAGCAGGTTGAGCAGTTCGAGCCGGACGGGGTCGCCCATGATCCGGAGGCGCTGCGCCGCCCGGTCCAGCAGACCGTCGGGTACGAGCGGCGGATTCGGGGAGGCATCCAGTTCGGTCATCCGGCCTGGGGCAGACGAATGGGGCGTACGGAGCGCAACGAAAACCGGGGCCGAGCCGGCGCTCTGCCGTACGCAACCCCCAGCCTTACGCGATCTTCACACGAAAAGATAGCAGAGCGGCATTCCCTTGTCAATGGGGTTCAGTCAACGGGGTTGTCAATGAGGGTCTGTAGGCCCGGTTGGGCCGCGTCACCCGTGAGAACCTCTGGCAACGTCCCCACGGGCAAGGTCCCCACGGGTGTCTCCAAGGACTTTGCCTCGGTGCAATCACGATCGAT
>CAKZLV010000003.1 GCA_937127285.1 uncultured Bacteroidota bacterium
CTCGTCGCACACACGCCAAGACCCCCCGAAAAGCTCGCGCCGAGGGCAGATCCGACGGCGGCAATCTCGTCTTCCGCCTGGAAGGTCTTGACGCCGAAGTTCTTGTGCTTGCTCAGCTCGTGAAGGATGTCGGACGCCGGCGTGATCGGGTAGGAGCCGTAGAAGAGGTCGAGGCCGCTCTTCACGCTCGCCGCGACGAGCCCGAGCGCGAGCGCCTCCGCCCCCCGAAGCGCGCGGTACGTCCCCGGCTTCATCGCGGCGGGATTGACCTCGTACCGGGAGCCGATGGCGCCGACCGTCTCGCCGTAGTGAAACCCCTTGTGGAGAACGTGCAGGTTGGCGTCGCGAACGGCCGGTTTCTCGTCGAACTTCTTCCGGATCCACTCCTCGGCCGGCTCGACCGGACGCGAGTACATCCAGAGCGACAGCCCGAGCGCAAACATGTTCTTCGACCGATCGACCTGCTTCTTCGACAGGTCGGTGTCGGAGAGCGCATCCCGCGTCAGCTTCGTGAGCGGGACCTCCAGAACCTGATAGCCGTCGAGCGTGCCGTCCTCGAGCGGATTGCTGTCGAGGTCGGCCAGGTCGAGGTCGCGCTTTTCGAACGAGTTGACGTTGACGACCACGGTTCCGCCCTCCCGCACCCGGTGCAGGTGCACCTTCAGCGCCGCGGCGTTCATGGCGATGAAGAGGTCCACCTTGTCGCCCGGCGTGTGGATGTCCACCGACCCGAAGTGAAGCTGGAAGCCGCTGACGCCGTACGTCGTCCCGGCCGGCGCGCGGATCTCGGCCGGATAGTCCGGCAGCGTCGCCAGGTCGTTGTGGGCGTAGGCGGAGGCGAGCGTGAACTGCGACCCCGTCAGCTGCATCCCGTCGCCGGAGTCGCCGGCGAAGAGGACCGTCGCTTCGGGGATTTGTTCGACGTCGGTTTGACCGGCGGCTCCGTTCGACGAACCGGCATCCGGCGCGTCGTCGGGACCGAGGGTGCCGTTGGAACCGGGCTCGGCGGGAGAAGCGGAGGCGCTCATGCGGGACAGGTGTTTAGACCGATTCTAAATAGGGAAGCCCGTACGCTCCATGCGCCGCATTGGTTCGACGCCGAAGGCGGGCGGATCCGGGCAGTCTCTCTACGGATCCGACGTGCCCGGGCGGGTGAGGTTCTTGATGGACGATCCGCTCCGGATGCCCGGACGGGGGATGGCGGGTTCTCGGAACGGATTCAGACGAAATTCCCCGGTCGGGGCGGGCGGCGCCTCCGCCTGCAGGTCGCCCTCTGTGCGGCGGTTTCGTGGGGCTATTCCGCGTGGCTATTCCGTGTGGATGCCGCATTCCTGTTTGTCGGTGCCGCCCCACCGGCCGTCCCGCGTGTAGCCGTCGGCGTCGCGGACCGGCTCGGTGCACGGCACGCAGCCGAGACTCGGATACCCCTGATCGTGCTTCGGATTGTAGGGAAGGTCGTGCTCGAAGAGGTACTGCCAGACCTGCTTGCGCGTCCAGGGCGCAAGGGGGTTGAGCTTCAGCACCTGACAGTTGGGCTTCCACTCCAGGATCGGCGTGTCCGCCCGCATCTCCGACTGGTCGCGGCGGAGTCCGGTGATCCACGCCCGCTGGTCGTCGAGGTAGCGTTCGAGGGGCTGCACCTTGCGGAGGTAGCAGCACCGATCCGGATTGACGTTCCAGAGCTCCGGCTCCTCCTCGTCGGCCTGCTCCTCCGGCGTCATCCCGCAGTGCACGCGGTCGATCGGCAGGCCGAGCGTCTCTTTCAGTTCGTCTTTCAGTTCGTAGGTTTCCGGGAAAAGCAGGTCGGTATCCAGATAAAAGACGGTCGTCTCCGGACGGATTTCCGACAGCATGTGCATGATGACAATGCCGGAGGGGCCAAACCCCGTCCCCTGCACGAGCCCGTCCCCGAAGGTGTCCGTCGCCCACCGGAGGAGGACCTGCGGCGGCTGTTCTTCGAATTGTGCGTTGAGGGCTGCCAGGCGGGTGCGCGTCCAGGGAGCGTAGGCATCGGGCGAAACACCGGAAGTGCGAGGCATGCGGTCAGCGGTTGTGTCGGAAAACCACGAAATCGAATCCGGATCCGGAGCGGCGAGGGCGTCCGTTCCCCAGAGCCTCCCCATCACGGAGATCCTCATCACGGGAGATCCCCAGGACGGGACGTTTCCGGCCCTCCGGTTCCGCAGGCAACACCGAACAGAGTGACACCCGCTTCGGGCAGTGTCAAATTATCCGGAGGAGAATGGCCGGATTTTGGCTAGAACATCCCGTTGACGGCGACGGGAATGCAGATTCCCCGGGGGCGAGTAATTGGTTACGTTCCCGTAACAACTATTGCTGGACCCCTGCGTCGTCGGAGTCCCGCCAACGACGAGGAGCTTGGAGCGAACGACCCCGTTGGTGTCTCTCCCGACCTCCTCCGTCCCTCCCCGCGTGCACGCTCGAGAGCATCGGCTTTGCCTATGATCACCTACGCCCGCACCACGCGCGACATCACCGTTCGCGTTCAACCCATCTACCTGGACGCAGCATCGAACCCGGTGCGACAGGAGTTCGCCTTTGGATACGCCCTTCGCATCGAAAACGAGAGTGATAAGGAGGTTCAGCTCCTGCGACGCCGGTGGACCATCCGGGAGAAGAACGGGGCGTCGAACGATCGCAACGGCGACACGAAACTGCAGGCCCAGCCCATCTTGAAGCCGGGGGACACGCACGTCTTCGACTGGTCCTGCACGCTGGCCTCGTTCGTCGGAAGCGTTGAAGGCACCTTTCTCGTCCGGCGTCCCTCCGGAGAGCGCTTTCGGGTGTCGATCCCGTCGTTTCCTCTTCAGGCGGCGGCGAACTGACCGGCTGCCTCGCCCGGCTTCGTCAGCTCTGCACGATCTCGATCGTGATGTCGTAGTCGGGCGTCGTCAGCGAGATCGCCCGGTTCTTGTTAACGAGGTCGTAGTCTTGGATGGCGTCCGGGAGCTGCTCGTCCGCCACGTTCATCTGAAACAGCGCGTCGGCAACGACCTGCCAGTCCTGCTGCGTCAGGTGAACCGTGGCGTCGCGCCCCTCGGCAACGAAGGGAGCATAGTCGAGCACTTTGTTCAGATGGTTGATCGCCATCTTGATGTGCTTGTTCTCGGGGATCTCAGAGTCGATGGCCATGGGGATGCAGGTCTCGATGCGTAGCTTGCGAAACCGGTTGCCCGGTCGGTACGACGGCGTTTCTCGGTGCGTTCCGCCTGCGGGCGTACCTGGCCGGCAAGGCTGGTTCTTCGGCCGGCTCTTGACTCTGGAGGCAGGATCTCGCACCATGACATTCCGGCGCTTTCTCTTTCTCCGTCCCGTCGTCCGATGCGTGCGTACCTCGACTACCTCCGCGACATCCTCGATCACGGCACCCGGCACGACGACCGGACCGGAACGGGCACGACCCGCGTGTTCGGGCGGCAGCTTCGGTTCGACCTCTCCGACGGGTTTCCCCTCCTCACCACCAAGCGCGTCTGGATGAAAGGCGTGGCCGCCGAGCTTCTCTGGTTCCTGAGCGGCTCCACCAACATCCGCCCGCTGCTCGAGGACGGCGTCTCGATCTGGACGGACTGGCCGCTGAAGCGGTACCGCACCACCACCGGAAAGGACATCTCGCAGGAGGCGTTCGAAACCCGCATCCTGGAGAGCGACCCCTTCGCCCGGGCCTGGGGCGAACTGGGGCCCGTCTACGGAAAGCAGTGGCGCGACTTTGCCGGCCCCAACCAGCGGGTCGACCAGATCGCCGACCTCGTGGACGGCATCCGCTCTCACCCCCGCTCGCGCCGGCATCTCGTTTCGGCCTGGCATCCCGCCGAGCTCGACGCAATGGCCCTGCCCCCCTGCCACTACGCCTTCCAGTGCTTCGTCGACGGAGAACCCGGCGACGGCACGTTGTCGCTCATGTGGCAGCAGCGCTCCGTCGACTCGTTCCTCGGGCTCCCCTTCAACATTGCGAGCTACGCGCTGCTCACCCACATGATCGCGCAGCAGACCGACCTGCAGCCCGGCACGCTCATCTTTCACGGCGGCGACTGCCACATCTACGACAACCACCGCGAGGTCGTCACCGAGCAGCTCTCCCGCACGCCGCACCCGCTGCCCACCCTCACCCTCCGCCGCCGCGACGCTCTCTTCGACTACCGCCTCGCCGACATTCAAGTGGAAAACTACCGCCACCACCCGGCCCTCTCGGCCCCGATCGCGGTGTAGCCGGCCCTTCGTTCCGCTACCGGAGGCGTCCGTCCGTGCCCGTCCCCCCGCCTCCTCCAGTCCTGCCGATCCAGTCCTGCCGATCCGGTCCCGCATCCCTGGCGCGGCCGTCTTTCCCCCCCTCGCTGTTCTTCTCCGTACCGCCCTCCTCCCATGTCCGGCTCCTCTCGCTCCGGCGCGTCGGTTTCTGACTCGGACTCTCGGCCGGACGCGCCGCAGCCGTCCTCGTCCTCTTCTCCCTCGTCCTCTTCTGAGGCGTCTGCGGACGCCTCGTCCGGTTCGGCGGCGGACCCGCCGGCCGCCTCGTCGACCGATGCCGCATCCCGCAACGACGCTCCGCGACCGCTTTCGGATCGCCGCATCCACCGGCTCGCCGAGCTGATTCGCGACGCCTTTGCCGCTTTTCAGGCCCGGTTTCGGCGGATCACGCGCCGGGCCGGCATCCGCTTTGCGAACCGCAACTGGACGGGCCTGCGGCAGGATGCTTCCGAGCGGCTCTCCCTCTACCGAGACATCGTCGACCACCTCGAAGCGGATCTGCGCGAGCGGCTCGATGGCCGGATCGGCGAGAAAGACCTGTGGACGCGCCTGCACACCGCCTACGCCGACGTCGTCTCCGAACGCCGCGACGGCGAACTGGCCGAAACCTTCTTCAACTCCGTCACCCGCCGCATCTTCGACACCGTCGGCGTGAACCCGGACATCGAGTTCGTCACCACCGATCTCGACGAGCCGCGGCCGTCGCCCGACGCCCCGATTACCCGCGTGTTCGAGCGGATGCCGACGACGGAGGCATACGTCGACGCCGTGTTTGACGCCTGGGGATACGTCGACCGTCAGGACCCCCAGGACACTCCGGCCTTCAGTGCTCCGTATGCCGACCGGGAAGAAGACGTGCGCCGCGTGGCCCGCTTCGTCGACGAGCGCCTGCGGCGCCGCGGCTTCGCAGGTCCCATCGAGCGCATGGAGCTCGTCCGCAACGTCTTCTACCGCGGGATCGGGGCGTACCTGGTCGGCCGGTTGGTGGTGGACGACACCATGGTTCCCCTTGCGTTCGCGTTCCACCACGCGCCGAACGGCGTCGTCACCGATGCCGTCCTCCTCAACGAAGACGACATCTCCATCCTGTTCAGCTTTGCCCGGTCGTACTTTCACGTCCAGGCCCCGCACCCGCAGGCGCTCGTCCGCTTTCTCAACCGGATCCTGCCGCGCAAACGCACGGCCGAGCTGTACATCGCCATCGGGTACAACAAGCACGGCAAGACGGAGCTGTACCGAGATCTCCTGCAGCACTTCGCGCACACAAGCGACGCGTTCGTGCACGCCCAGGGCCAGCGCGGCATGGTGATGTCCGTCTTCACGATGCCGAGCTACGACATGGTCTTCAAGGTCATCAAAGACCAGTTCGATCCTCCCAAGACAGCGACGCGCGAGGCCGTCAAGGAGCGCTACCACCTCGTGTTCAAACACGACCGCGCCGGCCGCCTCGTCGACGCCCAGGAGTTCGAGCACCTGCGCCTGAGCCGGCGGCTCTTCGACGACGACCTGCTGGACGAGCTGCTGGAGGCAGCCGGAAAGACGATCCACCTCGACGACCGGCGCGTCGTGATCGACCACTGCTACGTCGAGCGACGGGTGACGCCGCTGGACGTCTACGTTCGCTCTCGAAGCGAAGCGAAAGCGCGATCCGCCCTCCTCGAATACGGCGACGCCATCAAGGACCTGGCGCGAACCAATATCTTTCCGGGCGACCTCCTCCTCAAAAACTTCGGCGTCACCCGCCACGGGCGCGTCGTCTTCTACGACTACGACGAACTCGGCTTCGTGACGGACTATACCTTCCGGGAGAAACCGCAGGCCCAGACCTACCTCGACGAGATGAGCGCCGATGCCTGGTTCTACGTCGGCCCGGACGACGTCTTCCCCGAAGAGTTCGAGGTAACCATGGGCATCGGCGACTCGCTCATGCGTGCGTTCAAGCAGGTTCACGGCGACCTCTTCACCGCCGAGTTCTGGCAGGGCGTCAAGGAGCGAATCGAGAATGGCACCATCATTCCCATCCTCCCCTATCCGCCGCAAGAACGCCTCCCCCACCGCCGCAGCGTCACCCCCGACGACCTGGCCGGAGACGGGTAACCGGTTGGGGATTGGAGGAATGAGTGTGCGAGAATGTGGGGGAGTGGGGAGGTGCCAGCAGTCCCGTTTCGCTTTTCGCCCCCCGGTGCCTCCATGAATGCCCCCCCCC
>CAKZLV010000004.1 GCA_937127285.1 uncultured Bacteroidota bacterium
TCACCATCAACAACCGGGGGGTGCGCAACTACCCGATCACGGCGCCGGGGGAGGAGTTCGACGATCCGTACTCGATGAACACGATCGACATCTGCCCGGTCGGCGCGCTGACCTCAACGGACTTCCGGTTCAAGGCGCGGATCTGGGAGATGAGTTCCACACCGTCCATCGTCACCACCAACGCGACGGGAGCCAACTGCCACTACTGGGTGCGCGACAACCGCGTGCTTCGCATCACGCCCCGGCAGAACATGGACGTGAACGAGTACTGGCTGCCGGACGAAGACCGCCTCGTCTACGACCGGTTTAACGACGACCGCCCGGACGGCCCGTCGATGCGGCAGGACGGGGCGTTGCGGGACACGACCTGGACGCAATCCTACGCCCGCACGGCCACGCTGCTCGGCCAGGTGGACCCGGAGCGGATTCTGTTCCTGGGCTCGGCCTACGCCACGGTTGAGGACAACTACCTGCTGGCGCAAATAGCCGATGCGCTCGGGGCCGACGCACCGAGGTACATCCCGCACGTCGAGCCCGGAGCCGGCGACGACTGGCTCATCACCGACGACAAGACCCCGAACGCCGCCGGCTGCGAGCGCCTCGGCATCCTGCCGGTCGACGAGGAGCTGCTCGCCTCGCAACTGGCCGACGGCGCGTACGACCTCGTGTACGTCCTCGAGGACGACCTCGTCGGCTCCGGCCTCGTCGATGCCGACGCCCTGCAGGGGCTGGACGTTATCGTGCACCCCTACAACACGACGAACGAGACCCTCCCGCAGGCCACCGTCGTCCTTCCGGCGGCGATGGTCGTGGAGACGGTGGGAACGTACGTCAACCAGGACGGCCGCGCCCAGCGCGTACGTCCGGCCAAGGAGATCCAGGGCGTCAACCGCACGCTCATGATGGAGATGGGCAAGAACCGCGAGGACGAGCACGGCACGCCGTTCGACCGCTGGCACAACGAGTCGAACCGCGTCAACTGCAAGCCGAGCTGGGAAGCCCTCCCCGAAATCGCCCAGCGGCTCGCCGCGCAGATCGACCTCAGCCACGCGAAGGGGCCGCAGGCGATCATGAACGAGATCCAGTCGCAGAAGCCGGCCTTCCGCGGGGCGACGTACGACGCCATGGGGCTGAAAGGCGTGCAGCTCGAAGACGTCGAGACCGGGCAGGCGGCGTAGGGATTACGGGTCACTGGACATTGGACACGGGTCGCGGGTCGCCGGACACGGGGCCTCGGTTCGGGAGGGTGGGGGCAGGTCACACGTCCAGCCGGGCGCGAAAGATCGTGACGGCCTGCCCGGCGAGAGACACCCGGTCTGCCTCCGGCCCGTCCAGGCTCACCCGCACCGTCCCGCCGCGGCGCGACAGCTGCAGGCCCACCATCTGCGTCTTGTTCGTCCGCTGCGCCCAGTACGGAGCCAGGGCGCAGTGCGTCGAGCCCGTCACCGGATCTTCGGGGACCCCGACCCGGGGGGCAAAGAAGCGGGACACGAAGTCGGCTGCGCCGCCGTCGCTGGCCGCCGTGACGATCACTCCGCGGGCATCGAGCTGGCGCAGCGCCTGCAGGTCGGGCTCGAGGGTCCGGACCGCCTCTGCCGACGACAGGTGCACGAGCAGGTCGCGGTCGCTGCCGCCCACAAACGCAGGATCGGTGACCCCGAGCCCCTCCAGCAGGCCGTCGGGCGTGTCGATGCGGGTGACGGGGGCGCTGGGAAAGTCGAGCGTGATCCAGGGGCCGTCCGCACCGGCAGCCGCCGGCTCTCGGACGGCGGACAGAGAGCCGCCGGATGTTTTGAAGTGCGCGGTTTCGTCGGCCGCCAGGAAGCCTTCGCTCCACAGCACGTGCGCACTGGCCAGCGTGGCGTGACCGCAAAGGTCGACCTCGTGCGTCGGCGTGAACCACCGCAGGCGGTAGGCACCGTCGGCCTGGCGCCGTAGAAACGCCGTTTCGGAGAGATTCATTTCCATGGCGACGTCCTGCATCCAGCCGTCGCCCCGGTCGACCGCCAGCACGCAGACGGCGGCAGGGTTTCCGGAGAAGGCGGCATCGGTGAAAGCATCGACCTGATAGAGAAGCATGCGGGGAAGGGATCAGCGAGACGGGAGCGAGCACGGGAGCGAACCGGTACCGGCAACGACGCCCGGGACGACGGAAGGGTAGAAACGATGCAGGGGGCATGCAAGTGCCACCCCGTACGGGCAGGGTCGCCCCGTTCCGCCGTCCCCCGATTCCCACTGGTGTACGCCATGTACAAGCTGCTTCGACCTCTTCTTTTCCAACTCGACGCCGAGCGCGCGCACGACCTCGGTCTGCGGGCGGCAGCGTGGGCGCAGTCGCTTCTGCCCTCGGTGGTAGAGTCCGTGTACGGCTACAGCGACGAACGGCTAAAGCAGCGGCTGTGGGGAACGTCCTTTCCCAACCCCGTCGGCCTGGCTGCCGGCGCCGACAAAAACGCGCAGCTGATTCCGTTCTGGGAAACGGTAGGGTTTGGATTCGTAGAAGCCGGCTCGGTGAGCGCCCGCCCCTCCGACGGCAACCCCAAGCCGCGGGCCTTTCGCCTCGAGCGCGACGAGGCCGTCATCAACCGCATGGGGCTCAACAACGACGGGGCGGAAGCGGTGGCCCAGCGCCTGGAAGACATCATCCGGCAGAAGACCGTCCCGCTCGGGGTGAACATCGCGAAGACGCACGACCCCGAGATCATGGGGGAGGCGGCCGTCGAAGACTTTCGCACGACCGTCCGCCACGTGGCGCCCCATGCCGACTACATCGCCCTCAACGTGTCGTGCCCAAATACGAGAGAGGGAAAAACGTTCGAGGACCCGGCGTCCCTCGATGCGCTGCTGGAAACGATTGCCGCGGCGCAGACCTCCCACCCCGGACTCAAAACGCCCCTTCTTCTAAAGCTGAGTCCCCCTCTGAGCGAGAAGCTCGTGTTCGACACGCAACTGGAAGACCTGGTTGCCGTCGCCGAAGCGCACGAGATCGATGGCTTCATTGCCACGAACACAGCGTCCGACCGGACAGGACTGAGCGCCTCCGCGGAGAATCTGGAACGGATCGGGGGGGGCGGACTCAGCGGAGCCCCTCTGCAGGCCCGGGCGACGCGGCTCGTTCGCTACCTCTACCGGGCTACCGACGGCCGCATCCCCATCATTGGCGTCGGCGGCGTGCGCGACGTCGACAGCGCGTACGAAAAGATCTGCGCCGGGGCGTCGCTCGTGCAGGTCTACACCGGGCTGATCTACGAAGGCCCCGGCCTCGTCCGCCGCATCAAGGAGGGACTCGTTGATCGGGTGCGCGAGGAAGGGTATGCCAACATCTCCGACGCCGTCGGCTCGGCCGCCTGATGGGGGAAGGGATTCGGAGAGGGCTCTGGTGGGGGGCAACGGCCCCGATGCCGTGCGCGGCCGGACCGGCGGTTGAGGGAGGCGTGCAAAGGGCCCAGAACCTGTTTGGTAGAGGGATGCGGTACCGAGACACAGTGGGCGAAGTCTCCACGGAGCGCCCAAACGAGCCCTGTAGTGGAGCTACCGGGCGAGTGCCGTAGCTTCGTGGAGCGAGATCCACGAAGTCGCAGGCCGCAGACAGTCTGCCAAACAGGTTCCCAACGGTTCAGAGAACGCCGGACCCGCACCGCCTCTCCAGCCCCTCCGTGCCGAGCCCCCGTGCCGCGTACCGGATCCCCGATCTCGTGTACCGAAACAGGACCACGCAACTCCTGTTAGTCCGGATTGCGCTCTCGCTGTCTTCGACCACGGACTTCCCGCTGGTGCCATGTCTGCCCACATCGAGTTTGACACCGTCCCGCAGCTCTTCCGGCGTCTCTGCGAGACGTATCGCGACCAGGATCGAACCCTCCTGCGCTACAAAGAGAGGGAGGACGGCTGGCAGGACCTGTCCGTGGGAGATGTCGAACGGCGGGTGCACGCGCTGGCCGGATACCTCCACGACCAGGGCGTGCGCGCCGGCGATCGGGTCGCCATCCTGTCCGAGAATCGCCCCGAATGGGTCGTGGCCGACCAGGCAGCGCAGGCGTTGGGGGGTGCCAACGTGACGATCTACACGTCTCTGCCCCCGGCGAAGATCGCCTACATCCTTCGCGACTCGCAGGCCAAGGTCCTCGTCGTGAGCGTGCCCGTGCAGCGGAAGAAGGTGGAAGAGATCCTGGACGAGTGCCCGCACCTGAAGCGGGTCATCGTGATGAGCGAGGTGCCGGAGGAGGCGCCGGAGGCATACGTCCCGTGGGAGAAGGCGTTGGAGGCGGGCGCAGCGGTGTGGGCAGACCCCCGGGACCGCCTCGCCGGCATCGCGGAGGAGGTCGAGCCCCACGACGTCAGTTCGCTGATCTACACCAGCGGGACGACAGGGGAGCCCAAGGGCGTGGTGCTGTCGCATCGCAACTTCTGCTCGAACGTAAAGGCGGCCCTCGAGCGCTTCCCCATTGGGCCGAGCGACCACCACCTCTCCTTTCTTCCGCTCGCTCACGCCTTCGAGCGGACGTGCGGGTACCTGGCGATGCTGGCGTCTGCGGCCACCATCAGCTATGCGGAAAGCGTCGAGGCCGTCTCGCAAAACCTCCTGGAGGTGCAACCGACGGTGATGATCTCGGTGCCGCGGATGTTCGAAAAGGTGTACAGCCGCGTCATTCAACAGGCGAGCGAGGGGGGCGCGGTAAAGCAGAAGGTGTTCGACTGGGCGGTCCGCACGGGAAAGAGACACGCCCGGGAAGCGCAGAACGGCTCCGCCGGACCGATCCTGAAGGCGCAGAACGCCCTTGCGCAGCGGCTCGTCTTCTCGACGCTCCACGAAAAGCTGGGCGGCAACCTCCGGTTTGCCGTTTCGGGCGGCGCCGCCCTACCGGAAAAGATCGGCACCTTCTTTCAGGCGGCCGGAGTCACGATCGTGGAGGGCTACGGCCTCACCGAAACCGCACCGATCATGACGGCCAACCCCCTCGACGCCCCGCGCTACGGTACGGTCGGGCACGTGCTGCCGGGGGTGACCGTCGCCATTCAGCGCCTCGACGACAACGAAATCGTGGGCACCGTCAGCGGAAACGACTACCCCACCCGCGTCACCACCGGGGAAGGAGAAATCCTCGTCCAGGGCCCGAACGTGATGGGCGAGTACTGGAAACGCCCGGAGGAGACGCGCTCCGTGTTCGACCCCGACGGCTGGTTCCACACCGGAGACGTCGGGCGCTTCGAGGACGGATATCTCCAGATCACCGATCGCATCAAGCACCTGATCGTGTCGCGGGGCGGGAAGAACATCTATCCGGGTCCAATCGAAGACGTGTTCAAGACCCAGGCCTGGTTCGACCAGGTGATGGTCGTCGGCGAGGACCGACCGTTTCTGACGGCTCTCGTCGTGCCGGACTTCGAGTCGGTGCGCATGAAGGCTCGCGATTTGGACATCCAGGAGTCGGACTACAGCGACGAAGAGCTGATCGAGGTCGACGACGTCCAGGCGATGTTCGATCAGGCCTTTACCGCCTACAACCGGGACGCATCGGCACACGAAAAAATCCGCGACTTCCACCTGGTCGCCGAACCGTTCTCGGTCGAAGCCGGCACCTTGACGCCGACGATGAAGCTGAAGCGACGGGTCATCACCGATCGCTATGAGGACGAGATCGACGCGATGTACGCGAAGTTCGAGCGACGGGGGGCGTGATGGGGGGCTGGGGAGTGTGGGGGCGTGGGAGTGTGGGGGCTTGGACGCTGTGGACGCTTGGACGCTGTGGACGCGTGGGGGCGTTGGACGCGTGGGG
>CAKZLV010000005.1 GCA_937127285.1 uncultured Bacteroidota bacterium
GACCACCCTGCGGGGGCTGCTGACCACCCTGCGGGGGCTGCTGACCACCCTGCGGAGGCTGCTGGCCGCCTTGCGGAGGCTGCTGGCCGCCTTGCGGGGGCTGCTGTGCGCCCGGGCCCGGGCCGAGATCGCGCGTCGTTCCTTCGATCTGGCTAATATCGGCCGCGCAGCGGAAGCCAATACGGGACGAGGCATCCGAAGCGGACTGAAAGTCCCGGAATCCGACGCCAATTCGGAAGGCGTTAGAGCTCCATGACCCACCGCGAATGACGTGCCGGTCTTCCTCCGAGTCTGTGTACACCGGGTCCAGGTCGGAAAGATTGGAGTAGGTGGGGGCGTACGCGTCACGGACCCACTCCGCTACGTTTCCGGCCATGTCGTGCAGTCCCCACTGGCTCGGCGGGTAGGAGCCAACCGGGGCCGTGAAGGCGTAGCCGTCGGCGGCTTGCCCCTGACGGCCCGGATTGTAGTTAGCGAGGAACCGTCCGTAGGCGTCTTGTGGAGAGAATCCGGCCCAGGGATAGATCCCCCCGACGCGTCCGGCACGGGCGGCGTACTCCCATTCCGCCTCGGTCGGGAGGCGCTTGTCATCCCACTTGCAGTAGTCGCGGGCCTGCGACCAGGTGACGGCGACCACCGGGTAGTCGTCGTATGTGGAGCCGTAGAAGTACGTCTCCCAGTCGGCCCGGCTGGCCGTATTCTGGAAGGCGGTCGAGTCCGGAAGGACGGCGTCTCGCTCGCCCTGTCCAAGGGACTTAAGGTACTCGCGATACTCGGCGTTGGTAACCTCGAAGCGGTCGATGTAGAACGAACTCACCGTCACGCGCTTGCGCCCGGCGTTCTGAATGTCGAAGGGATCCTCGTCCGTGAGCCCCATGATAAAGGTGCCGTCCGGCAGGCGAACCATGTCGCCGTTGTCCGATAGCGTCACTTCGCCGGAGATCGGCGGGACGCCGGGATCGTCGTACGGTGCGGACTCGCCCTTGCGGATGATGAGGGGCTCGGACTGCTTGAGAGAATCCCGGCTGTAGGACCGCTTAAATTCGCCCGGCCCTCCTTCCTGCGCAGCCAGTTCGGTTGGATCCTGAAACGGGGTGTTCACGCTTCCGGGATTCTGTCCCGGATACCGCCCCTGCTGCTCAAATCCCTGACGAGTGGCGGTTTGTCCCTGCTCAACCGGCGTCTCGGCGGGAGGCTCTTGGTCGATCTGCTCCAGCTTGTAGCTGACACCGATCGTCGGTGTAATGCCGGCAACCACGTTCTGGGTCGGCACCGGGCGGTCTTCGTCGGCATCCAAGGCCCAGCGTCCCTCCACCTGGGCATTGATGGCGACGTTGGGAGACACATCGTACTCCACACCGAGGCCGAGAGGAATGGTGCCCTTTTCGGCATCGCCGTTTACGTAGCGTCCAAACCCCGTCGACAGGTAGGGGCTGACCTCACTGGAGTGCTTCCAGGGATGGATCTCGACACCTCCCTCCACGGCAATGAGTTCGCCGCGGGAGCGTGCGCCGATGCTGAAGCGCGTAATCTCCGATGCATTCACCATCACGCCACCGGCCACCACGGCCTTATTGCCGGACAGGTCGGTGGTCGCCGACGCGTTGCTCTCTGCAATCGAGGCGCCGCCGTCCAGAAAGAGCCGCTGCGAGGCGGCCTGCGAGGGATTGAGAAGCAACAGGCAGAGGGTGAACGCGCAAAGCAGTGAAAGGTATTTCTTCGTTCCCATGGCAGAACTACGGGTCGAGCGAGAAAGATGTGTGAGAGATTGATTTCGAATCGAGTCGGCAAACACGGAAACCATGATCCTGAAGAGCAGAGGGTGGGGGCGGGAAGTCGGGAAAGCGCCGGGGGGTCAAACTGCGGCGGGCGAAGCACGCAAGAAGTCGGGCTTGTCGCTCAGATCAATCGTTCAGATCAATCGCTCAGATCAATCGTTCAGATCAAATCGGTGGCCGAAGCTGACGAAGCCGACGACATCTGGGACCTCACTTCCATCTTGAAAACCTTCGTATCCGTCAACGTAATCGGAGGGGAGCACTCGGACGCCAATGCGGAAGGAATCAAGAATCGTGACACCGGCGACGACCGACGCGGTGATGCGAGTGCCAAGATCACGCCGAAAGATGGAGGTCTGGTCCTCGTCCAGCTGCGCATCCGACGGGAAGCCTTCATAGGTCGGGCTTACGATCAGCGACGGCCCGCCGCCGGCGAAGACGCGAAGGAAATCCTGCCGGATGTAGGGAAGTTCGTAAGAGCCGACGATGTCCAGGTTGAGTAGACTCGCGTCGAACTTGAGCGGCTCGTCGGGATTGGCTCCCCATCCGCGTGCGGCACCGTCGACCTGCTCAAAGGAGAGCCGGGTTTCGACTCCGAACTGATCGTAGGTTCCAAGGCGGTGATCGGCGCCGACGGTGAGCCGCAGGGTCGCGTTTCCGAGAAAGCCGATCGGATCCTGGCTCGGGTTCCCGTCGATGTCGCCGTGGTAGGTGCTGACGCCGAAGCCGAGGTAGACGCCGTGCAGGAACGGCTCGGACGACTCCTCTTGCTGCAGGGAGGCTTCGTCGTTCGGTGACGAATCACGAGGCTGCCCCTGCTGGCGCGGGGGCGGCTGCCCGGCTCGGCCCTGCGTTTGCGCGAGCACATCTGACGCCATCCCGACCCCGAGCACCAGGGCGAGGCAGGCAATTCCGGCTGTCGTGAAAATCCGTCGGAGCATGAAAGTCCGTGCGTGTAATGATCGGATCATGATGAAGTGCGGTAGACGGGGTGGAACCGCGGTAGCTGTCTCTTTTGCAGCATTCGAGCCAAAGCGGATACTGCGTATCTCTCTGACAACCACTGGTGAGAATGCAACGGCTCTTTCGGCAAGCCAACGGACCGGGCTCGTGACTGCGCAGGAGCGCAAACGGCAGCGCTTCAGCCGCAAAAGGCCACGGGTCGAGCGGATGGCTGGAAGAAAATTTCAGAAGCAGATTGGCAGTGGGCACGCTGTGCTCCGCTGAGGCTCCTCCAGGGCTGGACCCGGATGGCTGGACCGCCAGTCGTTCGCGGCAGTCGCAGCAGAGGGTGCATCCGTCATCGCCCGTCCACCAACATGTTGCAGCAGAACGCGTGCCACGTTTTCGATCGGGAGCCGTCGAACCGGGCGTTCGCTCGACGCCAGGGGCGACCCGGGGGAAGCGGTGGCGGACAGGAGGCCGGGTGAGGGCCCGCGACCCGCTCGCCCTTAGGACGGCGCTCGCCCGGTGGCCGGGAGTCGCCTGCGCGGCAGTGGTGTGCTTCGTTCAGCGCTACCGGATCGTCCCTCCACACCGAGGTCAAGGACCATGCGACGTTCGGATTGAAACCACCCTCGTTTCGGCGCTTTCACGTCTTCTCTCTGGGGATTCTCTCTCGTAGATCCGTCTCTCGCAGCCCGTGGGCTGCACCTCCCCCGTCGGTCTGAACCATTCTCAACCCCTGCCCCGGCTTCCTCTCCCGCGTCGAGGCACGCCGGCCTTCCAATGCGGCCACGACGTGCTGGTGACTCCACGTCTTCCCCGCAAGCCGAACCGCTTCCATCCGGGTTGAGAAACCAAACGGATCCGGACGTGAACCATCTACACCAGGCACTGCACCGTCCCACCGGTCTCGCTCTCTGCCGGATGCGCAAACCTCAAACGGCCCCGACCGCCTGTCCGAAACATGTCCGGACAGGTGTTTCCGTGGGGGCGTTTTCCGTACGGCACCGATTCAGTACGGCGTCGATTCAGTACGGCATCGACCGACAGGAAGGATCTGCGCCCATGACGGGACGTTCCTTCTCCGGCTGCCTCTTCCCTCCCGCCTTTTTCCTGCCGGGGTTTTCCTGCCGGGGTTTTCCTGCTCGCGACACGAACTGGTGTACCCGGCACGGGCCCGGCCTCGGTCTCGATAAATCGCCGGGCGCCCCCGGTCCGAAGAAAAAACAACATCGGGGGAATTTCTTCCGCGTTCGCTGGGGGATGCGGCCGTCCGTTGAGTCAACTGTCCCAGGACGAGATCTTCGATGCCGGTGCGAGGCGCGGGGCGGATCGGTCGAGGATGTGGGCGAGCGAAGGCCGGCGGCCCCCGAACCCATGGAGCGTGAACCGCACAGAGAACGTCGAGGCGGGTGGTCGGTAGGCCGTTCGTTACCCGTGCCACCAGTCGCGATCGAGGGATCGGTACTGAATCGCCTCCGAGATGTGGGAGGCTTCGATGTCGTCCGCTTCGGCAAGGTCGGCGATCGTGCGGGCCACCTTTAAAATGCGCGTGTACCCCCGTGCACTCAGCCCCAGCCGTTCCGTGGCAATTCGAATGAGCCGGCGGCTGGCCTCGTCGATCGCGCAGTACCGCTCAATTTGCTTCGATCCCATCTGCGCGTTGCAGTGCATGCCGGCATCGTCGGCCAGCCGATCGGCCTGCGTGTTTCGCGCCTCCAGCACGCGGGCCCGGACCTGCGCCGACGTCTCTCCAGTCCGCTTCTCCGTCATCTCCTCGAAGTCGACCGGCGCCACCTCAACGTGCAGGTCGATGCGGTCCATGAGCGGGCCGCTGATTTTGCTCAGGTACCGTTGAACCTGAGCGGGCGCGCAGACGCATTCGCGCTTCGGGTTGTTGAGGTGCCCGCACGGGCACGGGTTCATGGAGGCCAAAAGCATGAACCGGGCAGGAAACGTCACCGACGACCGGGCCCGCGAAATGGTAATGCGTCCCTGCTCCATCGGCTGCCGCATCACCTCCAGAACCCGACGCTGAAACTCCGGAAGCTCGTCCAGGAAGAGAACCCCGTTGTGCGCCAGGGAGATTTCTCCCGGTGCCGGGTAGACGCCCCCGCCACAGAGTCCAGCATCCGAGATTGTGTGATGCGGGGCCCGGAAGGGCCGGCGCGCCACGATCCCCGCCGCATCGTCCAGCGTGCCCCCGACCGAGTGGATCTTGGTCGTTTCCAGGGCCTCCTCCAGCGTGAGGGGTGGGAGAACGGTGGGCATACGACGAGCCAGCATGGTTTTGCCCGATCCGGGCGGCCCCACCATCAGGGCGTTGTGTCCCCCGGCAGCCGCCACCTCCATCGCCCGCTTCACCGCTTCCTGCCCCCGGACGTCGGCGAAGTCCAGAACGTGCGTGGCTGCATCGACGAACTGTTCATCGACGTCCGTTCGGAAGGGGGCCGGCGCTGCCTGCCCGTTCGGATCGGCGAGGACGGAGAACGCGTCGGTCAGCGACTCGACGGGGTACACGTCGAGTTCGTCCACAACGGCCGCCTCCGGAGCGTTGCGCGCCGGCACGATGACCCCCGTGAACCCCTCCTCCCGCGCCTTCAACGCCATGGGCAGAATGCCCTTCACGGGTCGGATTGTGCCGTCCAGGGCGAGTTCCCCGGCCATCCACATGCGCCCCAGCACGTCCGGGTCGATCTGGCGGGAACTGGCGGCGATCCATCCCACGGCGATGGGCAGATCGAACGCAGCACTTTCTTTCGGCACGTCGGCCGGTGCCAGATTGATCGTGATGCGCCCCCACTGAGCCGGCAAGTCGTTGTGCTTGATGGCGGTCCAGACCCGATCGAAACTCTCGCTCGTCGCGGCCCGGGGAAGGCCGACTACAGAGATCTTTCGCATTCCGGGACTGACGTTCGTCTCAATCTCGACCGGGAGCGCGTCGACGCCCTGGGTCGTGCTGCTCCATACTTTGCTCAACATGGGCGGACAGGAAAACAGGAAAAGGGGCGGTCACCGTCTTTTCCTAGACACGCCGCGCCCCTCCAACATAACGCC
>CAKZLV010000006.1 GCA_937127285.1 uncultured Bacteroidota bacterium
CCATGGCACCAGTTCGTCCGCGATGTCGAACGCCGTCCGGCCGACCGCTGGGTCAAGCCCGGAGCGCACCGTGACGGCCAGCGAGCGGTCGCGCCGCAGGATCTGCGAGGGCTCGAACGCCAGCCGGATGTCGGCCACCTGTCCGAGCGGTACATTCCGTCCGCTCACCTGCGCGTACACGTTGATCGATTCGATGCGGCTGATGCTTTCGCGCACGCGCTCCCCCGAGCGGAGCGTAATGGGGATGATCTCGGCGGCCTCCCGAAACTGGGTCGCTTCAACGCCGGAGAGGGCCGTCTGCAGCGAGACGGCGATATCCTGATTGGAAACCCCGGCCCGCCGGGCCCGCACCTCATCGATTTCGACACGCAGTTT
The DNA here is from genome assembly GCA_937127285.1 of uncultured Bacteroidota bacterium. GTDB lineage: Bacteria > Bacteroidota > Rhodothermia > Rhodothermales > Salinibacteraceae > CAKZLV01. The sequence goes on from CAKZLV010000006.1 coordinate 376, forward strand.
CTTGGTGAATTGTCCCCAGTTGTCCGAGATGTTGGTGGTCCCGTCGATGGCGGACAGCTGCTCTTTGACCTGGTCCACGAGGCGAAAGAGGACCGTGGCATCGTCGCCGTATAGCCGAACTTCAATCGGGTTTGCGGTGGCGGGCCCGGACGAGAGGGGCTTTATTTTCGCGTCAAGGCCGGGGTGGCGCCGATCCATATACGTACGTAAGCGTCTCATGACATCGCTTTGCACGTCGAAGCTCGTCGTGTTGGCGATCAGGGCGGCGTAGTTGGAGCGGCCCTGCTCCGGACTGTAGCCGAGGTTGAACCGCGGGGCCCCCGTCCCGACGAAGAAGGTCCAGTTATCCAGCCCCGGCTCGCCCTCGCGGTCTGGTGTCAACTCGGCGCGCATAAAGTCTTCGATGTCCACGACGACGGCCTGCGTTTGCTCGAACGACGTACCGTAGGGGAGATTCAGCTCGCCCGTGAAGAGCACCTCCCGTTTTTCCGGAAAGAAGATTTGCTCTACGAAGCCGAACCCCCACAGTGCGACGAGCAGGAGTCCGTAGGCCCCCACGAGGGTCCATGCCGGGCGTTTGAGGAGGGCGGTCAAGAACGCACGATACCGGCGGTAGAAGCGCGAGTCGTATTCTTGGCCCTCCGCGTTCGTTTGCCCCTCCGCTGTCGGCTCGGCGTTCTCCTGCGCGCCGTTCTCCTGCGCGGCGCGCCGGCTCTTTTTCACCCGCAGAAAGAGAACGCACAGGAGCGGGATCATGGTGATGGCCAGCAGCCACGAGGACAGAAGCGTGATGGTGATGACCTGCGCCAAGGGGGCCGTATACTCACCCACGGTCGATTCGGCCAGGTAGATCGGAAGGAAGGCGGCTGCTGTCGTCAGCGAAGAGATCAAAAGGGGAACGCGTAATTCGCGCGCCGATGCAATGGCGGCTTGCTTGGCAGACTTGCCCTCTTCCATGCCCACCAGGATGGCCTCGCTCATCACGATGGCATTGTCAACCAGGAGACCGAGCGCAATGATGAGGGCTGCAAGGGAAATCTGATCCAGGCCGATGGTGAAGATGTCCATCATCATCAGGGTCGCCATCATCGCCATGGGGATGAGCGTCGCAACCACGAGGCCGGTACGCAGCCCGAGGAAGATCAGCATGGAAAGGATCACAATGACGATCGCCTGAAGGACGGACGAGGTAAAGTCGCCGACGGAGCGCTCGACCACGCCCGGCTGGAAGCTCTGAACGCCAAACGAGACGCCAATGGGATAGCGCTGCTCGAGTCGGTCGATGGTGGACAGCACCTGGTCTCCGAGCGCGATGATGTCGCCTCCGTCGCGCATGGAGATGGCCAATACGAGACCTTCGCGCCCGGTTATGCGGATCTCCTCGTCGCGCGGGTCGACGTAGCCTCGATCGACGTCGGCAATATCCCCGAGGAACACGACGTCGCCGGTGCCGGGCAACGTAATGACGGTCCGCCGGATGGCCTCGACGGTTTCGTAGGCACCAGACGGCTCCAGCGTGATGCTTTCCGCGCCGGTCTCGACCGCGCCGCCGGGGATGATGATGTTGCTCGTCTGAAGAATGTTCTGCAACTGCCCGGTGGAGAGGCCCAACTCGGCGAGGCGGGCATTGTCGTACTCCACGAAGACGCGCTCGGGCTGTGCACCGATGATCTCCACCTTCGCCACATCCTTGATTTTGAGGAGTTCGCTGCGCACTTGCTCGGCGATCTCTTCCAGCTCGCGGTAGGAGAATCCTTCAGCCGTGAGCGTGAGGAGGGTCCCAAACACGTCGCCGAACTCGTCGTCCACGGTGGAGACCACGCCCTGGGGCAAATCGGGCTCCACCTGCTCGACTTTTCGCCGAAGCCGATCGAAGACGGGCTGCAATTCCTGAACATCCTCTTTGAGCTCGACGGTGACGATGGAAACGTTCGTGCGCGACGTGCTGACGATATTGTCCACTTCTGGGATCTCCTGAATCCGCTGCTCCAGCTTATCGGTCACCAACTGCTCAACGCGCTGCGGACTGGCGCCCGGGAACGGGGTGATGACGCGAGCCACGCGAATCTCAAAGCCCGGGTCTTCGGCACGCGGCAAGTTGAGATATGCCTGGCCCCCCGCAAATAGCACCGCCGCGAGCGCCACAAGCGTGACGACCTTATTTTCAATCGCGTAGCGGGTGATGTCCATGATCGTCCATGATTCAAGGGTGACAGGGGGATGACCGCGAGGCCCGACAGCGCCGGACCCCAGAATGCATTGGTGAGCAAAGCAACACGCCGTGCGGCTTTACTCTTGGTTTCGATTCCGCAGAGCGCGGACCGAGTCTGCGGGAAGGCGTGGAGGCTCCAGAAGGGCAACCTCCTGGCTATCTGTGATCGAGCTCACCCCCGCCGTGACGACGAGATCGCCGCTTTCGACTCCGTCCAGGATTTCGATGGCATCGCCCTGAAAGCCACCGGTCTCGACGCGTCGGCGTAACGCCAGGGCCCGATCGTCGCTTCGTTGGTCGAGGACGAAGACAAACCGGCCGTCCCGGTCTTCTCCAACCGATTGCATGGGAACGACAACTCGGTCCGGAGCCGGCGAAGATGCCTCGCCGGGCGATTGGGTGTTCACCGAAAGCGTGACATCTGCCGCCATCCCCGGACGGATCTGCGAACTGTTTTCAGTGAGTTGTACCGTGACCGGGAACGTGGTTGCGCCGCCCGTTGGAGCGACGCCGACTTCGGTAATCGTTGCTTCATATTCCTCTTCCCCGGTCGCGCTCAACAGCACCCGCGCCGCGGACCCGGCACGCACGCGTCCGATGAGGCCCTCGGGCACGGGGACCACGACCTCGGGCTGACCGGTCCCGCTAATCGTGACGACGGGTTGGCCGGGACTGACCTGCTCTCCCACTTCGATCCTCACCTCGGCGACGGAGCCCGCGATCGGGGCCTGCAGCCGCGTAAACCCTACTTGCCGCTCGGCAGCGCGCAGCTGCGCCTCCGCTGAGCGCACTTGCGCCTGAGCGGACGTGAACTGCGCCCGCGCTGCGTCCAGATCACTTTGCGAGGCGCCACGATTCGTGTATAGCTGTTGCGTACGTTCGTAGGTGGCCTCCGCATTGCGGAGCTGGGCATTGGCTTGAGCGAGCGCCGCCTCGGCCTGCCGCTCCTGAATGAGGTAGTCCGTCGCATCGAGCCGGGCCAGTTGCTGCGCGCGGCGGACCTGCTGCCCGACCTCTACGCCCACCGCCTCGACGGAGCCGCCGACCCGAAAGGCGACCTGGACCTGGGATCCCGCCTGCGTCACGCCAGAGAACGTCCGCCCCTGCTCACTGCTTATGCTAAACACCTGCTCGTAGCGGACAGGGCGGGGCGGGGTCTCCGGCGCGGCGTCTTCGGTCTGGCAGCCGCCCGTGATGATCAGCACGACGACGACACTCAGACAAAGCGCGCGGTGAATGCGGCCGGACGGGGTTCGGCCGTGGTGGAGGGCAAGCTGGATCGGCAATGGACTGTCGGTCGGCAACGGACTCGGGTTGAAGGTGGGAGTAGGTGGTGGGGCATCGGGAACCATGAGGCACCGATTTCAACGCGTCACTCCTCGGACGATACGCCGCGCACGAACGCGTCGAGTCGCTCCCGAAAGGCAGCGAGTTCCTCCGGCGGGCTGAGGGACTCGAAGCGACCGATGGCGCGCTCGACGCGCTTCAGGTCGACGAGAAAGTTGTACCGTGCGTTTGTCACGCCGATAGCGGCTTGCTGAGCGGCCGTCTGTGACTCA
>CAKZLV010000007.1 GCA_937127285.1 uncultured Bacteroidota bacterium
GGAGCGTGGGGGCTTGGGAGCGTGGGGGCTTGGGAGCGTGGGGGCTTGGGACGCTATGGACGCTTTGGAGGCTGTGGACGCTGGGACGCTGTGGACGCTATGGACGCTTTGGACGCTTCGGAGGCTTTTGAGGCTGGAGGCGGAGAGGACATTGAACAATGATCATTGATCAATGCTCAATGGGAATCCCAACCCACAACGCCCAACCCACAACGCCCAACTCACAACCCGCACCCAGATCTGTGGCGTATTACGAACTGGATCGGAGCGCGTGGCCGGTCGTGACGGTGACGTTTGACGATCCGCCGACCGACGACGCGTTCGAAGCCTACCTGTCCGACCTCGAGGCGCTCTATGACGAGGAAGAACCCTTCGCGCTCATCTTCGATGCGCGAACGGCCTCCTATCTTCCGAGTCGCTACCGGCAGTGGCAGGCCGATTGGATTGCCGACAACGAGGCGATGATCGAGCGGTATCTGGCGGGAACGGCCTACGTGATCCCGACGGCGGTGCTGCGGGGCGTGCTGCGGGCGGTGTTTGCGCTGCAGGACCAGCCGTCTCCCTACACGATCGTCGGATCGATGAACGAGGCGCGCTCCTGGGTGGAAGAGCAACTCAGCCGTTGAGGACACAGGAGATCACGGGGTCGGGTCCATCCCCGGATCCATCGGTCGAGAGAATAAAGACCGACGGCGTCCCCGATCGAACTCTGCTGGCCGACGACCGACGTTGTATTCAGACCGATCTCGCTCTACAGATAGTCCATTGCCGCGGTGGTAAGGGCCTGTCCGCGGGAGCCCGTCATGTCGAGCTCGAAGGGCTGGTCGGCGCCGTCGACGTGCGCGCCGGGAAGTCCCATGCGAGCGTTGGACGTATCCACGTCGGCCGTGCGCATCAAGAGCATCGCGGCCATGCTCGGGTCCGGCACCTCCGACTCGGCAACGGCTTCCATGAACGCTTCCTGCGCTTCCTGCCAGCGGCGGAGGGCGTCGGCGACGGCTTCCAGGTGGTCGTCGTCCGGCCGGTGTCCGCCGGCCCCCTCCGCGGCGTCGAGGGCGTCTTCCAGATCGGCTCGCGCCGCGTCGCATTCGCCGGCGGCACGTTCGAGGGCGGTGATGCTTTCGTCCGACAGGGTGTTCATGGGAAGAAAATCAGAGGGGGCGTGTCAGGATCGGGTTCGCAAGCCAAAGGGATGAACGAGGGAGCCCTGCGCGCGTTCATCCGAGCCGCTTGGTTCCCGGGGTCTTTCCGGGGTCTCTCACTCATTTCGCCCAACTGCATCGCCTGTGCCTACCGCACCGCCCTCTTCTTCGACCTCACGGCATCTCCTCTGGAAGGAGGTGATGCCCACCCTGCGACTGGCTGCCCCCGTGATTGCCGCGCAGGTCGGGCAGATCTCGATGGGGTTCGTCGATACGGTCATGGTGGGACGGCTGGGACCCGAGGCACTGGCGGGGGTGGCGCTCGGCAACACCGTCTTCTTCACGCTTCTGGTGGTTTGCATCGGGGTTGTGCAGGCCGTGGGACCGATGGTGTCGCAAGCGGCCGGCGCGCAAGAGCCCGGCGTGATCGAGCGGAGCGTGCGGCAGGGCCTCTGGCTCGGTGTCTTGCTGGCCCTTCCTGCCTTCGGCATCTTGTGGTTCATCGAACCGGTGCTGCTCACGCTGGGTCAGGAGCCGGAGACCGCCGCACGGGCGGCCGGCTACCTTCAGGCGGCCGCGTGGGCATTCCTTCCCGCCTGCTGGTTCACCGCCCTGCGAAGCTTCGTCGAGGGACTGGCCCGGCCGCTGCCCGTCACGATCATCACGCTCTTCGGGGTGGGGCTGAACGTGGGCGCCAACGCCGTCCTCATGTTCGGCGCGTGGGGACTCCCCGCAATGGGACTCGTCGGGACCGGGTACGCGACCACGATCGTGTTCTGGACCATGTTTGCGCTTCTTGCCCTTCTGGCCGTGCGCCTGGAGCCGTTTCGCGACTACGCCGTCTTTCGCTATCTACGCGTGCCGGACCGAGAGGTGCTCGGCGAGCTCGTGCGTATCGGCGCACCGATGGGCGTCTCCCGCGGCGTCGAGGCCGGCCTCTTCATGATTACGGCGCTCATGGTGGGGACGCTGGGAACGACCGCCCTGGCCGCGCATCAGGTCGCGATTCAGTGCGCGGCATTCACGTTCATGATTCCGGTCGGTATCTCGATTGCCGGATCCGTTCGCGTCGGGCAGGCAGCCGGCCGGGAGGACCCGGGGGGCGTCCGCCGTGCCGGTCTCGTGTCGATGTTCTGCGCCACCGCCGTGATGGCCGTTGCAGCCGTCGTGTTCTGGACCCTCCCGAACCTGCTGGTCTCGCTGTATCTGGATGTGTCGGCGCCGGGCAACGCGGGCGTTGTACGCCTCGCCGTGTCTCTGCTGGGCGTGGCCGCCGTCTTTCAGGTCTTCGACGGCGTGCAGGTGGCCGCGAGCGGTGCGTTGCAGGGACTGAAGGATACCCGCGTTCCGATGCTGATCGCGATCGCGACCTACTGGGGCGTCGGGCTGACGAGCGGATGGTGGCTGGGACTCCACCGGGACTGGGGCGCGATCGGCCTCTGGTGGGGTCTCGTCGCCGGTCTCGCGGCCGCTTCCGTCCTGCTCACGGCTCGCTTCCTGCGCACGACTCGGGAAGGAGAACTCGCCGCTGCGGACGCCGGCAGCCCGCCCGTCCGACCCGGCGTGCCGGATGGGGGAGGATAGAGGATAGAGGATCGAAGATGGAAGGTGGAGGGTGGAGGATGGAAGGTGGAAGATGGAAGGTGGAGGATCGAGGATGGATGGGGGAGGATGGGCGATTGGGGCACTCCCACCGGTGCCGGCGATCCGGCGGGGTGCTCCCTTCCCGTTCGGGATCCGGCCGGCAACTCCGTCGAGCTGGCCGACCCCGGTATCCGGTCGCTGGAAGAGTAACGGTCACGCCCCGAGAACTGCCATCCGCTGCAACTCCAACCGGAAGCTGCCGTCCTGTTTGTCGCCCAGCAAAATGCCGACAGCGCGGATGCGGGCCGGGTCGAATGCCGGGGCATCGGGAACGTGGCGACCGCGGACGAACGGCGTCAGGTCGTCGAAGAAAACGTCCACGGCGTCCCAGTCCGCCGTCGAGGGAGGCGTGAACGGGGCGCGGTAGCTGACGCGCCCGCCCGGTTCCGTGTAGGCGGTCAGCTGAAAGGTTTTGTCGGACCCGCGCAGCCAGATTCGGAGGCCGTCGCCGCCGCTCAGGTCGTAGGTGCCCTCCGGCGAGCGCATCGACACGAAGCCGCCGCCCTGGTCCAGGGACACCTCGCCGGTAAAGGCGGCACCGTCCTCCGTCGCCTCGAACCGACTCGACGACACCCCGCCCATCACGGTATCGTTGATGATGCGCCAAGCGCCGACATCTGCGGCATCGCGAAAATCGAACAAAAGGCGGTGGGGAGAAGGCATGAGGGAAGCGGGAAACGAGGAGAAAGAGATCGAAGGCACCGTCCGGCCGAGTCGAACGGGTGCTCCGCGGCGGGTTCCGCGTCGTGCAGGCGCCCCATCCTGCGGAGACCTCCGGCGGGCCGGGGGGCGACCGCGCCACTCCGTACGGGCGACGCCGTGTGGACGGCCGCTTCTTTCGTTCGACGACCGGTGCGTCAGCCCGTCAAGACGTCTTTTAGCGTCTCGACGAATCGGTCGATTTCCGCCTCCGTGTTGTAGTAGTGCACGGACGCTCGGACGAGGTCCGGAAGATGTCGTGCTTCCGCGTCGAGGCGGGTCGAACTCGGCGTGGAGACGGACGTGTTGACGTCGCGCTCTCGAAGGGCGGCCTGGATCTCGGCGGCCTCCATGTGCTCGGCGTAGAAGGTCGTGATGCCCGAGCGAACGCGTCCGGTGTCCGCCACCGTCACGCCGTCGACGGCCGCGAGGGCGGTGCGCAGGGTTTCGGCAAGAGCGGTGACGCGCTCGCGGATGGCGTCCAGGCCGAGGTTCAGGGCGTAGCGGACCGCAACGCCGAGGCCCACCTGTCCGGCCACGTGGCTCTCGAAGGTTTCGAACCGGCGGGCGTCCGGGCGGATCTCGTAGGTGTCCGGTGACGTCCACGTCGCGGCATACAGGTCGAGCAGGGGCGGCTCGATGCGTTCGATCCAGTTGCGGTCGACGTAGAGGAAGCCCGTTCCCCGGGGACCGCGCAGGTACTTGCGTCCGGTGCCGGAGAGCATCGTGCACTGCAGGTCGTCGACGGGGAGCGGCCGCTGGCCGGCCGACTGGCAGGCATCGAGGAGAAACGGAACGCCGGCATCGGCGGCAATGGCTCCGACGTCGGCGGCGGGATGGACGAGGCCCCCGTTCGTGGGAATGTGCGTCAGGGCGATCAGGCGGACCCGGTCGTCAATCGTCTCCCGGAGCGCATTCACGTCGATCTCACCCGTGTCGGTGGAAGGAACGACGTCGACTTGCGCGCCCGTCCGTTCCGCCACCTGCAGAAAAGCGATGTAGTTGCTCGCGTAGGCGGCGCGCGAGGTCAGGATCCGGTCCCCCGCATCGAAATCCATCCCGTAGAAGGCCATGTCCCACGCCCGCGTCGCGTTTTCGACAAGGGCGACCTCGTCCGTGCCGCACCCCAGCATGTCGGCCAGCGCCGCGTAGGTGTCCTCGAGCGCATCGGCGGCGTCGGCGGCGGCCTCGTACCCGCCGATCCGGGCTTCTCGTTGTAGGTGGCGGATCTGTGCGTCGACGACCGGTTGCGGTGGCAGGGCCGCCCCGGCGTTGTTGAAGTGCAGCACGTCCTGCGTGCCCGGCGTCTCCTCGCGGAGCGTCTCGAGGGTCATGGGGAAAGGGGGAGGCGTCATCGGTAATGCGTTACGGGTAATGCGTCATGGGTGATAAGGCATGGGTCGTTGCGGGATTCGCATTGAGCATTGCACAATAACATTGAGCATTGCACAATGATCATTGATCAATGTCCTCCCCACCCCAAGCGTCCACAGCCCCCAAGCGCCCAAGCCCCCAAGCGCCCAAGCCCCCAAGCGCCCAAGCCCCCAAGCGCCCAAGCCCCCATGCTCATCACGCGTCGATCCACTCCATCAGGGCCTCGAAGAACGGCTCCGGGGTTTCCCAGTGGGGCAGGAGGCCGCCGGGGAGGGCGCGGTGCGTCAGGTCGCGGCCGTTGGCGGCCAGGACCTCCGGCAGGCGGTCGAAGCGCTGGACGGTCGGGGCGGGATCTTCGGGGGTGAGCAGCAGGGTCGGGCGGTAGAGGCGGCTGTAGACGGCGTCGGCGACGTCGTCCAGGAAGAGCGTGCCGTCGATGAACCGGCGCGGCGCGTGGTGGGCGCCGCGCGCATGCGAGGTGACGTACGCATAGTTGACCAACGCATCCGGAATCGCACCGGGGTCAAGAAAGACCTGCCGTTCATAGAAGTCCCGAAGCGACGACCGGCGCGCGAGGCGGTAGAAGAGCAGCTCGAACACCCCCGTTGCGGCGGCGACGCCGATGCCGGCCCGGCCGATGGTTGAGGGGCCGCGCCGCGTGGTGAGGCCGGTGGGGGCAATGAGCACGAGGCGGCGCACCGTCGCGGCGGCCTGCAGCGCCGCCCGTGCGGCGTACTCGCAGCCGAGCGACAGGCCGATGAGGTCGGCCGGTTGTTCGAGGTGCCCGTCCAGCACGTGAAAGAGCTGTTCGTGATACAGCTCCGGGGTGTAGGCGCGGTCTTCACGGGCGGAGCGACCGAAGCCGAGCCAGTCGAGGGCGTACACGGGCCGGTCCGTCGCGTCGGCCAGCCGGTCGAAGATCGGTCGCACCTCGAACGGGGAGGCGGCCGCATTGAAGCTGTGCAGAAGGAGGATCGGCGTGCCGCGACCGTCTCGCGCGTACAGGTTCATGCGCCCGCCGGGCCCCTCCAGCGTCTTCGTCGCCGCGTTGATGGCGCGAGGCAGGGAGGAGGGAGCCGAGAGGCCGCGTCGCACCCACCGCCGAGCCAGGGCCAGTCCGGCGGCCGTCCCGGCCACACCCGCCCCGACGGCCCAGCCCGTCCGCCAGTTGCTGCCGTCATCGTCGGCATCGAAGGAGTCGTCAGAGCCGGTGGAGGGCCGATCGCCGGAGGAAGGAAGGGACATGGCGCGAGTGGAGGGAGGAGAGGGGGAACGGAGACCGAGGAGAGATCAAGCAGAGATCGAGGGAAACAGCGTAGGGGATGCGGCCGTGGAGATCAATCGATTTTTGCGTTGGACCGTGGACCTTGGTTCCGTCCCCCGCTTCCTTCTCTACACGCCTGCATCGCCGTCCTTCCTCTCTCATTTCTCGCCGCCCCCTGCCGATGCCGATTGCCGTCGTCTCCGCCATGGACGAAGAGATCCAGCTCTACCTCGATACCTGCACGGTGGAGCAAACGGACGAGGTGGCCGGGTTCACCGTTTACACCGCCCGGTACGGCGGGCACGACGTCCGCCTCGTGAAGTGCGGCGTCGGCAAAACGCACGCGGCCATGTGCACGCAGATCCTTATCGACCGCTACGACGCGTCGCCGGTGGTGTGTACGGGGACGGCCGGGGCGGCGGCCCTCGACCTCGACATCGGCGACATCGTGGTTGCGCGCGACTGTGTGCACCATGACGTCGACGTCCGCTTTCTGGGGATTCCCAGGGGCCAGATCCCCTTCACGGATCTCCGGTTCTTCGAGACGGATCCGGATCTTCGCGCTCAGGCCCGCGAGGTGGCCCTCGCCGACCACACGGTGCGGGTCGGACGGGTGATGACCGGGGATGCGTTCGTTCAAGACGCGGCCTACCTGGAGACGCTCCGCGACGAACTGGAGGGCGACTGCGTCGAGATGGAGGGAGCGGCCGTCGGGCAGGTGTGTGCGCTCAATGACGTGCCCTACCTGGTCGTTCGCGCCATCTCCGACCGGGCCGACGGCTCGTCCGAGATCGACTTTCAGGAATTCCTGCACGACGCCGCCCGCTCCTCCGCCCAGATCGTGCTTCACCTCCTCGACGCCATCGACGACATCGATGCCATCGACAACATGGACGACGTGTAGCCAGGGCATTCCGCTCGCATCGCTCAGCGTCCCAGCGCCCCACGCCCCGGCGGCCCAGCGCCCCGACGTCCCCCGCCGACGTCCCGCTTCAGCGGCTCGAACGATGGGCCGAATGCCGTGTACAACGCCGTGTTGCTGAACGACCGGTCCCCATAGTTCAACTGGATAGAACGATGGCCTCCTAAGCCGTAAATCCAGGTTCGAGTCCTGGTGGGGACACCGTGCCCGGGCCGACGTTCGAAATTTGAGATGCGGGGGCTCGGGGAAGCGGGTCGGTTTTTCTGCGGCGACCCCTCGGGCGGCTGCAGGGCTACAGGTAGGCGTCGATCATGTCGAGCAGGTCGCGCGCTTCGAAGGGCTTGGCGAGATAGTCGTCGAATCCCTCTTCCAGGAGGGCGGCGCGGTCGCCGGGCATCGCGATGGCCGTGACGGCCAGGATGGGCGCATTCGCATGAGCCTCTCGCTCGCGAAGGGCGTGCATCAGATCGATGCCGCTGCCGCCGGCGCCGAGGTTGACGTCGACCAAAAACAGGTCGAAGCCGTTTTCTTCCGCTGCGTCCAGGGCCTCCTGAGCGCTCTTGACGGCGGTCAGATCGACCGAGCGCTCCAGCAGGTCTTCGATGAGAAACACCGTGTTGTCGTTGTCCTCCACGAGAAGCACGCGAGCTTCCTGGTGGGGCGGGGGAGAGGCCCGGTCGGTTTCGGCGGCGGGGCGCGGCCGATCCTGAACTTCGGCCAGGGGGAAGGAAATCGTAAACACACTTCCTTCTCCGGGCTCCGACTCCACGGTGATCGACCCGTCCATGGCCTCGACGAGCTGCTTCGTGATCGAGAGGCCGAGGCCCGACCCCTCATGCTCGCGGGTGAGGCCGTCCGACTCCTGCTTGAAGTCTTCGAACAGGTAGGGGCGAAACTCGTCGCTGATGCCAATGCCCGTATCGGAAAACTCGATCGCGACGCGGTCAGCAGGAGGGCCGTCGCGGTTCTGGCAGTAGACGCGCACCGAAATCGTCCCGTCGTCCGTAAACTTGATCGCGTTGGAGATCAGATTCTGCAGGGCGCTGTTGAGCGCTCCGGCATCGAGGCGGGCAACGGCATCTCGAGCCTCCGGTTCGACGTCGAAGGTCGCTTCCAGGCCCTTCTCTTCGGCACGCGAGCGGAAGAGCTCGAACACTTCGAGGGCCTCTTCGCACACGACCACCGGTTCGAGGTTCACGTCCATGTTGCCGGCCTCGAGCTTCGCCAGCGTCAGCAGCGACGAGAGCGTATCCATCAGCCGGCTGCCGGCCGACTTGATCCGGCGGATATGCTCGTCGAAGCGGCTGTCGGGGCTCTTGGCGCGAATGACGTCGGCGAGCCCGAGCATCGCCGTCAGGGGCGTGCGAATCTCGTGGCTCATGTTGGCGAGGAAGACGGACTTGGCCCGGCTGGCGGCCTCGGCTTCTTCCTTGGCTCGGGCCAGCGCGTCGCGCTGCTGCTCGAGCTCGCGCGTTTTCTGCTCGAGTTCGCGGGTGCGCTCCTGCACGCGCCGCTCCATCGATTCGTTCAGGCGAACCCGCTCGGTGATGTCGTTCTGCACGCCGATAAAGTTGACCAGCTGGTCGTTCTGGTCGTAAACCGGCGTGATGTACAGCTCATTCCAGAACATCTCGCCGTCCTTGCGATAGTTGCGCAGGACGACGCGGCAGGTTTCGCCGTTCTCGATGGCGCGAGCGAGGGTGCGCACGGCCGGCTGCTCTTCGTCGCGTCCGCCCCCCGGGCTCACCTGCATGAACCGGCAGTTGTGGCCCAGGATCTCGCTTTCGTCGTAGCCGGTCAGCTCTTTGAACCCTTGGTTGACATAGATAATCGGGTTGTCCGGCTGGTTGGGGTCGGTCAGGACGATCGAGTTGTTCGCCGCCTCCACCGAGCGCTTCAGCAACTCTCTCACCTCTTCATCGCTCTGTGGAATGTCGATCCGCTCGTAGGACGGGCGAGGCTGGTCGGGGTAGAAGTTGCGATCAGAGGACATAGAGGGCAAGCGGACGGCAGAGTTCGGGATGCAGCACGAACGGGGAAGAGCGGGGGCGCGTGGGTGCGGTGCATGCACAACCGTACGGTACGAGGCGGCAGACGGAATGATGCGGCTCCACCGGGGACGGCGCCAGAGATCGATCCATCGTAACAGTGCAGACGTGCCGAACCGGCTCTCTGCGCCTTCGCCGTGCGAACCCTGGCCCCCAGCAAGCGTTCAGCTTGATGAACACGCTCCGGATGCGCCCCTCACGCGCTCCTCCCTGCGCTCTGGGTGCGGTTCTTTTTGCTGGTCAAGCCCCGGCGGCCCGTCCGCCGGTCGCGCGAGCCTCCTCACGACCGGATTCCCACGACCGGATCATCACCACCGGATTCCTCATGCACCGGGTTGTTGCCTGCCTTCTTGCGCTTCTTCTCGTCGCGACCGGGCCGGCGCCGCTTCAGGCCCAGGACAGCGCCTCCGTCCAGATCGCCCGGGTGAAGTACGGCGGCGGGGGAGACTGGTACAGCGACGAACGGTCGCTTCCCGAACTCCTGTCGTTCGTGCGCAGCAACACGCTGCTGGACGTCGCCCGAAAGGAAGCAGTCGTAGAACTGACGAGTGACAAGGTCTACGGCTATCCCTACCTCTACCTCACTGGGCACGGCAACGTCCGCTTCTCGCCGGCGGAAGCGGAGCGACTGCGCGATTATCTGATGGGGGGCGGCTTCCTGCACATCGACGACAACTACGGCCTCGACGAGCCCATCCGTCGCGAACTCCGCAAGGTCTTCCCCGAGCGAGAACTGCAGGAAGTCCCCTTCAGCCACCCGATCTACTCGATCGCCTATGCGTTTCCCAGCGGTCTGCCCAAGATTCACGAGCACGACGGCAAGCCGCCGCGCGGCTACGGCCTGTTCGACGACGCCGGTCGGCTCATGGTATTCTACAGCGTAGAGAGCGACCTCGGCGACGGCTGGGAGCCGGCGTCTGTGCACGACAACCCGCCGGAGAAGCGCCGGGCGGCACTCCGGATGGGGGCCAACATCCTGACCTACGCCATGACGCACTGAGCGGCCGTCTCGGGCCCGTGCGCCGGACGCTCCGACGACCGAGACCTCTGTGCAGCCACCGGATCCCTTCCCTCTGCCATCGTCGCCCGATTCCCTGTCGCCCGATCCCCGTCGCCCGATTCCCCGTTTCCGGATTCCTCGTCTCGAGACCTCCCTCCGCGACCGGCCCTCCCGCTGCGGGGGCGGACGCTGCGCGGCGCGGTACGACCGTGCGGACGGGTCGGAGCAACGACGCAGACTGCGATGAAGAAGATTCTTCTCCTAGCCGGACTTGCTGTCGTCCTCCTCTGGGTCACCAACCCGGACATGGAGGACTTTCGCCCGTTCGTGCGCGAGGTGGCCCGCACGGAAATCGCGGCCGCCGCGGGAGGCGGAACGCTCGGGCGCGTGCTCGGCGGGGCCGGGTCCGAACTCGTCGCCGACCAGATCGACCGCGTCACCGAGCGGCGCTCGTACCTGGTGGGGAGCACCTACGCGGTAGACGTCGACGGCGACGCCGCCGCCGAATGGGAGTTCCTGGGCGTGGCCACGACGTTCGTCACGCTCCAACGGCCCGGCGAGCGACCGGAGGATTCTTGACACTCCCCCAGCTAAAGCCGGGGATTCTACCATTCATCGACCGGAACCGACGATCTCAAACGCGTCGGGTTTACCCAGGTCTCCAGGTGTTTTTTCCTCCCACACAAGGCGAGGCGGATCGGGTGTGTCCCACCCTACCGAAAATAAGAAAGCCGCTTGGTTATCACGACATCTTTTTGCGCGCACAGAATACGAGAAGGGTCTCGAACCGACAGGTTCATCCCCAAAGGAGCGACAGCTCCATAAAGTACGGGGTTCTACAAGCCCTTCTCGCGCTCTACCCGAGATCGTAGCGGAGCTGGCGGAGAGGGCGCGCCTCGAGCCGGACGGCGGAATTGTGGAATTGTAACTCCCCCATAACCGATCCCCGGCGGGACGGGGGAACGCCCCCGGATGCGCTTTCCGTTTCCCTTACTGTTCGTATCTTACCCGTGGCACGCAAACTGACCTCCGAACGCCGGAGGGCGTGCGTCTCCCACCCGGCTCCCGTTCACCCGGCTCCCGTCGGTTTTTTGCTGGCTGCCCCGCTGTCTTCCGGTGCGGAAGGCGGCTGCCGTGCAGGGGCCCGGCGTCCCGTCTGCATCCATCAACCAATCTGTTCCCGCGATGAGTGACCTCCGCGTCCAGGATCCCGAGATCTACCAGGCGCTCCAGAAAGAAGTGGAGCGGCAAAACACGAGCCTCGAACTGATTGCCTCCGAGAACTTCGCGTCGCGGGCCGTCATCGAAGCGATGGGATCGCCGCTGACCAACAAATATGCCGAAGGCCTTCCCGGCAAGCGCTACTACGGCGGCTGCGAATTCGTCGACGTCGCCGAAAACCTCGCCCGAGACCGGGCGAAGGAGCTCTTCGGGGCCGACTGGGTGAACGTGCAACCGCATTCCGGTGCCCAGGCCAACGCGGCGCTCTACCTCAAGGCGCTGGAGCCCGGCGACACGTTCCTGGGTCTGAACCTGTCGCACGGCGGCCACCTCACCCATGGCAGTCCGGTGAACTTCTCCGGCATCCTCTACAACGCCGAGTACTACGGGGTGGAGGAGGACACCGGGCGGATCGACATGAACAAGGTGCGCGACCGCGCCAAGGAGCTCCAACCGAAAATGATCTCGATCGGGGCGAGCGCCTACCCGCGAGACTTCGACTATGCGGCCTTCCGCGACATCGCCGACGAGGTCGACGCCCTGCTCTGGATGGACATGGCGCATACGGCCGGCCTCATCGCCGCGGGCGTCCTGAACGACCCGCTGCCGCATGCGCACGTCGTCACGACCACCACGCACAAGACGCTCCGCGGACCGCGGGGCGGGATGATCCTGGTGGGCAACGACTTCGACAACCCGTTCGGCCACACCTTCCGCGACGGCCGGACGAAGAAGATGAGTCAGGTGCTCGACTCCGGCGTCTTCCCCGGCACGCAGGGCGGCCCGCTCATGCACGTGGTGGCTGCAAAAGCCGTCGCCTTCAAGGAGGCGCTGCAGCCGGACTTCGCCGCGTACGCCGAGCAGATCGTCGAGAACACGAAGGCCATGGCGGCCGAGCTTACGGAGCGCGGCTACGACCTCGTCTCCGGAGGGTCCGACAACCACCTCGTGCTGATCGACCTTCGCAACCAAGACCTCACCGGAAAGGAGGCCGAGCAGGCGCTGGAGGCAGCCGGCATCACGGCGAACAAGAACATGGTCCCGTTTGACGACAAGAGCCCCTTCGTCACCAGCGGCATCCGCCTGGGCACACCGGCCATGACCACGCGCGGGTTCGGCACCGAGGAGTTTCGGACCGTGGCCCGACTCGTCGACCGCGTCCTGCAGAAGCCGGACGACGAGGCCGTTCGCATGGCGGTCAACGCCGACGTTGAGGCCCTCTGCGAGGAGTTTCCGCTGTATGATTTCGTCCTGGCGTAACCGCCCGGGCGCTGCGTGGACGGTCACCGGGCGACCCGGTGCGGGGTGGAACGGAACGTTCCGGTCGACGGTATCCGACCGTACCTCCCGCCGATCCCTCCACGCCGGATTCGGATCGCCCGTTTCTTGCATCCCCCGACTTCACCGTAGCATCCCATGCCGTCCATGGATCGCAGCTCGCTTAGCTCGTCGGCCTATGCCGATCTCGTCGATCTCGGCCGCCGTCTCTACGACCGGGCGCTCGTCCGGCGCGAAGAGGAGCTCATCACCGACCCGCGCGGCCAGCCGATCGGGTGGCTGCTCGACACCCGGGTTCCGATGCTCGACGGGGCGCTGTTCGAAGAGGTGGGGGGCGTCCTGGCCGAGCGCCTCCGCGAGCGCGGGGTCCATCAAGTGGTCGGGTACGGGTTCGGGGCCTATCCGCTCGTGTGCAGCGTGCTCACCGCCGACGACGACCCGGTGTTCAAGGGAGGGCTGGTGCGAGAGGAGGCAAAGGGGCATGGGCGACGACGCCTGGTGGAAGGGCCGGTCGACGAAACGCAGCCGGTCGCTCTCCTCGACGACATTATCAACAGCGGACGGAGCGCCGCCAAGGCGCTCGAACTCGTTCGCGGGGAAGGGTACGAGGTGGTGGGACTGCTGACCCTGTTCAACTTCACCTGGAGCAGCGGGCAGGCGCGCATCGAAGACGAAGGGCTTTGGGTTGACTCGCTGCTGGACCTGAACCTGCGCGAAAGCACCAACAGCACCTCCGACAGCGCCTGACCCATTCGATACCCGACAGGGGAAGCGGGCGGGACGACGCGCAATCCCAGTTCGCCGTTCGAACTTCGCACGCGACCACACAATGACTTCGGAGTCAGAAACGGACACGCCGGTGGGGGTTCAGGGAGACGGGGCGACCCGCCCGGCCGACCCCCCGGAGGAGGACGGGGTGATGCCGTTTCTGGATCATCTCGAAGAGCTTCGGTGGACGCTCATCAAGGGAGGCACCGGCCTTCTGATCACCACGCTCCTCTGCGCGCTCTTCAGCAACTGGATCGTCGACACCGTCCTGATCGGCCCCACGCGGCCGGGCTTCTTCATGTACGACGTTCTCGGGATGAACCCCGAGGACATCGAACTGCTCAACCGCACCATCACCGGGCAGTTCTTTGCCGACATCGGGACGATCGTCGTGGTCGGCATCATCGCCGGGTCGCCGATTCTGGTCTACTACCTCTGGAAGTTCATCGAGCCGGCGCTCTACCCCGAGGAGCGCTCCGGCATGCAGTTCTCCGCCGTCTTCGCCACCTTCTTCTTCCTGCTGGGCATCGCGTTCGGTTACTTCATCCTGACGCCCCTGGCCCTGCAGTTCTTCGCGCAGTACACGCTGTCGGAGCAGATCGTCAACCAGTTCGACATCATGACGTACTTCA
>CAKZLV010000008.1 GCA_937127285.1 uncultured Bacteroidota bacterium
GCCGTGCCCGGTGAAGACGATGACCGGGGCGAAGCCGGAGGTCCAGCCCATGAGCCGGAACGCCGCCTCGGCGTACAGGACCTGCGCCTCGTGGGAGAGGCCCAGGGGCAGACCGTCATCCGCCCCGCGGCCCCCGGCGGTGGGTATGTCTCCGGGGGCGTCCTGGGGGGCGTCCTCGGGTTCGTCCTGGGGGGCGTTCTCGGGAGCCGTTTCGGGAGCGTCTTCGGGCGCAGACGCCGGCCGGTCGATCGTCGGCTCGCAGAACTGGTCGGGCCGGGAGACCCAGTCGGACACCCGGTCCTGCCAGTGAAACACCTGCTCGGGCAGGAGCGTCCGCGCCGCCAGCGCAGTTCCGAAGAAGGCTCCGCTGCCTTCCACAAACCCGAAGGCAGCGGCCAGATTGTCCTTTAGGTGTTTGACGAGCGCCTGCAGGGTGCCGCGGACGTTCATCCAGCCGTCGTAGCGCTCCGCATCGGCGGTGCGGGCGGGGGAGCGCCGGTCGGCGATGCGGTGCTTCGGGTCGAGGATCGGGGGACAGGCTTTTACGCGGATGCCGGAGCCGTAGCGCTCGTGCTGGATCGGCAGGCCGAAGAAGCCGGCGTAGCCGAACGTTTCGTGGTTGCCGGCGGCTTCGAGGTGGCGGCGCAGGATTTCGGAGCGCACGTCGATGCAGAAGACCCACTGTGCGTCCGGCGCGTCGGCGTCGTCCCGATCCCGTCGGGCGGCCGGTTTGGGGGAGGGGGCCGCCTCGTCGAGGCGGTCCAGCAGGGCCTCGCGCTCGGTTTCCTCCCAGGCCTCTAGCCAGAGGTGCGACAGCCGGTCGGCGTCGGCCTCTGCGCTTCCGTCCCCGCCGCTTCCATCCCTGCCGCGTCCGTCCCTGCCGGCCGGCGGAGCGGGGATGAGCGAGGCGCCCCGGGCGTCGGCGACGAGGAGCCGAACGGTAAGGTACTCGCCGAGCGAAATCGGGTGGGCGTCCTGCCACTCGGAGTGTGTCGCGCGGGAGCGCCACTTGATGAACCCGGCCCAGCCCGGAAGCGCGGTGAGGTGAAAGCGGAAGGCCCGCGTCCAGTCGCCTTCGGGAAGGTCGCGCAGAACGCCGGTGAGGGCCTCTTGCGCCGTCGGCGGCAGGTCGGTGCGATCCGTGATGTTGGGAATGGACGCATCATGCGGGACGACCTCCCGCCAGGCGGCATAGAAGCCGCGGTGCCGGTGGGGCATCGCCCAGGCGGCCTGGCCTTGGTCCAGGAAGGCGGCCAGCCACTTGGCCAGATGCCGGTTGACGGCCTCCTGTTCGAGAGGCAGGGCGCGCCCTGGCGACCGCGCGCCGGAGTCCGCCTCCAACCGGGCGAGGACGGCCTCGGGATCCGCGTTGATGCCGGCCTTCCGCAGACGGCGGTTGATGGCATCGGGGGCGATGTCCCCGCGCTCCCACGCCTGCCGGATCGTGCGGGCGGACGGAAAGCCGACTCCGCCGAGGAGCCGCCCGGCCTGGCGAACGGCATCGCCGAACGGGCGCGACTCGAATCCGGAGAGCGGATTGGCGGAGTTGAACGTTTCCAGAGGCCAGAGGGCGCCGACGGCCTCAGCAGCCTCTTCGATGTGGGCGCGAATCCGCGAGATGGGGAGGGCCATGAGAGCGAGAGAACGAATCGGCAGGAGAACGAATCGGCAGGAAAACGAATCGAGCCAGGGCGGAGGGGGCGCAGGAGCAGAGCCGGGCCCTCAGGCCGGGTACTGTTCGCGGCGGGTGCGAACCGTCGCCGCGGCCGGCTGCGACGAGTTGACGAGCAGGACGTAGAGGCGGGGAACGGACCGGTGCCAGCCGCGCTCGACGGCCACATACCCGATGGCAAAGAGCGCAAGGGCCGCGCCGTGCACGGGCGAGAGGGCCGCCGGAACCGCCGACGGCACGCTGCCCAGCGCGACGGACACCGCGTTGTACGCGCCTGCGTATACGGCGAGGGCGGGAAGCAGCAGGGCGGGAACGGCCAGGGCGCGCGCCCCTGCCGACAGCGCGGTTCGCCCGACGACGGACTGCGTGGCGTGCAGCACGGCGAGCACCACGAAGACCGTCAGCACCGTGCCGCTGTTCAGGGCCGTGAGCGACTTGCCGGTGAGGGCGGCGAAGAGACTGCCTCCGGCAACGGCGGCCGCAAGAGAGAGGAGCGAGCCCAGCACGGAGCCGGTCCCGGACGACGCGGGCTTCGGGCGGGAGGGGGCGACGACGCTCCCGGACGCGAGGAAAAAGTAGGCCTTGTAGAACCCGTGCAGGATGAGGTGGGTGAGGGCGGCAGCGAAGAAGCCGAGGCCTGCCTGCAGGACCATAAAACCCATTTGCGCCACCGTCGAGCATCCCAGGGAGCGTTTCACGTCGGTCTGGACGAGCATCCAGGCCTGCCCCAGAAGCGCGCTCACGGCGCCGACGGCGAACACGACGAGCATCACGCCGGAGATTTCCAGGAACACCCCCGCGAACCGGGCCAGCAACACGCCGCCGGCGTTGACGATTCCCGCGTGCATGAACGCCGAAACCGGCGTCGGCGCCGTCATCGACGACAGCAGCCACGTCTGAAAGGGGACGAGGGCCGATTGCACCATGGCGGCCGTGAGCAGCAGCAGCGTCGCCGGGATGAGAGCGGCGGTTGACAGCGAGGGCGCTACCTCTACGATGCCGGAGATCGACGCCGTGCCCGAGGCGGCTCCCAGGATGGTCAGGCCTCCGGCGAGGGCCGCCGTGCCGACCAGGAAGGTGCGCCGCGCGAGGCGGCGCGCCCCGTCGGCCGCCGGCCAGCCATCCACATGACCGATGAGGGCGGAGAGCATCCAGCCCATGCCCAGCCAGAAGAGGAGAAAGAGTGCGACGTGATCCGCCGCCACCAGCAGCAGAACGATGAGCGTAAGGCCGAAGAGCCGGACGAAAAACCGGCGCAGGTGCCGATCTCCGGCCATGTAGCGACGGGCAAAGCTGTGCACGAGCGCGCTGACCAGCGTGACCACCACGGCCATGACCCGCGTTAGACCGTCGATGGCAAACCCGGCTCCCGCCACATCCATGGGCCCGAACAGCGCCGCGGCGCTCGCCGCGACCAGGAGCCAGGTCGTCCGCGTCAACACCGCGGGCAGGACGGGGGACGAAGGAGAGGACATCGGACTGCGGGGCGTGGTGAGGGGGGCGGTCGGTGGTGCGGCTCCGGCCATCCGGTGCCGCTTCGGGGCAGCGGCGGCGGTCGACGAGACGTCGATCGGACGGATCGATTTCTGAAAACCTGTGTAACCGTTTCCGTCGAAAATGTTCATCCGCGCCTGCGCTCGGGGAGGCCGCCCGGATCGGGACGTGAACGGGCCGGGGGAATATTCGAGGATCGTAACGACCTCGCGCCGAACGAGCAACGAGAAAACGGGTCCTGTCCAAACATTGCGCTTTATTTCAGCAGCCAAACAGGTGGGCCTCCCAATCGTCCTCTCATGCAAACCCCGACTCTCCGAACGGCTCACCGGCGAATTCGCCGCCGGCGGAAGCGGCGCGGGAGAAAGCGGAGGCGGCCCGGCGAGAAGCGGCGCGGCTGCGAAAAGCGCGAACGCCGTTCCTGGCTGGTGTCGCGCACGACCTGCGCAGTCCCCCCGTCATCGACGACTCCGCCGAACGGCTGAAGCGCACCACAGAGACGCACCGGGAGGCTCCCCTCGACCATATTCTCGCGGCGGTCGACCCGCTTCGGTCTCTGGCCTCGTCGCCGACGGAATGGCTGCGCTTCGAAACCGGCGAGGTGGAGGTGGACGTCGACGCCCTCGACGTCCGGCCGGTCGTCGAAGCGGCGACGGACAGCCTGCGAAACCGGGCTGCGGAGGCGGGGATCGACCTCGACGTGCATCTTCCCCCCACGGCCGTTTCGGCCCGTGCCGCCCCGATGAATCTTGTCCCTGTCCATGTTGACGGCTGCATTCACGTTTCGATCGTGGACGCAGCCGCATTCGGTGTACCCCCATTCCCTGCACACCTATTCCCTGACGGACCAGGGGGTACGTGCGCCAGCCTGCCTCGTAACCAACTGTCCGTCGAGACCGATGAGCGCACAGGCGTCCCGGTTGGAAAGAAGGAGGTTCGTGCGCGTCACCAACCAGACGACGAGGGGGTGGGCGTCAGCACGTTCCTCCTGGAAGCGGCGACCGAGAGGTTGATCGGGACCGCACCGGCGACGGCCGCCGGCACATCCAGCGGGGGCCGGGTCAGGGACGGCAGCCTAGCCGCACTGCCGCGAGAGTCTGTGGGATGGATTGGGGGGAGGGAAGGGAGTCGGGTGTACGCCGGATGATTCCACCGACGACTTTTCATTGACCCCATCTGTGAGCCGATGTCTCTCTTGTTGTTTTCGATCCCGCAGAATTCTCTCCTGGACCCGGCGCTGCGTGCAGCGGCGAGAGTCCCCGTGTGCTGCGTCCTCGTCGCCGGACTTGCCGGCTGCTCGAGCGCCGGGTCTACCTCGACGACCGAAGACGCCGTGGACGTTCCATCCCCGAACGACGATGCCCTGGACCTCGCCGCTGCCTACTCGGAGGAGCGGGCCGGCGACGCGCTGCTCGTGTGGCGGGACGGAGCCGTGGTCCTGGAGGACGACCCGAACGGCTATGCCGCCAACCGCCCGCACATGCTGGCGAGCGGGACCAAGACGTTCACAGGCGCGATGGCCCTCGCTGCCGCGGAGGACGGCCTGCTAACCCTCGACGAGCGTGTCGCCGAAACGCTCCCTGAATGGCAGGCGGACGCGCAGAAGTCTACGGTCACGATTCGACAACTCCTGCAGCTAACGAGCGGCCTCGAAACCCGCATCGGCCGGGCTCCGACGTACCAGGCGGCCGTCGAGACGCCCCTCGTGCATGCGCCGGGGGAGTCGTTTCGCTACGGCCCGGTCGCGTTTCAGGTCTTTGGGGCCGTCCTCGAACGCAAGCTGGACGGGGAAGCGCCGGATGCCTATCTCGCCCGCCGGATTCTTGAGCCGATCGGGGCGGAGGTGGCCAGCTGGGCCGGGCCCGGCGGAGATGCCAACCTCGGTGCCGGCGCCCGCATGACCGCTCGCAACTGGCTCCGATTCGGGCGCCTCCTGCTGCAGGACGGCCGCTGGGAGGGGGAGCCCGTCATCGCGTCCGGCGTTCTGGCGCCGTTGTCCCGACCGACCGCAGTGGGCCCGGGATACGGACTCTCCGTCTGGCTCAACGCGCCCGTCGACCCGGACGCGGCGTTTTTCGACCACACGCCCCCCGATGTGGCTGCCAACAGCCCGGACGGCATGATCTACGCCGACGGCCCGGAGGATCTGTTCATGGCCGCCGGCCTCCACAACCAGCGCCTGTACGTCATCCCGTCGAGAGAGATGGTCGTCGTTCGCTTCGGGCGGCGCGATCGAGACTGGGACGACGCGGAGTTCCTGGCCCGGCTGCTCGACGGGCGCGCCTACGATGCACCGGCACGCCAGCAGGCAGCCCTCGATCCGGAGGAGCGGGTGGCGTTCCTTACCCGGATTCAGATGTCGCGCCTCGACGCGGCCCTGGCACTCACCGACGCCCAGAAGGACTCCATCCGCCCCGTCGTTGAGCGGCGGGCGGAGGGCCTGCTGGAGATCCGGCAGATGCGCGAGGAGAACGCGCCCCTCCGCCGTCGCGACAAGCGCTTGCTCTTCCGCCGCCTGCGCCGGCTGCAGGCGTCGACCGACGATGCGATTACGCAGCGCCTCACCGCCGAGCAGGTCGACGCGTACCGGGCGTTCCGAGCGGAGCAGCGCGAGCGGCTTCGCCAGCGCCGGTAGACGGCGCCGCTCGCGTTCGGGGGCTGGATCGAAAGCACAGTTTGAAAGCACAGTTTGTCGATCCTGCCACCTTGAGAACCTGGTATGTTGAGGTTTCCTCGCAAGTCCTCGCAAGAGGGACACCTTCCCGGACAGATCGGGAGATCCGAGGACGCTCGAGCGGGAGGCGGAAGTGGCCCTGCTTCTCGCGAAGGGAGCCTCCAATCGAGATCTTGCCGCGGCCCTCTCGATCAGTCCCCACACCGCCCGGCACCACGTGCAGAGCGTCCTGGACAAGGTCGACGTCTCGTCCCGGTCGGCCGTCGCGCACGTCCTGCCGCGCGGGGATCGCGGGGCGGGATGAATGGAGCGGGCCGCACCGTGTCCTCCCGTCCGGTCCGTCGCGGCCCCGTCCCACACGACGATCATCGTGCCGGTGGCTGGAACCGTTTTGGCAGCGATCACGGGCGAGGCGCGAACTCGGCGATGGCATTCAGGAACAGGTCGACGCCGAGGGAAATCACCGACCCGGTCGCGGCCCGCCCGAATCGGGTCTGCCCGGTTTCCCACCGCTGCTGCGCGAGGGTGGACCCGTAGGTTCCCACCACGAGCGGAACGCTCGGTACGCGCGCCCCGCTGGACGTTCGGGCCGTGACCGTCCCCACCATCACGTGCCGAAGACGGTCGGAGACGGGTCCACGTCGGCGGGGGCGAAAGCCCGTCCGGACATCGACGGCCTCCGCGACGCCCTGTATCACTACGTCCTGGACGACCGACCCGGCCGCGCTGGATCCAACCCGGGCGGCGTATCCGAGGACGCCGTCGGGCCAGGAAGCGGGCTCGTCGCTCCAGTGGGCGCCCGCGGCGGATCCGGCGGTTTCGAAGGCAAATCCGACCGAGACGATATCGTGGCGGAGGATGCGGAAGCGATCCCGAAGAGATGGAGACATCGATGCCGGGGCCGTCGATCGGGATTGCGCATCGCTGGCATCCCGAGCGACGCCTGCCGCCGGAACCGTCGGGCGGACCACCGCGCGCGGACCGCTGATGCGGAACGGTCCGCTGTGGATGGTCGGCACCGTTGCAGCGGCAACCGGAACCGGCTCCAGTCCCTCCACCGCACGCGTCGACTGCGCCGATGCGTCCGGCGTCACGCCCCCAGCCAGCGCGGCAAACAGAAGAAGGACGCCGACGACGGGGCGGACGTAGGCAAGGACAGAACGATCGGTCATTCGAAGGGTGCAATTGGGCAAGAAGAGAACAACGAGGTCGGGCCGACGGGTGTCGGGCACGGATGTCTCTGGCGTCCAGCGGTGGGCAAACCGAACCGCCCGCCCTGCGCGTTCCGATCTCGGTTGAATATTCCTGTTTTGTGAACCTGTTGGGCAGACTGTCTGCGGCCACCCCAGGGGCACTTCTTCGCTCCGCTCAGGGCGCTGCGACTTCCAGGTTCTCAACCGCACATTCTACCGAGCATCTTGCCCGCTCGCGGGCAGGATGTCTCGACCTCATCGTCGCCTCCAACCAACCGTCTCCACCAATGCACTTCGTCGCCTGGGATATCGAGACGTGCCCGCGTCCCTACGAGGGCCTGTCGACGGCGCATCAGAAGCGACAGAAAAAAGAGTACGAGTATCAGAGCCGGAAAGACCGCGACCAGCCTGCCGACGAACTCAAAAATCGGGCAGGTGGAACCCACCCCCTGCTCGGCTGGATCTGCTGCATTTCAATGGTGAGCGGGAACGAGTCCCGCGTCGGAACCCCGAAGAGCTGGACGGCGGACGAGTTGGCGCAGGAGGAGGCCCTTCTCGAAGACTTCTGGTCGTTCGTCCAATCGCTGTCGGACGGCCTTCGATGGGTAACCTTCTACGGAAAGCGATTCGACGTTCCCTTCGTCAAGGCTCGCTCGCTGAAGCACGGCCTCGCGCCGACCCGGAAGGACATCCTGGATACGTATCCGTACAGTCAGGATCCGCACGTGGACCTGGCCAATCTGATCGGAGGGAATACCTTCTACTCCCTCGAAGACCTTTGCGACCACCTGGATGTGGAAAGCCCCAAGACGGGGTTCGACGGGTCGGACGTTGCGCCGGCCGTGGCGGAGGGGCGGATCGACGAGGTACGGGACTACTGCGAGCGCGACGTCGTGGCCACCCTGCAGTGCGCCCAGCGCGCCCTTCCCATGCTGTAGTGCGAGCCGGAGGCCGTCCGCGCGCCCGTCGTCCATCGCACAGCGCCCCCACGTGGCACACAGTGGGAAGGGGACGAGGCCGTGCAGGACGCAGCCATGCAGGACGCAGCCATGCAGGACGCAGCCATGCAGGACGAGGCCGTGCGAGACGCAACCGGTGCGGCAGGCCCATCTTGTCGCATGTCAGCCGGCTGCGCCGCTCTCTCGGGCTATCCGAACGCGACCTCCGACAGGGAGTCGGAGAGGGCATCGTCCACGGCATCGCGATCGAGGGGGTCGCGGACGTCTCCGGCAATCGCTTCGAAGGCGTCGGTAATCGTGATCAACCCGACGATGCGATCGTCGTCCTCCACCAGCGCCAGTTCCTGCTCCCGCTTCTGCAGGTAGTCGATGAGACGGCTGATGCTCGTCTCGGCCGGAACCACGACCGGGGCCGCGGCCAGGTCGGCCAGGCTTTTCTTCCCGTCGCGAAGCGCCTTTCTGTCGCGCAGCAGAGACGCCACGTAGACGGTGCCGACGACGTCGTCGAGCGACTCGTCAATTAAGGGAAACCGGCTGTGGACGTGGGCGGCGGCGATCTGCAGGTTGTCTTCGAGAGAGTTCCGAGTAGAGAGGGCGACGACGTCCTCCCGGGCGATCATGATGTCCTCAACGGGACGCTCGCCGATGGTGAGTGCGTTGAGGATTTCTTGACGACGCTCGCTCGGAATCTCCTGCGCCCGCATCAGCGACGCCATCCGGCGCCGAAGCTCCGTCCGGCTGCCCACGCTCTCGTCCTCGCCGTCGTCCGAATCGGTCCACGACCGACTGATCTGCACGCCGAAGAGGGCGAGCGTCCGCTTGGCAATGCCGTCTCCAAACACGATGAACGGGTAGGTCAGCGTCGTCCACCCGTAGTGGATCGGCGCCGCGTAGCGGGCAATGGCCTTCGGTTTTTCGACGCCCAGATACGTCGGGGCCTGCTCGCCCCAGATCTTGTGAATCAGGTTGATTAGGACCACGGCGGCCACGACCGACACGACCGACGTCGTTCCCGGACCCAGACTCAAGAGGCCCACCACCGGTTCCAGAACGGCGGTCACGGCCGGTTCCGCCACGATCCCGAGGAGAATGCTGGAGGTAGTAATCCCCAGCTGGCATCCGGTGAGGTAGATCTCGAGCTCCTGGGTCATCGCCCACGCCCGTTCCAGGCCGGAATCGCCCCGAAACTCACTTTCGTCAAACTGGGGAAGGCGCGTCAGTGCAAACTCCGTCCCCACGAAAAACGCGTTGGCGAGGGTGAGAAAAACACCGGCGACAAGGCGGATCGAGAGTTCGAGGGCGGGCATAGAGAAGGTCGTTGTGAGAGGTCGCTGAAGGAAGGCTCGCCAAGGGAAGGGTCGGTGGACACAGGGCCGAATGAAAAGGGCCCGGTTCGTGCGGTTCCGGTATCGGCCATCGAAAAGGCGCCGCCGGGCCGTGCTGCGCCCGGCACACGAGAAGGCCGTGCCTCCACCGATCCGTCACCGAGCCCCCTTCCGACCGCGTTCCTGAACAGCGCCCCTGACCGCAGTTCAAGCACGTATCGTGGGTCCGCCCACGGAGTCGGGGCGATGGCGTCCCCTCGATCTTTTGATCGAGGAGAAGTCCATCACGGAAGTACGTCAGTTCGGGGCGCCGGCGGGCCTGCGTCCGAGCAACCCGGAGGATCTCCACTGGCTCGTGCAAAAGGATCCGTTCCCGGACGCAATGCTGCTGTTGATGGAGGAAGCCCTGGAGGGACACGGTGATGCCGGCAACGCACCGGTGGGATACACGACCCTGGACGCCGACCGCTTGCGGGCCGGTATGGACGTGCAGGAAGTGCCGGCAATGCACGATCGGTTTCGCTAGCGGGGGCCGCCGACCTATGCCTCACAGACCTATGCCTCACGGGGGAGACCGAGATCCTCGCGCGCCGCGGCCTCCCGCTGGCGGTGCGGTGCAGAAGCAGAGGCGGGGCCGGTTCTCGATGGGGGACCTACCAGTCGATTCGTTCTCCATCCCGGAAGAACCCGCCGGTCGGGCCGTCGTCGGGAAGGGTGACGCCCCAGACGACGCTACGCGCCCCCTCTTCGACGGCGCGGTTCGCGTCGGACCCGCCCATCCGCGTGCGCACCCAGCCGGGGCCGACGGCATTCACGAGGATCCCCTCTTCGTCCAGGCGAGCGGCCATCATGAGCGTGAGCGCGTTCAGTCCTGCCTTGGAGAGGCTGTACCCCGGAGTACCGCCCGTTAGACTGGCGAGGGCCCCGGCTCCACTGGACACGTTCACGATCCGGGCGCTCGGGCTCTCGCGGAGGAGGGGAAGAAAGGCCTGCGCCACCCGCCAGGGACCGAGGGTGTTCGTCTCGAACGTATTGCGAACCCGATCGAGGTCGGCCGTCAGCACCTCCTGGTCGGTATCGTAGTCGGTGCCGGCGTTGTTGACGAGCGCATCCAGGCGGCCGAAGCGCTCCTGGATTTCGTTTTTGGCGGCCTGGACGCTGGCCGGCACGGTCACGTCCAACTGCTCGGGCACCACGTCGAGCCCCTCGTCGCGCAGCGCGTCTGCGGCCGCCCGGGCATCTCCGGGGTTGCGGGCGGTGAGGAGGACGGTGAAATCATGATCGCCGGCAAGCTGGCGGCAGACTTCGCGGCCGATGCCGCGGTTGCCGCCGGTGACGAGAGCGAGGGGGCGCGTCTGCATGAGGAACGGGTCGGTGGGTTCGAAGGGCGAAAGAGCGTGCAAAACGGAACCTCTGTACCGGAATATGCACGAGTCGCGTGGGGTCCTGTTCAATGAACGGGGACAGAAATCGGGTGCCGAAAACGGCGGTGATGGGGGCGGGGTGCGAATGGCCGGGGTGCAGATGGCCGGGGTGCAGATGGACGGGCATGGCCGCGGACCTGTCGCCCGGGCGGTTGTCCGTCCGGCCCGGTGGGCCCGGCCGGTCGCGGAGGGCGGGAACGGATCGCTGCGGGTTCGGGACTCCCCTGTCTCCACCGTATGCCGTTATTGCAAAAACAAATTGATTTGTGCAGACTCGCAAAAGTGGATCCACCTCTCCAGCGGTGAGGTCGAGGCCCCGCCGCCACCAACCCGGCCTCGGCCGCAGGACGGCCCGCTTCGCGGCTGCGAGGCCTTCGCGGAACGCCCGCAGTCGACGGAATCTCGTCCCCGTCGTCTCTCACCTGCTCCCACGCCCGCCCGGCGAGGCCCGACACTGACCGCGGTTGTGGTTGAGGAGAGGCCGGAGATGCATCTGCTGCCTGGAGAATTCGCCAGACTCGGGATGACGGCGCGGCAGGCATCGACGTCGAGATGGCGTCCCGGGGTCCATCGCCACCGATGCTCACCCACCGATGCGGACCCACCGATGCGGACCCACCGATGCACATCCGCGGGGCGAACGGGTCCGGCGCTACGGTGTCGGGCAGAGCGCGAGAAGGGCTTGGAGAGCCCCGTACGTTGGTGCGGGGAAGTGTCACTCTGCGCCTGCCGCGTCGAGCGGAAGCGTGCAGCGAAGGAGGGTCCCGCGCTCCCCGTCTTCATCCGGTGCCGGCGCGTCGCCGGTCTTTGGCACATCCTGGGGCATATCCTTGGGCGGATCGGTCGCTCCAGAGGCGTCGCCTGACCCCGAGCCCAGTGACAGCGTCGCCCCGATGAGGTTGGCGCGGTAGCGCATCGTCCGGAGGCCGAGGCCGCGATCATCGGGTAGATCGTCCAGATCGCGGGGCAGGCCCACGCCGTCGTCGCGAACGCTCAGCTCGAGGGACCCGCCCATTCGCCGAAGAGAAACGCGAACCCGGTCGGCCCGGGCGTGACGCCGGGCGTTCACGACCGCCTCTTTGGCGATGCGGTAGAGGTGGGCGGCGGTCTCTCGCTGGACGGGCAACCGCTCCTCATGGTCTCCTTCAAACGTCACCGTCGGGTCAGCTATCTCGTTTTGTGTGCGGCAGAGGCTGCGGAGCGCCGCAGCCAGGTGCTCCTCCTGCAGGTCCATCGGCACGAGGGCGTGAGAGAGCGTCCGCGCCCGGTTGGCCGCCCGCTGCACACGACGCGCCATCTCTTCCAGCGGTTTCAAGTCGGCGTCCACGGCCCCCTCGAGGTCATCCCGGTAGTTGTCCAGCATGATTGCCAGCGCCGTCAGGTCCGAACTCAAAATGTCGTGGAGGTCCTGACCGATCTGTCGGCGCACCTGTTCGGTCGTGTCGACGATTTGCCGTTCCAGGCGGCGACGCTCGGTGATGTCGACGAGGGTCAAGACAACCCCCGTCATGTCCCCGTCAACCGTGCGGTAGGGGCGGAGGCGCACGAGGTACCACTCGTCCGCGCCGTGTTCGACTTCCCGTTCCAGCGCGTTCTCTTCCCGAAGGACCCGCCGTGCCTCCTCGACGAGAGCGACCGACCCAAAGTCTCGGGTGACGTCCGACAACGGTCGCCCGATATCCGCGTCTCGGAGGTTGAACAGAGTGGCCGCCGCCGGGCTGAAGCGCTGGAGGCAAAGGTCTTGCCCCAAGAAGAGGATGGCTACCTCGGTGGCGGCCATCAGGTTCTCCACCGCGCCCTTCGACCGGCGCAGTTCTTCCATCTGGGATTTGAGTTCGCGGTTGGTGGTCTTGAGTTCTTCGTTGACCGATTGAAGCTCTTCCTTGTTGGTTTCGAGCTCTTCGTTTTTCGACTGCAGCTCCTCGTTCATGGAGAGAAGCTCCTCGTTGGCCGTCTCCATTTCCTCGGCGACGGCTTCATGCTCTTCCGCCGTGGCCTCGAGCTGCTGCTGGGTGCGGTCGAGATCCTGCTGAAGCTGTGCCTCGCGCTCGCTCGGCGTCGCCTCTCCCGACGGCTCGGCCGACGGCGGGGGCGCCAGGTCTTCGAATCGAACGTGCACGTAGCGCGTGCCGTCTCGCTCCATGGGCCGAATCGAAACGGACAGCCGCCGCGGCTCCCCGTCGAGGGAGAGAGACAACCCGGTTCGCTGAGCGGCCTCGTTCTCATCGAACGCCTGGTACAGGGCGGTTCGAAGCTGAGGACGGATCGCTTCCGGTACGCACTCGAGCAGGTCGTGCGTCGGCACGCCCTCGTCAAACTGCAGGTAGCGATCGGCGGCCCCCGAAATGTGGACGATCTCGTGATCATCGGTGACGAGAACGCTGGCGACCTCCTCCATCAGGGCCTTCTGATGGAGGGCCCGGGCGGTTTGGGCCGATTGGGGATCGGATGTTCGACCGCGCACCTGTTCTCCTGTCAGCGCAACCGGGCCGAAGGCCCGGCGGGGCGGGGTGCTCGGTGAAGACGTTCGCGACCGATCCGGCGACGCGGCGGTGCGGCGCCGCCCCAGCGACGCCGCTGCGGCCTGCAGCGTCCCCCGCTTCGGAAGGCTGCGAGCCCGGAGGATGTTGTGGGCGGAATCGGTCGCCTCGAACAGCCGCTCGGCCGGTCCTCCGGCCTCGGCCCGTCCCAGAAACAGGGATCCGCCGTCGCGAAGACCGTAGTGCAAGAGCTGGTAGACGTGCTGTTGCCGTTCGGGCACGAGGTAGATGAGAAGGTTGCGGCAGCTCACCAGGTCCAGATCCGAAAAGGGCGGGTCCTCCAGGAGATTGTGTTCGGCAAACAGAATGGTGTCGCGAAGGCCGTGGTTGATCTGGACGTAGTTCCCGTCGGGTCGGAAGAATCGCTCGAACCGCTCGCTCGACACATCCGCCGCGATCGCCTTCGGGTACCGGCCGCGGCGCCCAACCTGGAGGGCATCGGTATCGACGTCGGTCGCGAACACCTGGATATCGGACCGTCGGATGCCGGTCTCTTCCGCCCGTTCGATCAGAAGCATGGCGAGCGAGTACGCCTCCTCGCCGGTCGCACATCCCGGCACCCAGACGCGGACCGGGTCGCCGGTGCGTTTGTCTTCGAAGAGAGCCCGGAGCACGCGTTCGTCCAGAGCCCGAAACGCGTCGGCGTCCCGGAAGAAGCTCGTGACGCTGATCAGCAGGTCCTTCTTCAGCGCCGTGGCCTCCTCGGTGTCCGACCGGAGACGATCCAGGTAGCGGTCGAGGGTGCCCGTCTGGGTGAGCTGCAGGCGTCTTTCGAGCCGGCGCA
>CAKZLV010000009.1 GCA_937127285.1 uncultured Bacteroidota bacterium
CCATCGCCCATCGCCTCAGCACGGTGCGCGACTGCGACCGGCTCTTCTTCCTCAAGAAAGGGCGTGTCGTCGCACGAGGAACCTTCGAGGAGCTTCGTGCAGCACGCGAGGACTTTAGGGAGATGGCACAGGTGGCGTAGTGTCTCAGGTTCATGGGCCTGCCTTACAGCGTCGTGTGAAACGTTTCGTGAGGCACCTGGCATGGTCTCTGTGCGAGTTCTCCAGCGCGATGTCCTGCATCTCTGCGATGATGTGAAGTGGTTCGAGAATCAGTTGCCAGGAGAGAACCTGGGAATCGTGCCTTGCGCCTGATGGGGATACAAGATGAACCGTGAATGGAATGCGTATCACGTGATTTGGGCTTCATGCATGTTCTCGTCTCTGGCGGGGCTGGCTTCATCGGCGGCCACCTCTGCCGTCGCCTTTTGAGTGAGAGCCACGTCGTCTCGGCAGTCGACAATTTTGATCCCTACTACGATCGGGCAATCAAGGAGGAGGGAATCGCTGACCTCACCGGGCGCCCGAACTTTCACTTCTACGAGCAGGACATCAACAACACTGCCTTCCTAGGTAGCGTTCTGGAGGGGCAATCCATCGACGCCGTCGTGCACTTGGCAGCCAAGGCGGGCGTGCGCGCCTCAATCGAAAACCCGGTCGGCTGTGCGCACTTCAACATCACGGGTACCCAGTCGATGCTAGAGTTTGCCCGGAAAATGGGGGTGGAGGTGTTCATCTTCGGATCTTCCTCGTCGGTCTACGGCAACAACGAGAAGGTACCGTTTTCTGAGGAAGACGCTGTGCACCATCCGATTTCTCCGTACGCTGCGTCGAAGCGCTCCGGCGAGCTATTGGCACACACGTTTCACCACCTTTACGACATGACGGTGCACTGCCTGCGGTTTTTTACCGTCTACGGTCCACGCCAGCGGCCGGACCTGGCGATTCACAAGTTCGCGCGGCAGCTCCTCACCGGCCAGCCCATCACAATGTACGGGGATGGTACCTCGAGTCGCGACTATACCTACGTCGACGACATCGTGGACGGCATCGTAGCAAGCCTGCAACGGGCCCATGCCCTGGAGCAGCCGGAGTACGAGATCATCAACCTCGGTGGCTCGGAGACGACCGAGCTTCTGAACCTCATTCATGGCATCGGCAAGGCTCTTGGCATAAAACCGACGATCGAAAGGCAGCCGATGCCGCCGGGGGATGTCGAGCGAACCTACGCCGATATCTCAAAAGCGCGAGCATTACTCGGTTACGAGCCCGATACGCCGATCGGGGAGGGCCTTGAAAAATTTGCCGACTGGGTAGAAGGATACTATCCGAGTCAGAAACCAGATAGGGTGTAATGTCCGGTCCGACGGACGTGTGATTCGCTGGGGAGAAATCAATGCTGGTGGACGTGACTGAACCGGCGCGATCAAAACACGCTCCTGCCACGAGTTTCAACCCGCGAAAAGAAGTACATTCGGGGACAGAAGTCCAAGCTGTAGGTTGTCCTTTTGCACAAATTCCGTTCTCGGGATTCGCAGGGAAAACATACGGTTCAGATCAGATTCTATCAGTACAGAAGCTTGCCAGGCGGTGATTGGCTGCTCATCGCGCTCCTAAGCTTCCGGAAGAGTGGTGAAAGCGCGACGCCCCGATTTCTGATGGGAAGCTCTTTAGTCGTTTCTGGACGACAAAAAGTTAAATGAAGAAAACGCTTTCAATACATCTTGGAATACATAAAACAGGTACTACCTTGCTGCAAAATGATGTATTTCCTAATATCGAAAACATTGGTTATCTAAAAAAGCCTGATCTTGGGGTAATATCGGGCGATAAAAAGACTTCTCTTTTTAGGTTTATGAGTGCCTCGCCCCTTATTTGGAGGAATGTAGGAGAGGCTTTGATTCAAAAGATAGAAAAGAGGGCACGAGGAGAAGCTGGAGAAAAAGATCTCCTTATTTCTGACGAGCATGCCATTGAGGCAAAC
>CAKZLV010000010.1 GCA_937127285.1 uncultured Bacteroidota bacterium
AACCAGCAGGAGATGTGGGATCGGCTGCGCCAGCAGCGCGCCTCGCGGTAGGAGGAGGGGGTGTCATTGAAAATTGAGTATTGAAAATTGGATATTGGGAGTTGGGTATTGGGAGTTGGATCGGGAGGGGGAGGATTTAGAGCTGCTGCCACACCCACCAGAGTGTGCGGGCGCCGAGGGCGGTGCAGATGAGCGTGACGGCCGCGCCGAGGGCGCGATACCAGGCCGGCAGGGTGACGACGGTCTGGCGGAGGGTGAGCCAGAGAACGAAGGCGGCGATAACGGGAAGGAGAAGTCCGTTGGCCGCCTGGGCGGCGACGATGGCGGGGAGCGGGGAGAGGTCGAGCAGCCCCAGCACGGCGCCGGTGGCGAGGACCGAGGCCCAGACGGCCCGAAACGGCCGGCCGACCGGGTTTGGGTCCCAGCCGAAGATCTCGCAGATGCCGGAGGCCGCCGCGAGGGGCGCGGTGAGTGACGACGTCAGCCCGGCGGCGAAGAGGCCGAGTCCGAAGCAGAGTCCGGCGAACCCGCCGGCGACGGGCTCCAGAAGCGTCGCGAACGCCTCGACGTCGGCCACCTCTGCGCCCGAGCCGTGCAGCGTGGCGCCGGCGGCGAGAATGGAGAACGAGACGAGTCCCCCGATGGGGAGAAAGAGCATCATCCCGCGCAGCTCGCCCCACCAGGCGGTCCGCCGCGCCTCAGGATCGTCCTCCAGGTCGTGATGCTCCGACCAGTACTGCTTCGCCGCCGACGGGTGAAGGAAAAGGTTGTACGTGACGACCGTCGTGCCGATGAGGGCGACGACGCGTACCGGCGCGCCGTCCGGTACGGAAGGCACGGCGAGTCCGGCAACGGCCGCCCCCCAGTCGACTGGCGCCAGGGCGAGGCCGACGAGGAAGAGTCCGCTCATTCCGATGACGAGGGCGGCGAAAACGCGGATGAGAACGCGCAGGTCGAGCATCAGGATGGCGGCCGAGGCGAGGGCCAGAGCCGCGACGATCCAGCGAAGGTCTACGCCCAGATCCAGAAGCGCGGTGACGCCCGCTGCCGCCCCGATCAGGTTGCCGAGCTCGAACGCCGCGCATCCCACCCACAGCCCGAGAACGACGAGGCCTGTGACCACCCACCGGCTGCGGCGGCCGTCCAACTCGGTGCGGATCGCCTCCCCGAGACCGCGCCGCGCGAGGATGCCCGTACCGGCGGTGAAGGACTGCAACACGAAGGCGGTTCCGGTTGCGAAGACGAGCACCCATCCGAGGGCGTACCCAAAATCCACGCCCGCCGATGCGCACGTCAGCACGGTTCCCGGTCCCACGAACGCAGCGACGATCAGCGAAGACGTTCCGGTGCGCATGGGCTGGAGGGCGAAACGGGAAGAGGGAGGGGGTGTCTGATCGCGGTACAGGCCGGCAGGGCGTTCGGCTGCCGTCACCCCGTCAGCACGCGTTCGATACGGTCGGCCTGCGTCTCGGCGTCGGTGTAGCCGAGAAGAAGACAGCGGCGCACGAACTCCGGGGCGTAGAGAAGGATGCTGAGCAGGTCGGGCAGTCCGGAGTCTTCCGCGTGGAGGTAGCGCAGGGTGGCTCCGAGTCGGTCCCTGATATCCAGGTCGAGGCCTTCGGCGAGGGCGGTGAGGTCGGTCGACGGGCGCAGGACGCAGACGTCGGCGGGAGAAAGGGGGCGGTCGTCGGGCGGGAGGTGGCGGACGAGGTCGTCGATCCGTTCGGCCGTGACGGCGTCCTGTTCGGGGGCGTCGAGGAGGAGCGTATTCGAGAGCAGACTTGCGATTTGCAGCGGAGAAGGGTACGGATCAGGCGCCGGGGCGTCGGTTGTCGTGGCGTCGGTTGCCGGGGCGTTGTCGCGGGACGCCTCCGGGCGAGTGGATACGACGAGCAGGCGGTCGGCCCCGAGGCGGACGGCGGGCGCGAGCGGGTGCAGCATCCCGACGCCGGCGCCGTGCCAGGCCCCGCCGATCTGCACGGCCGGAAAGAGGAGGGCCAGCGACGCCGACGCGAGGACGTGATCGAGCGTGACGTCGATCGCTTCCGCCCGGCGGCGTCCGTGCTCCCAGTCGTCGATTCCAGGGTGGGCATTCTCTGTTTGCACCCAGGTTACGGTTTCACCGGTGGCGTACCGGGAAGTCGTGAGGGCGAGTGCCCGGAGGCGTCTCGTGTCGAGCTGAGCGGCAAGGCGGGGCAGGGTGCCGTCGTCGGCCGGGGACAGGATGCGCGTGAGCGTGCGGCGGAGGGGAGTAAGGTCGAGGAGGGACTGATTCTCGCTCGGCGTGCGGTGCATGATCTGCGTGACGAGGTCCCAGATCGAGCGGGCCTCGAAAACGTCCGACGGCGTCATCTCGTCCCAGAACCGAACGAGTTGTTCGGTCGCCGCTTCCGGGGAGGGACCGCCGCCGCACCAGAGAGCCGCGTTGACGCCGCCCATGCCGACGCCGGTCACGGTTTCCGGCGTCGCATCGGGGAAGGCCTCCGTCACGAACCGCAGCACCCCGGCCTGATAGGCCGTCCGCGCCCCGCCTCCACTGAGAACGAGCGCTGAAGCGGGCGAGGGAGAGTCGGTCATGAGAAGACGAAAGGTCGGAAAAGCAGCGGGTGCACGTCAGGAGAGGCCGGAGGGAAGGGTCATGTTTCGAACGCATTGCGGATTTGCCGGCAGGCCTGCTTCAGGTCGTCCATCTCCTTTCCGAAGCAAAACCGGAGCTTCGTCGCGCCGTCGGCGGGGTCGTCGTAGAAGGAGCGCCCGGTCACACAGCCGACGCGCGCCTCCCGGATCATCGTTTCGGTTGCTTCGAGGTCGTCGGCAAAGCCCGGTCGCACGTCCTGCAGCGGGGAGAAGTCCGCCAGGGCGTAGTAGGCTCCTTTCGGCCAGGGGACGTCGAAGCCCTCCGCTTCCAGCGTTTCGCACATCCGGCGACGGCGCTCGGCGTAGTCGCGCTGCAGATTGTCCAGGTACGCCTTGTCCATCTCTTCGAAGACGGCCAGCACGCCGTGCTGAAGGGGCCGCGGCGCGCAGATGTAGAGCAGGTCGTTCACGAGTCCCATCTGCTCGATCAGCGGTTCGGGACCGACGCCGTACCCCAGCCGCCAGCCCGTCATGTTGTAGGCCTTCGAGAACCCGGAGATCGTGATCGTCCGCTCGTACGCGTCCGGCAGACTGCCAAGCGAGAGGTGCTCGGCGTTGTCGTAGAGCATGTACTCGTAGATCTCATCCGTCAGCGCGATGAGGTCGTGACGCTGCAGCAGGTTGAGAAGCGACTCCAACTCGCCCCGCGTCCACACCTTGCCGCTCGGGTTGGCCGGCGTGTTGACGACGACCACCTTCGTCCGATCGGTCACCGCTGCCTCAAAGACTGCGGGGTCGAAGGTGTCGTCCGGACCGCCGAGCGGCACGGTGCAAACGGTCGCGCCGGTGAGTTCCAGGATGTTGCGGTGGTAGCCGTAGAAGGGCTCGAAGAGAACGGCTTCGTCGCCGGCCTCGAGAAGCGCCATCGCCGCCGTCACGAACACCCCCGTCGACCCGACGCCCACCACGACCTCTTCAATCGAGCGGGCGGGAAGATCATTCACCGTCTGTGCCTTTGCGAGAATATGCTCCCGCAGCGGCTCAATGCCGGCATGATGGGAATAAATCGACTTATTGGCATCGACGGCTGCCTTCGTTCGCTCCTTGATCGGCTCCGGCGTCGGCAGGTCGCAGATTCCCTGTCCGAGATTGATGCCGTCGACGGCTTTTACCTTGTCGGAGATGGCGCGGATATGGCTCTTTTCGAGCGGTTGGGCGCGCCGGGCGAAGGAGAACAATCGGTCGGTCGAGTCCACGGCACCATGAAGTTCCTGGGGAAAGCAGGGCGGATCGCCCAAGATAGGGGCATGCAGCCGGGAGGGTCAAGGATTGGGCTCGGGAGGGTGGGAGCGGGGGGGCGTGGGGGCTGTGGGCGTCTGGGTGTGTGGGCGTCTGGGTGTTCGGTCGATCGGTCAGGGTGCGGACGAAGATCCCAGTGCCCAACGACGAGTGTCCAGTAACCCGTATCCCCAATCCCCATACCCAGTACCGAATACCAAGTACCCAATACCAAGTACCCAATACCGAATACCCAATACCCAGTACCCAATACCGAGTACCCAATACCAAGTACCCAATACCGAGTACCCAATACCGAGTACCAAATACCGAGTACCCAATACCGAGTACCGAATACCGAGTACCGAATCCCCAACCCCCAATCCGGAACGCTGGTTGCATTGAGCCTTACCCGTTGCCGGTTTTTGCCGCGACAATCGTTTTGTCCTGTCTCTCGCCCCAACACGACCGAGCCTATGACCGCTCCGTCCGACGACGCCCCCTGGATGCGCCGAGCGCTTGATCTTGCCGTCCGCAACGTCGAGTCGGGCAACGGCGGACCGTTTGCGGCGCTGGTCGTTGAGGACGGGTCGATGCTGGCCGAGGGCGTCAACCGGGTCACCGACACCAACGACCCCACGGCACACGCCGAGGTCGTGGCAATTCGGGCGGCGTGCCGGGAGCGCGACCATTTCGAACTGGACGGCTGCACGCTCTACGCCACCTGCGAGCCGTGTCCGATGTGCCTGGGGGCGGTGTACTGGTCGCGACTCGATCGCGTCGTCTATGCCGCCACGCGGAGCGACGCGGCGGAGGCGGGGTTCGACGACCACCACATCTACGAAGAACTGCGCAAGCCCCCTGCCGAGCGCCGCATCGACATGGACCGGGCCCTCGTCGACGAGTCCGAGCGGCCGTTTCGGGCGTGGCGCCAGTTCGACGACCGCGTCGAGTACTGATTCCGACCCCGCCAGCCGCCCGGCACACGCGTCTTTCTGATCATCGCCTCTTCTCGAATGTCTCGACGGACCTACCTCCGGATCGCCGCCGCCGGTTTCGTGATCGTGAGCGCGCTCTACGTCGCGCAGCAGTGGATCCCGGACCCGCCGCCGCCCGCTCCGGCGACGAGCGCGCAGGCGGCCGACACGACGACGGTCGCGACATCGCCCTCGTCCGCTCCGCGCACCCCGTCGCAGCCTCCGCTCGACCTGATTGCGCTCATTGTGGGAGGCGTCGGGCTTCTCGCGGGCGTGATGGCGTGGTGGCAGGTGACGGGCGTATCCTCGGCCGCAGAGGGCGATCGATCCGTTCGGGAATCGGAGGTCGAGGCGGCCGATCGGTTGACCGGAGCTGTGGCTCCGGTGCTGCGGTCGGCGTCGGAGTTCTGCCAGCTCGCCCAGATGAATGCCCAGCTTGGGGAGGAGGCGCCGGAGGACCTCGAAGAGCGGGTGGCCGCCGCCCGGCAACAGGCGGCCGATCACCGGGAACGGTTGCAGACGGAACTCATGCGCGGCGCTGCCCTGCTTCCCACCCGCGTGCTGCAGACGGCCCACGAGATCGATCGCATGATCGAGGCGCTTCTCACCGACGAGCGCCTCGCCCGCATGCAGGGCGCAGCGCTGTCGACGGAGCTTCAGGTCGCCTATTACACCTTTGCGGGGACCATCCGAAGTCGCACCGGTCTCGACGGCCTCGATCTGGAGACCATCCTTGGATCCGATGCGGCGGGCGGAGAGGCCATCAGTTCGTCGGCGGGAACGGAAACAGGAACACCGGAAGCCCCGGAGGCAGAGGGGTAGAAGGCTGCGGAGAACGAGAGACGGGGAACCGGGGGCGAGGTTGAGTGTGGGCGATGGGGGTGGGCGTGTGGGCGGTTGGGCGTGTGGGCGGTTGG
>CAKZLV010000011.1 GCA_937127285.1 uncultured Bacteroidota bacterium
AGCAGAGAGGGGCCCGAAGGATAAGCACGAGCCCCCTCCCCGTCCACCCGCGCCCGGCCGGAACAGCCCTCAACACAAAACGGGAGCACCGGCCCAGGGCCGATGCTCCCGTTGTACTTCGCGGAGTGTCAGGCCCTCCGCTTCGGCCCGAGCGACTTCGTTAGAAGTAAATGCCAATGTTCACGTTGAAGGCCGTTCGCCACTCGTTGTCGTTGTTCTCCGCCATCACGCTGGCGAAGTTGGCGCCCGGGTGGTTGAAGGGGTGGCCCTTGCTGATGTTGAGGTCGGTGTACATGTACACCGGCCCGGCCGTGGTGAGAAAGCCGATGTCGTGCGTCGCGTTGTCGTTCCAGGCATCGACGTTCTTGTTCGTCACCAGGCTGAAGTCGTAGTACGGCTTCACCTGCGAGACCGGCCCGAGGCTCACGGGGATGCGGTACGACACGCTGGACGAGTAGACGGTGTGCTCCGCAGCGACGCGCTGCGGGAAGTTGTACGCGCCCATCACCACGAAGTCATCCGCGGCGTAGTTCACACCGGCGTTCTCGTTAAAGGCCTGCTTCTCCCCGTCGGTGAGCGGCGGGTTCAGTTCCTGCTGGGCGAACTCCAGCTTGATCCCGAGGCCGCCGTAGCGACCCTGCAGGTGAGCGGCGTAGGCGGCGTG
Source organism: uncultured Bacteroidota bacterium (assembly GCA_937127285.1). GTDB lineage: Bacteria > Bacteroidota > Rhodothermia > Rhodothermales > Salinibacteraceae > CAKZLV01. Next base: position 665 of record CAKZLV010000011.1, read on the forward strand.
CCAGTCGGTATCTCCGGTCGCTTCGTTCATCAGCTGGCCGCGCTGTCCGGACACGCCGAGCTTCGTGAAGCCGAGATCGCCGTGGTCGAAGGAGTAGGCCACCTTCAGGTTGAACTGGTGGGCTTCGGAGATCGGGCTCCGGGTTGCGTTGCCGCCCGGTACGACCGTGTACCCTCCAACGCCGGCTACGTCGTTCGCATCTCCGGCGTCGCCGAAGGCGGGAAAGGAGGTCACCGGTACGACGTCGTAGGAATAGCGGCCGAAGTTGCTGCCGGCAAAGAAGTCCGTCTGCTCGGCGTTCATGTAGTAGCCCCCCTGAATGTCCCAGTTGCCGGGGCTAAACATGGCTTTGATGCCGGCGTCGTAGTCGTCTTCGAGGCCGACGTAGTAGGTCGAGTTGAAGAACCAGCTGCTGGAGGCGTAGGGCTGGATGCCGAAGGGCACCTGGCTGACGCCCACCTGGAACTGGCGGTTTTCGTTAAACTGGTACCCGACCCATCCCTTCTGCAGGAAGACGCCGCCGAAGGACTCCGGGTAGACGGCCAGCTCCGAGTCGAAAATTAGGCCGCCGTACGAGCCGTCGGCGCCGATGCGGAAGGTATCGAACGTAAAGCCGCCGTCGCCCAGCACCTTGTCGGCGGTCTCGCCGCCGTACGAGCGGAACAGCGCGTTGAAGCGAAGCGAGCCGGTCACGTTGACCTCCAGCGACCGCTCCTCTTGGGGCGCGGCGGATTCGGAGGTCTCCTCGTCCGTCGCGGCGTCGGCGTTGTCGTCCTCGTCGTCATCGATGACCGTGATGCCGTCGGCGCGGCTGGGCGGGGTGGCGTCGCCGGGTGCGGCGACCTGGCCCACGACCGATCCCGGCAGCAGAAGGCCGGCGGTCAAGAACAGCGCCGAAACAAGGGTAACGAAACGATTCATGTGGGAGTGCAAAGTTGGAATACAGGATACGAGAGGGTGAAAGGGGTGCCATGGTACACAGCTCCCCTACATGCTCTGTCGCTGGGGGAGCTTCAAGAGGTCGATGAGGCCGGTGCGACGAGGCCCCAAAGAAGGCCCCCGGCTGCCGCAACGGGCAACCGGGGGCGGGGACAGGGGAAGGATGTCAACCGCTAGGCCGACGCGTCTTCACCGTTGTTCTTGCGCGAGTACGTGGCGTCGTCCGGAAGCGTCTCTACCGGACCGTCCGAGGCCGCGCACTGCTCGGCCTGGTCCATCCACTGCGCAACGTCTTCCGGATGGTTCTTCATCCATTCCTGGGCCGCTTCCCGCTTGCTCTTGTCGCCACGGTTGCGGTGGCTGTCCATGAGGCTCTCGATCTGCTGATCGTTGACCTCCATGTGCTTGAGGAAGCAGACGGCCTTCTTGGGGAAGTCCTCCGTGAAGCTGTTGTCGACGATGGAGAAAATATCTTCCGGCGCGCCGAAGACCGGCGTCTGGCCCGTCTGGGCGCCTCCCAGATATTTCAGGTCGAAGGAGCCCCACTTCCAGTGCGGGTACCAGCCGGTCACCACGATGGGCTCCTCGTTGTTGATGGCCGTCTTCAGGGCCTGCCACGTTGCCGGACCGCTGGCGGCGACCACCTCGAAGCCCTCGATGTTGTTGTTGTTCAGGATCTCGCGGGTCTGGCCGTTCACCGCCGCGCCCGACTCGATGCCGTTGATGTCACCGTTGAGCGCGTCACGGTATTCGGGCAGCTCTTCCACGCTGCTGATGTCCATGTACGCCGGAACCGTAAGGCCCACGGACGTGCCTTTGTAGGTGTAGCCCAGCTTGTTGGCGTTGGCCTTCGTGGCGTTCCAGGACGCCTGGTGGGTGGTGGGGAGCCAGGCCTCGTTGAAGAAGTCGCCTTCGCCGTTGGCCACGGACTTAAACGCGAGGCCGCCGCCGTTGACTTCATTGACGGAGGCGTCGACGTTGAGGCTGTCCTCCAGGATTTGCTCCTGCAGGTAGGTCAGGGCCATGCCCTCGATCCAGTTGACGGTCACCATGTTGAGGGTTTCCGTCGAGCCGGATTCGGCGGTTCCCTCCGAACTGTCGGAGGAGCCGCCGCAGCCGGCAAGGCCGGTGGCGAGAAGCCCGACCACCACGAGGGGGGCCAGGACGGTGCGAAGGGAAGAAGGAAGGAGTTTCATCACTTGGAAAGCGGTTGTTGGGAGTAGCTGGTAAACGCGTTCGTAGTAGCGTGCACATCCAACGGATAACGCCGAAACGCACAGGGTCGGAGCGAAAGGATGCTCCGATGCGTCGTTGTGGGTCGGGTTGTGGGTGGCGTTGTGGGCGGGAACGCAGACGCTGAGGCCCCGGGCAAGGCCGACCGGCGCTCCCACAGATCGAAGGGGGCGAAGAAAGACCGCAGGCATCGCCTACCGAGCGGCGACCCGCCCCACCGTCAGGACGGTTGCGGGGCCGTGGCGCCGGCCTTCTCGCCGATGGCCTGCGTGATGCGATCGAGGAAGATCGCGAGGATGACGATCCCGAGTCCGCCCTCGAATCCTTTGCCGATCCGGAGCTGCTGCAAGCCCTCCACGACCGGCTGGCCGAGACCGCTCGATCCGATCAGGGCGGCAATCACGACCATCGACAGGGCCAGGAGCACCGTCTGGTTCACACCGGCGAGGATGGTAGGGAGCGCCATCGGAAGCTCGACCTTGAACAGCAGCTGGCTGGGCGTCGAGCCGAACGACTTCGCGGCCTCGATGGCCTCGTCGGAGACCTGCCGGATCCCGAGGTTGGTGAGCCGGACGCACGGGGGCGTGGCGAAGATGAAGGTCGCGATGACGCCCGGAACCGTGCCGAGCCCGAACAGGACGACCGCCGGGATGAGGTAGACGAACGGCGGCATCGTCTGCATGAAGTCGAGAACGGGCCGGACGACCTTGTCGACCACGTCGCTCTTCGCCGCCCAGATGCCGGTGGGGATGCCGACGAGCAGAGAGAAGAGCGACGCCGTGATGATGAGGGAGAGGGTCTGCATCGTGGTGGTCCAGTACCCCATCCCCAGAGCAAACTCCGTCCCGAAGAGCACGAACTCGGCTTCCGTGAGCAGCCCCATGCCGATGAACGTAAAGGCCGCAACGCCTCGCGTAGACACCCATCCGGCCAGGGCCGTGAACAGCAGGACCATCACCCACGGAGGCAGGAAGAGAAGCGCTTCTTCCAGTCCCGTCGTGGTCGCGCCGATGAGGGCCGTCACCGCGTCGAAGAAGGGCCCCAGGTTGTCCTGCAACCACTGGATGAGAGACTCGAATGCGCCGCCGATGCTAATCTTCATGGAAGAGGAGTTGCGCACGATCCAAGAGAACGCACGGGGGCGGCTCGCTACGCCGCGTTCATTCGTTCTTCCTCCCGGGCCGCTTCCCGGGTCTGCGATACATTGCTGGCGTTGCGCGAGATTTCGGTCATCACGTCCTCTTGATGGATAACGCCCTGAAGCACGCCGCTGCTGTCCCGGACTGCCACCGGAACGTCGGTTTCCAGAACGCGAGGGAGGGCTTCGGCAATCGATGTGTGGGGCGACACCGACGGCATCTCTTCGCCGAAGCGACGGGCCTCCCCGTTTTGCGGCGAGCGCATCACCGTGCGGACCGGGATGACCTTCGTCCGGTCCACGTTCTGCACGAACGATTTCACGTAGTCGTCGGCGGGGTCCGTGAGAATCTCCGTCGGGGTGCCGATCTGGGCGATCCAGCCGTCTTTCATGATGGCAATGCGGTCGCCCATCTTCAGCGCTTCGTCCAGGTCGTGCGTGATGAAGAGAATGGTGGCGGCCGGATCCCACATGTCCTGCAGATCCAGAAGCTCGTTCTGCATCTCCTCCCGGATGAGCGGGTCGAGGGCGCTAAAGGCCTCGTCCATCAGTAGAATCTCGGGGTCGTTGACGAGGGCGCGGGCCAGACCGACGCGCTGCTGCATCCCGCCGCTGAGCTCGCTGGGGTTGCTGTCTTCGTAGCCCTCCAGGCCCACCAGTTCGAGGGTGCGGTGCGCTTTGTCCTTGCGCTTCTCCTCGTCGACGCCGCTCACTTCGAGGCCGTATTCGACGTTGCCCAGCACGCTGCGGTGCGGAAAGAGCCCGAAGTTCTGAAACACCATCGACATCTTCGTGCGCCGCAGCTGCCGCAGCCGGTCGTCGTCGTAGGCCGTCACGTCTTCGCCGTGGACCCGCACTTCGCCGAAGGTCGGCTCCACGAGCCGGTTGACGCAGCGCAGAAGCGTCGACTTGCCGCTTCCGGACAGGCCCATCACGACGAAGATCTCCTGCTCCTGAACGTCGAAGGTGGCGTCGTTGACCGCGATGACCGAATCCGTTTCTTCCTTGACTTCGGCCTTGGAGCGGCCGTCGTCGCGGGCCAGGGAGCGGGCGCGATCCGGATCACCGCCGAAAATTTTCCAAAGCCCCTCCACTTCGATAACAGCCATGGGTCGTCAGGTCGGTTCAGGGAGCATCGATCGCAGGCAGGGAACGGAGGAGTCGCCCTGTCGCCGTCCATCCGCGTGGTCGACAGGCCGGCGGCGTCAACGAGCATCCCGGACGGTATACGGCTCCCCGCGTCGCGTCGGGTGCTCGTCCAGGCCGAGGTGACAGCAACAAGACCTAGTAACAGCGTAGTGAGGACATGTTTAGAGAAATCCGGATCTTTCCGGGTCCCTCTCGCTACTTTCGTGTAACCTTAGAAAAGCACGGGGAAACAAGCGGCTGCCCCTTCCCAACACGTGCCCCTCACCCGGTCTCTGCGCATCGAGGAGTGCCTGCCCCTCTTAATGCCCCCCTTAAAAAGCCCTGAGGACAACCCGGGAGCATGGAGAATCCAGCGGCGGCGTCCATCCGGACAACCTACGTCGGTACCGGCTCCCGGCAGCGTTGACGGCGCCGGCCGCCAGCGGTGGGACGCTGAACCAAATCAAAAGCCAACTCAGAAGCAGTGCCGGGTTCGCACGCCGCGCCCCCGCCCACACGCCGCGAAGCCCGTGCGCACCATGCGCGACGATAGCGACAGAGCCAGAAACAAGCCCGGTTCCCCGTCTCCCCGGTTCCCCGTCTCCCCGGTTCCCCGTCTCCCCGGTTCCTCGTCTCCTCGTTTCATCGATTC
>CAKZLV010000012.1 GCA_937127285.1 uncultured Bacteroidota bacterium
GGGCGGAGGCACCCAACCGTTTCGTTGGTCGGAACGGTTTCAGCAAGGTCTATCTCCGCGTGGGCGGAGGCACCCCTCTTTCATTCTGTCACGGCCCCCCGGGAAACCGGGCGATCCACCGTGACCGGGGGTCGTTTCCTGTCAGAACGTCACAGGTCTCCCTTCTTTTCGCTCACGGATCGACGCCGGTGTTGTTCGGTCCGGCCCCTACCACGCCAGCTTCTGCAGCCCCGCATCCGCGAGCGTGGAGATCTCCGGATGGTCGGTGAGATGCGCAAACAACGCCCGCGTCGCGAAGGCGTCGCCCAGGGCCGTGTGCAGCGGCTCCTCCGGAGACGCACCGAAATGCTCAAGGAGCGCACCGAGCTCATACCTGGACTCATCCACCAGGCGACGCGCCAGCCCGAGCGTGTCTACAAACCGCACCCGCAGCCCCCCGCCCTTCCGCAGCGCAGCCGCGTCCGGGTCCGCCCGCTTGCGCAGCCGCTCGATCTCGTAGGTGAGAAAATCGAAGTCAAACGAAAGATTGTGGCCAATGACGACGCCCCGCGTCAACACGTCCGTGAGGCGGGCGAGATGCGGGGTGACCGTCCGGTCGTAACAATCTCCACCAACCGGACGCTCCGTCTCTACGTCGGCCCACTGCCAGTTCATGCGTGTCCCCCTCGATCCCACGACCGCGATCTCCGTAATTCGCGCTCCGCGATCCGGCCGCAGTCCGCTCGTTTCGAGATCGAAATAGACCTTGGTGGCAACATCCACCGGTGTATCGGCCCATTGCATGACGGTGATAAGATTGCATCCGAAAGCTGGGTCGCGGTGACACCACCGGTAACGGGCCCGCTCGGCGACGTGTCCCGGGCACTTCCTCACGCAGCCCGTGCCGGCGTCCGGCGTGACATTGTCCGCGTAAACGCGCATCTTACGTGTGGCTGATTCGCGCCAGGTATTCGGATCGTCTTCCCTACCCTGTTCTCTCTTCCCCATGCCCGTATCTGACCGCGAGGACGCCGCCGGGACGTCGACCTCCGCCGACTCGCCCGCCACGGGGACGGACAACGGGTCGGCTCGCGACGAGCGAACCGTCTGTGCCAACTGCTCGAACCCCTTTGCCGGCACCTACTGCCCGAACTGCGGGCAGAAGCGGGGGGCTGCGGTCACGGTCCTCGATCTGGTCAGCGGGTTCTTCCGCGAGGTGATGGACCTGGAAGGCGGCTTCTGGCCGACGGTCAAGGGTCTGACGCTCCACCCGGGCCGGACGCTTCAACGCTACCTCTCCGGGGCGCGCCGCTCCTTCATGCATCCGGGACGCTATCTCTTGGCGTCGATCGTGATTGCGACGCTCGTGATGCAGGCGATGACCGGGGCGGGGATCACGGCCGAAACCAGCATCGTCGACCGGGCGACCGGGGCCGCCGAAGACACCCCGGCGACCGAGATGAACACCGAGACAGGGGAGACGGACACGACCTCCGCGGCCTACCGGCTCGGCTACCAGTTCGGCCGCCTCCTGGGCCCGGAGGTCGAACCGGACGGTCCGGATGATCAAGACCCAGACTCTGCGCGGGCAGAGCCACCGCCGGGATCGGAGGACACGCCTGGAGCATCGTCGGGCGATGACCGGGAGGCCGGCCCAGACACATCCGAGACCGAACCGTCTGACCAGAGCTATCTCGACGAATTCCTTTCCCTCCTGGGCGATCACTACTTTCGCATGACGATGTCGGTGACCATGGCGTTCTTCCTCGGCCTGCTCTATCGCCGGCTGTTTCGGGCATCCCTGCCCACCACCTCCTTGGCCATCGCGCTCGGCCTCTTCATCACGGCCCACATCATCATCCTGGAGGCACTCCTCGCCGTACCGGTCACAATCGGCCAGTATCTCTATGCGGGCGGGCCGATCGACAGCGAAGCGAGCATCTGGGGAACGGTTGGCTTCCTTCTCTGGTGCGGACTGGCAGCGGGTAGTGCCTTCGGTCCATCGTGGCGCTCCCGAGAAACCTGGTGGGCCGGTTTGAAGGGCCTGGGCGGTGCCGTCGTCGCCTATCTGGATGCGATCGCGACCCTTCTCCTCTTGATCGGCGGATACGCGCTCGTACGGTCGCTCTGGAGCGGATCGGGCGGCATGGAGAACCCGGTTCTGACGGCCATCTTTGTTGTCATCGGCGGGCTGGGGATCCTTCTGTTGTTTACCCCCCACCTTGCGCTCATCGCTGTGCAGCGGCTCCGGAACCGTTAAGGAGGACTGCCCGCACCTCCGTCGTGGCGGGACCGTTTGCCCCCGTGCGGAACGCCCACCCCGGTCCGGTCGTGCTGCCATGCAGACAGACGCACCGTCCCCGCCTGTTCTTCCCCGGACACGCCCTTTCGGACAACCACTGCTCCTATGCGCCCCCTCGTGTTTGCTCTCGCGCTCTTTCTCACCGCCTGCACGGTTAGCGGCGATCCCGGCTCCGGTGACCCCGGCTCCGACGATCCTGCATCGGCGGGCGACGCCCCGGCGGGCCCGGTGGTGGTCGACAGCGTCGCGACGGAGGACGCAACCGTCCGCGTTCGGCGCGTCGCCGACGACCTTGAGCACCCGTGGGCGGTTGCCTGGCTGCCGGACGGCCGCGCCCTCATCACCGAGCGCCCCGGCACGCTGCTTCTCATGGACGAAACGTCCCGTACCGAGATCGGCAACGTGCCGTCCGTGTGGTCGAACGGACAGGGCGGCCTCCTCGACGTGCGCCTGCATCCCCACTACGAGAACACCGGCTGGATCTACCTCTCGTATTCCGTCGAGGGGGAGAAGGACGACTACGCCGCCACCCGCGTCGCCCGGGCGAAGCTCGACGGCCCCCGCCTGACCGATGTCGAGACGCTCTACACCCAGTTCCCCTTCGAGAAGTCGGGGGTCCACTTCGACGGCGAGATTCCCAGGGACAACCCGTTCGTGGGCCGCGACGACATCCCGGATGAGGTCTTCGCCTACGGCCACCGCAACCAGCAGGGCATGGCCATCCATCCGGAAACGGGCGACATCTGGCAGCACGAGCACGGGCCCCACGGAGGCGACGAATTCAACCTCGTCCAGGCCGGCAAAAACTACGGCTGGCCGGCCGTCACCTACGGCGACGAGTACTCCGACCAGTCGCCCATCGGCGGCATCGAGGCGCCGGGCATGACGCAGCCGGTCACCTATTGGGACCCCTCTCCCGCCCTCTCGGGAATGGCCTTCTACACCGGCGACCGGATTTCGGCCTGGAACGGCGACCTTTTCCTCGGCGCGCTGGCGCACCAGAAGCTGCTCCGCCTCGAGATGAACGATCGGGAGGTCGTGCACCAGGAGGAGCTTCTGCGCGACGAGATCGGGCGCATCCGGGACGTCGCCATGGGACCGGACGGCTACCTCTACTTCCTCACCGACGAAAAACAGGGCGGCCTGTACCGCATCGAACCGGCAGGCTGAGATCCCTGACCGCGAAGCCGGCAGAATCCCCGTCACCTGCCGACCGAGTGGGGGCGGCCGGTCGATCGGACGGCGGCGTTCTCCGGCCGTCTACCTCGCCGGGATCCTGGTACCAGATCGGGCTACGGACCGGCGCCCGACGCCACGTCGGCATCCGGCGAGGATGCCGGCCGGCGCGGCAGCTTCGGGTAGGGTACGCTCGGAAACTCACCGGTCAGCGACTCGAGGAACGCCACCAGGCGCTCAACCTCCTTCTCGTTGAAGGTTCGCCCCAGCTGCGACTCGCCCATGACGGAGACGGCCTCGCGGAGCGTCTTGGCCGACCCGTCGTGGAAGTAGGGGTACGTCTTTTCGACGTTGCGGAGAGAGGCGATGCGAAACGAATAGCGGTCGGCTTCGTCGCCGGTCACCTCCGCCCGGCCGACGTCGCCGTCTCCCTTCGCGTGGGAGAAGTTCGCGTAGCCCTGCCCACCGAGCATCGGCCCGCGGTGGCAGCCCGCGCAGCCGCTGTTCATGAAGAGCTCCAGACCGGCCTTCTGCTTCGTGGACAGGGCCGCTTCGTTTCCTTCGAGGTACCGATCAAACGGCGCCCCCGGGGTCATGAGCGTGCGCTCGAAGGCAGCAATCGCATCCGCAATGTGGTCGAACATCAACGCCGTGTCGGCCTTCGGGAACGCCTTCTTGAAAAGCGGGAGGTAGCCGGTTTCGCGGAGGCGCGAGACGGCCTCCTCTTTCGTCAGGTCCATCTCCACGTGCGCCTGGATCGGCCCCTTCGCCTGCTCTTCCAGCGTGGCGGCGCGGCCGTCCCAGAACTGCGACTCCAGGAACGCCGCGTTGTAGACGGTCGGACTGTTGCGCCTCCCCTCGCGGGCCCCCTCTCCGATCGCCACCGCGCGGTGGTCGACGCCGGCCGCGCCGACGACGTGGCACGTGTTGCAGGAGATGGTCCCGGAGCGGGAGAGCTTCGGCTCGAAATAGAGCTTGTGCCCGAGGTCGACGCGGGCCTCGGTCATGGGGTTGTCCTCGGGCACCGGGGCCTCTTCGGGGAGCGGCTCGAAAAGAGCCGAGACGCGGTCGGACACCTCACTGCCCTCCTCTCCTCCCTGGCAGGCAGAGAGCCCGAGCGCTCCCCCGATCAATACCAGCGGAAGGAAAATCAGGGCGGCGAGACGGGTGCGGGCGGCGGCCGACGAGGAGCCGGACAACAAAGAGAAAGACATCATCATCAACGGGCGGGTCGGCAAGCAGAGGATCGGTCTCCAAAGCGCGGGGCCAAGACCGGTCTCGCCCTTTAGAGCACGATCAGAATAACCACGTCGGAACCGAATTGGGAGGATGATCATCGCCCATATTGAAGATATTGATGTATTTAATACGCTTATCACGGCCCTTTCATCTTTCCTCCATCCGCGATCCCGGCGGGGCACACCCCCAGGATCTCCCCCACGATTCCGCCCGACCTGCCCCCGCGCTTCGGCGACTACTCTCCCCGATGCGCGAGGACGCCGGGATTGGGTACGTTGGCACGCTCGGTTTTCGCTCACCAGCGTTTCGCACAACCTCCCGCCTGTATGCTCGGTGCATCCATAGCGTCCGCTCGGTCCCGTCTCACCGGTCTGTTTCCAACTCTCGCCCGGGCCGCTCCGGGCATCCGGAGCCGCACCGGCCCGATTCTTCTCGCGCTTCTTCTGTATCTTGCCGCAGGCGCTGTCCTCCCGGCGTCTGCCGCTTCCCCCGCCGACCGGACGCCGACGATGGCTCCGGCAACCGATACGATCCAGGTCGTGAACGCAACCACGGCCGAACCCATCGCGGGGCTGACGTACCGGTACGGAGACCAGACCGGCGTGTCGGGTCGAGACGGGATCATTACCCTCGAGGTCGAGCCCGATACCCCGCTTCACCTCTCCCACGTCCGCTACGGGGCGTGGACCCTCTCGCCGGGCGAAGTAGCGGATGCCCTCCGCCGGGGCACCCTCCGCCGCACCGAACGGGTCACGCAGATGCATCCGATGACCGTCGTCGGCGTGCGCGGCGCCGACGACCCCACGCAAACCCTGTCCATCGACGCCGAGGGGCGGCTCGCGCACGACGGCGGCGCGCTCCTGGACCGAATGCCGGAAATCAGTAGTGTCAGGAAGAGTGGAAGCTACGGGTTCGATCCCGTCCTGCGCGGCTTCAAAAACGACCGGCTGACCGTCCTCGTCAACGGCGCCCCCTCCGCAATTGCCGCCTGCCCGAACCGGATGGACCCGCCCACCAGCCAGGTCGCCCCCAACATGATGGACCGGGTGGAAATCCGGAAGGGACCGCACTCCCTGCGATTCGGACCCTCGTTCGGCGGAACGATCAACTTCGTCCCCGTCGAACCGACGTTTTCCGCCTCGCCGGAAACGTACGGCCGCCTGTCGGGCAGCTACGAGCGAAACGGGACCGTCGCCCGGAGCGAGGGGCTCGTCGGCATCCGGAACCGCTCCTACGACCTCGACCTGTACGGCGCGTGGTCGGAAGGCGATGACTACGATCCCGGAACGGCGGGGTCGGTCCCGGCGGACTTTCAGCGCGGGAGCGCCGGCGGACGACTCGGCCTCCGACTCTCCGACGCCCAGCGTCTCACCCTCACCGCCACCCGCAATTTTGCGCGGGATGCCGAGTTCGCCGCCCTGCCGATGGACCTTCGCAGCGACGACACGTGGGTCCTCCGCGCCCGACACGTCGTTGAGGGAACCGGTCCCGCGGCGTTTCAGACCTGGACGACCACCGCGTCGCTGACGGACGTCGACCACCGGATGGACAACCTCGACAAGACGCTTTCCCCCCGGAAAGTCGATGCGGCGACCGACGCCCAGACGCGGACGATCGGCCTCCGCACCGAGGGAGAGTGGCGCTTCGGGATGAATCTGCTCTATGCCGGCGCCGACCTTCAGATCAGCGAGGCCGACGGCGACCGCACGCGAACCTTCCGGATGGGGGCGAAGGAGGGAGAGACCGTCCGCGACAACCTGTGGCAGGACGGCCAGATCCGCGAGGGCGGCCTCTTTGCCGAGGCGCACCGCCAATTCGAGCGGATCCGCGTGGTGGTCTCCGGCCGGCTGCAGCTTAATGACTTCCGCCTGCGAGACCCCGCCCAGTCCTTCACCACGGTTCGCCGCGAAACCGACGCGTTTCACGTTAATCCCAGTGTGAGCCTCGGTGCCACCGTCGACGCCGGCCGCGGCGTCACGGCCGGACTGTGGCTGGGACGGGCCCAGCGCAGCGGCAGCCTGACCGAGCGGGCCATCAACGCCGTCCCCGTCGGACTCGACCCCTACGAGATGCTGGGCGACCCCGACCTCGATCCGGAGGTAAACAACCAGGTCGACCTCACGCTGGGCCTGGAGTCGGGCGGGACGCGCCTGGACGTCGACCTCTTCGCCTCCTACGTGCAGGACTATATTTCGGGAGCCGTCCGCCCGGACCTCAGCCCCCGCATGCCGTCGAGCCCCGGCGTCCGGTCGTTCACCAACCTCGGGGAGGCCCGCCTCTTCGGCGGTGAGGTGCGGTGGACGCAGACGCTGCCGCTCGGCTTGCAGCAGGACGTCGGCATCGCCTACACGCACGGGGACGACCTGACCCGCGACGAGCCGCTTCCCGAGGTGGCCCCGCTGGAGATGCGCTACACGCTCTCCGGCCGCTTCCTCTCCGGACGGCTTCACCCGACGATCAAGCTGCGCCACGTAACGGAGCAGGACCGCGTATCCGACGCCTTCGGCGAGACGACGACGCCGTCCTTCACCGTCGTCGATGCCTCCGCCCGCATGCAGGTGCGCCCCGCCGTCACCGTCAGCGGCGGCGTCCAGAACGTCTTCGACGAAACCTACTACGAACACCTGAGCCGCTCCGTCCGCGGGCCGACCGGCCGGCCGATGTACGCGCCCGGTCGCAGCCTCTTCCTCTCGCTCTCGATCGACCTGACGCGGCGGCCGTAGCCTTCGGTTCATCCGGTGGTACGGGGTCCGGGTGCGGCGCCTCGGGGCGGGCCGCGTCCGGTGTCCCGCCCGGTTTATGCCCGGGTCTCTTCGGAGCCGGCGGTTTCCTCGGCGTGCAGGTCGGACCGAACGGTGAGCACCGGACAGTTCGCCTGTCGGATCACCGTTTCGGCAACCGATCCCAGAAGGACACGCGGCAGTCCCGTCCGGCCGTGCGTGGCAATCACGATCAGATCCGCTTCCTCTTCCTCCGCCACCTCGACGATGCGCCGTCCCGGGTGGCCGCTCACCACCCGCACGTGCTCCGCTTCCGACACCTCCTGCAGCGACGATCGAGCCCGCCGCCGCACGTCGTCGGTATCCAACTCGGCAACGTCCACGTCGTAGACGAGCGGCACGGTCAGCTCTTCGATGACGTGCACCGGGATGATCGTGGCCCCGTCTCGGGCCGCGAGGTCGCGGGCGTAGCCAAGCGCCTGGTCGGCCGGATCGGAAAAGTCGGTCGGCACGAGAATTCGCCGGAGGGGCGCCGGATCGACCTCCGCATCGCTCAGCAGCGTAACGACCGGACACGGCGCGCGGCGCACCACCTGAACGGCCGTGCTCTGCGGGAAAAGGCTGGCGAGCCCGTGCCGCCGCGCCGTCCCCATCACGACGAGATCGGTGCCCTGCGCGGCGGCCTCTTCGACGACGACCTCGTCCACCGAAGTGCCGGACCGCACCTCTCGCTCGATCCGGCTTCCTTCCAAATCGCCGAGGTCTACCTCGAACTGGCGGGAGGCCGTTTCCTGGCAGATGTCCAGTTCGTCGTCCGGATCGGCGTCTTCTTCGCCGCCGGGCGACTGGACGTGCAGAATCGTCAAGGCTGCGTCGTGCCGCGCAGCCAGATACGCCGCGTAGGGCAGGGCGTGACGGGCGGTTTCGGAAAAGTCGGTCGGGAACAGGATGCGGTCCAGGTCGAGCATCGGCAGGATCGGTCGAGGCAGAATCGGCGACGGGGCGGGTCCACGGATGACGATGACGGTCCGGCCCGGACGGTCGTCCACACGGGAACAGCCGTCTTTTCGGACGCATCGGCGCCGTTCTGGTTGCGTCCCGCACCCGCTGTGCATCCGACCCGAAGTGTCGTTCGAGGAGCCGTCCGGCCCCACTCCGCATCCGGACCGTTGGAAGCGGGGCATGGACCACAGACCTGCCCGTCCGAATTAGACGGCGAACAGTAGCCCCCACCCTGTGCCCCATGCCGGCCCGGCGTTGGCTGTCGCCAATCCGCCCGCCGATTGCCTTTCCGATCGCCTTTCCAAATTCCCGCCGCCGGTGAGTCTGCTGCTCGCTTTCTTCTCTTCGCGCCCGGCTTGGTGGAACCTGCCCGCCCCGGTCCTCGGCGGCGACGTTCTCCTCTGCTCCTCCGCGTCCGACCCGACCGCTCCGGCCGACAGCCTCCGGTCGCTGGTCGACATCGCCATCGAGACGGTGGGCTTCCGGTCGTGTGGGCTTCAGGATGCGTCGCGCCCGGACTCCCCGGCGTGCCGTGGGTCCGTCCCGAGGGGTTGCTCGCTTGCCCGGTCCCAGGCGGCCTGAAGCCGGTCGCTACAGTAGGCGTCGCCGGCAGCAACGGTGCGGACGGCTGCAAGGTACGTGTTCGGGTTCCCTTTCAAAACATAGCCGTCGGCTCCCGCGCGACGGGCGGCCTCCACGTACTGGTTCTCCGACCGCCCGGAGAGGACGAGGCACCGGATGGGCCACTCGGCCCGGCGGGCGTGCTCGATCAGCTCCAGCCCGCTGGCGTCCGGGAGCGCGAGGTCGGTGATGAGAAGATCGGGGGCTGCATCCTGCCGCACCAGCGCGTCGATCGCATGGATCCCCTCCCCTACCGTGTCTGCCTCCCCCGCCACCTCCAGGTCGTCGGCGGCACTGAAGTAGGCGTGCATCGCGGAGCGGACGAGCTCCTGGTCTTCGACGAGAAACAGGCGACAGGGCATGGCGGGAAGGTGCCGGATGGAAAATCGGACGGTGGAGAACGAGGCAGCACCAGGCGGGAGGCATCGAAGCTGCACGGTCGCCGCCCGGAGGACGGCACGCTCGGGCCGAGTGCGTGGCGTCTAGAATGTACCGGAATTGTAAAATAAGGACTGCGCCGGACATCTGCATGGTTCCGGTATTGCCACGGCCCGTTGGCCCATCTGGCAGATCACGATGATCCTTCTCCCACCGTCTCCGTCCTCATGACCTTCTTCGACGGCCGTCCGACGCCTCCCCTCGACGACGCTCTCCGCCGCATTCGCGAACTCGCCGACGAGGTTCTCCCCGAACGGGCCGCCGCCGATGACCGCTATCCGGTCACGGACGACCACTGCTTTCGCCGCATCGCCTACGACGCAGCCGTCGGCGACCGCTGGGACGAGGTCCTGGCCCGCCCCTTCCACAAACACGCCCGACCCGCCCACATCCGCCGGGCACTGTCCGTCCTGGAAGAAATGGCCGCCGACCCGTCCGCCGCCCGCACCTATAACCGCCGGTCCCTCCGCTATCGCGAATGAGGGGTGGGCGTGGGAGCGTGGGGGCTTGGGTGCGTGGGGGTGTGGGGGCTTTGGACGCTGGGAGGCTGGGGAGGCTTTGGACGCGAATTAGGGGTGGAGGGGTGGACGGTACCGCTCCAACGCTCAATGACCAATGCCCAGTGTCCAATGCCCAGTGTCCAATGCCCAATGCCCAATGACCAATGTCCACCGCCCCTTCACCCGATCGTTAAAAACGGTGTTGCAAGTCTCCTCGATTGGTCATATTGTGCACATGTACAAAACATTGGGGTATTCGATAAATTGCCGATGGATGACCTGACCGACCGCCAGGAAGAGGTTCTGCGCTTCGTGCTGTCCTTTCGGGACCAGAACGGGCGGACCCCCTCCGGTCCGGAGATCGCTGACCACTTCGGCTACAGCGACCCGTCGAGCGCCTACCAGCACCTGCGGCTGATCGCCAAGAAGGACTACCTGAACATCCACCAGCCGGGCAAGCGGGGGCCCCTCCGCATCGTGCCGACCGACAAGGCCGAGACGGCCGCCACGCAGGAGTGGCCGGTCTTCGGCGCGATTCCGGCCGGCCCGGTCACCGACGTTCCCGCCGACGACACCGTCTCGGTGCGGTCCATCCAGGACCTGCTGCCGATGATTCAGCCGGACGACTACTTCCTCACCGTGTCCGGCGATTCGATGAAGGAGGCCGGCCTGGAGGAGGGGATGACCCTCCTCATGCGCCCGACGGACGACCCGTCCGGCGACGTCAGTCCCGGCGACGTGTGCGCCGTCTGGGTCGATGGCGATGGCGGGACGCTCAAGCGCGTCTACTTCGAGAACGGACACGTCCGCCTCGTCCCCGAAAACGACGCCTACGACGTGCGCGTCGAGCCGGCCGAACGGGTCCGCATCCAGGGCGTGCTCGTGGCGGCTCTCTCGGTCATTCCCTTCCGCAACGGTGGATAGGACCGATGACGGCGGATAGACCGATCCCTTTTCCTCCCTTCGTGCTGATCGTCGAATCCACGACTCCCGCTGCGATGACTGTCGGCTGTATCCACATTCCGCACTATCCGGCCTGGGCACTTCGCCGCCAGGGATCGGAGGCGTCGCTCGTTGTCGTTGAGGGAGGGCGCGTCGTCGGGGCCGGACCCGGGGCCCGCGAGGGCGGAGTCGAGGTCGGCATGACGACGCACCGGGCGCAGTCCATCCTGCCGGACGCGACCGTTCTCCCCCGCGACACCGCGCTCGAAGCCGCTCTCTGGGAAGAGATCGAGCAGAAACTGAACGCGACCACACCTTACGTCGAGCGCGACCGGCCCGGCCGATCCTTCATTCGCCCCCACGATGAAGACGGTCTGGAGGCGGTCGTAGATGAGATCGGCGCTCACGCCGCGCTGGCACCGACCCGAACGGACGCCCATCTGGGAGCGACGAAGGCCGTCGCCGGAGAACTCCTCCGCATCTCCTCCGAGCATGCCTGCGCCTTCCGGCAAAAGCTTTCCGTTCATCGCCTCACGCATCTCGGCGTTCCGGAAGAGACCGCCGAACGGCTGGAGCTCTTCGGCTACGACACCGTCGCGGCGGCGGCCGACCTGACCAAGCGCCACCTCACCGCGCAGTTCGGCGACACCGGCAAGCACCTCTACCGGCTTCTTCACACCGACGACGATCCGTCCGTTGCGGCCTACACCCCGCCGCCTACGATCGAGGAAACCCACCGCTTCGACCTCCCCGAAGGCGAACCCGGGCCCCTCAAGGCGGCGATCGATGAGCTTCTCGAAACCGCCCTCGAAGCGCTTGATGGGCGCGCCGCCCAGCGCCTCACCCTCCGCCTGCAGTGCCGGGAGCGCGGAGCGAAGGTGACGGCCCGCATCCTGCGCGACCCCCAGTGCTCCGAGCACGCCCTGCGCACAACGGCCCACACGCTGCTGGACGATCTTCTCCAATCCGACCATCAGGTGGATGAACTGACCGTCGAGCTTGGCGCCCTCCAACAGCCGGGCGGCGAGCAGGGACATCTCTTCTTCCGAAGGCCGGCCGTTCGCACAGCCGTCGAAACCGTGCACGAACGGTATCCCAGCGTCCTCCAGCGCGCCGTTCTCGTCCCCGACGGCGTCTTTCCGGAAGACCGGGTCCGCTACGAAACCGCCGGCTGACGTTCGGCACACGGCCGCTCTCGTCTCCCCGAGACCGCTTGCCCACACCTCTTCCCCGTTCCTCTCCCGTTCTTTCGACATCCGGTCATGCAACAGCGCTCCGCCCCCGTCCAGGTGCAGTGCGTCGACGGGTTTCCCACCCGCATCGTGCACGGAAACCGAACCTACCGGGTCCAATCGGTGATCGAGTGCTGGGTGCTGCAGTCGCGGTGGTGGACGCGCGACGGACCGGTACGCCGGGTCTACTACCGGGTCGACACCGACCGCGGCGTCGTGGACGTGTACCGGTCCGGCTCTCGGTGGACCCTGGCCCGCCACCTGGACTGAACCTGCGCTGGCTGTTTGCCTTCTCGCTGCGCCCCATGCTGCCTCACCTGCACGTGCGAAGCTGGTTTTCTTTTCAGCGCGGCGGATCCTCGCCCGCCGATCTGGCGGAGCGGGCGGCCGACCTGGGGATTCCCGCCCTCGCGCTGACGGACCGGCACGGCGTCTACGGGGCCGTCCGCTTCCAGAAGGCCTGCCGGGAGGCGGGCGTGACGCCGATTATCGGTGCGGAGGTCGACGTGGTTGCGCGGGCGGAGATCGGCGACGAAGCGGCGGCCGGAGCGGCGGGGAAGGGAGCGGCGACCGGGGCGCCGCTCGTCCTTCTGGCAGCCTCGCGGACGGGCTACACACACCTCTGCCGGATTCTCACCGAAGCACACCTGCGCGACCGGGACGCCCCCCTGGCCACCCTCGGCGAACTGAGCGAGTACGGCGGCGACCTCTTTTGCCTCACCGGAACGACGGGGAGCCGCCTCTGGAGCCTCGTCGACGACGGGCGCCCGGAAGCCGCCGCACAGTGGGTCCGCCGCCTGGAGCGCATCTTCGGGGATCGGCTCTCCCTGGAGATCGCCAACCACCTGACGCCGGGAGACAAAGCGCGGATGCGCAAGCTGGAGCGGCTCTCGGAGCGGACCGGCGTTCCCCTCGCCGCCACCGGCGACGTCCGCTACGCCCGGCGACGCGACCAGCCGCGCTACGACCTCCTCACCTGCATCCGGGAAGGGGTCACCGTCTTCGATCCCCACGCCGCCCGGCCGGACAATGCGGAGGCCTTTCTTCGCTCCGAAGCCCCGATGCGGCGCCTGATCCCGTATGCGTCGGCCTGGGACCGGGCCGCCGACATCGCCCGGACCTGCTCGGTCGACCTTCTTCCCGACGCCCTCCGCACCCCCGACGCCCGCTACGACGCCGACCGCTCCCCGCCGAAGCAGCTCCGCCACCTCTGCCGGGAAGGCCTTCGCGACAAGTACCCCTCCGGCCGCCGCGCCGAGGCGCGCACCCAGGTCCGAAACGAACTCTCCACCATTCACGACCTGAAGCTCGAAGACTTCTTCCTCGTTGTCCGCGAGATCATCCAGGAAGCCCGGCGGCGCGGCATCCGGTGCGCCGGGCGCGGCTCGGCGGCCAACTCGATCGTCGCCTACCTGCTCGGCATCACGAGCGTCGACCCGATCGAACACAACCTCCTGTTCGAACGCTTCCTGCACCGGGGCCGCAAGGGAACGCCCGACATTGACGTCGACTTCGACTCGGAGCGCCGCGACGAGGTCATCCAGTGGATGGAAGAACGGTTCGGGATCGAGCAGACGGCCATGGCGGCGACGGTCGTGACCTACCGCCTGCGCTCGGCCCTGCGGGAGACGGCGAAGGCGCTCGGCTGGCCGCCGGACACGATCGATGCGCTCACCGCCGACGTGCCGCGCCGCAACGCCCATCAGGTGGTCGACTACCGGGACCGCATCCGCCGCCACCTCGGCGACAGCCCGCTCGTGCATACGCTCATCCAGATGACGGCCTCCCTGCACGAGTGCCCCCGCCACCTGGGGCTGCACTCCGGCGGAATGATCCTCTCACAGACGCCCCTGCCCCGCTACACGCCCGTAGAGGTGTCGGCCAACGGGGTGCGCATGGCCCAGTTCGACAAGGACGACATCGAGGCCCTCGGCCTCGTCAAATTCGACGTCCTCGGCCTGCGGATGCTCGCCACCATCAGCGAGGCGGAGGAGATGATCAACCGCCACGAGATCGACCGCCATGAGATCAACCAACATGAGGCCAACCGTTCCGCAACCAACCGAAACGAGCGCATCCCGGAAGCGGACGGCCGCCCCGCGGGATCGCCTGCCGGAGACGGGCGGGTGGAAGAACAAAGCGCGTTCGACGCCGACGACCTGCCGCCGGACGACATCCGCACCTTCAACCTCATCCGCGCCGGGAGGACGGTCGGCTGCTTTCAGATCGAGTCGCAGGGCCAGCTGCACCTGTTGGCGAAGCATCAGCCGGAGACCTTCAACGACCTGATTACCGAAGTCGCCCTCTTCCGCCCCGGCCCCCTGCAGGGCAACATGGTCGACCCGTTCGTGCGGCGGCGGCGCGGACAGGAACGCGTCCGCTACGACCATCCCTCCCTGAAACCGATTCTGCGGGATACCTACGGCATCATCCTGTTTCAGGAACAGGTGCTGGAGGTGGCGCACCGCTTTGCCGGGATGTCGCTGGAGGAAGCGGACGACTTCCGGAGCCTGATGTCCGACGTTCGCGATCCCGGCGAGATGGAAAACATGCGCAGCCAGTTCGTCGAGGGGGCGATCGAAACCCACGGCGTCGACCCGGACACCGCCCACGAGGTCTTCGACAAGGTGTCCGGTTTCGTGGGCTACGGCTTCTGCCGCAGCCACGCCGCCGCGTTTGCGAAGACCGTGTACCAGTCCGCCTACCTGAAGGCGCACCACCCGGCCGCTTTTCTCGCGGCGGTGATGCAGCACCGGCCGGGCATGTACTCGCAAATGACCCTCGAAGAAGAAGCCCGGCGCTTCGGCATCGAGATTCGCGGCCCCGACATCCACCGCTCCGGAATGCGGTTCGACCTGGAGCCGGGAGACGACACGGCGTGGGCCATCCGCAAGCCGCTCACGGCCGTGCAGGCGGTGAGTGCGGAGGCGGCGCAGAACATCGCCTGGGCGCGGCTGGAGGGCCCGTTCGACTCGGTCGAGGACCTCTACCGGCGGGTCGACCTCGACATCGAGGCCCTGCGCGCCCTCGCCCGGAGCGGCGCCCTCGACGTCCTGGCCGGATCGAGCCGGCGGGCGCTTTGGGAGGTGGGCGTCCTGCACGAACGCCTCGGCCCGCCCGGCGTGGCCGAACAGCCGACCCTCTTCGAGACGCCGGCCGTTCGCGAGGCCGACGTGCCCGACCTGCCGGAGCTCGACCCCACCGAGCGCCTGACCTGGGACCTGCAGACCCACCAGGCCGCCCGCCGCCATCCGATGACCCTCGCCCGTCGCGCGCTGCAGGACCTGGAGATCCGGCCCGTCGAAACCTGCTATCGCTTCGGCCGCCACGTGCCGGTTCGCTCCGGCGGCCCGCCGCCGCGCCTGACGATTGCCGGGCTCGCCATCCTGCGCCAGCGCCCCTCCACCGCCAAGGGGGTCACCTTCGTCACCCTCGAAGACGAAACCGCCTTCATCCAGTGCATCGTCTACCCGCAGGTCTGGTCGGCCTACGAGCACATCTTCACCGGCGGCCACCTCATCGTTCGCGGCAAGCTGCAGATCGAAGGCAACTGGCGCGGGCTGATCGTGGAGGAGGCCTGGCGCCTCGACGGCATCTTCGGCGGCTACGAAGGCCATCCCAGCGCTTCGGGCGGCCGCGACCGCTGGATTCGATCCGTCGATCCCAGCCGCGCCTCCATCGTCGCTCCCGGCCAAAGCCGCATCGAGGCCGCCCGGCCGGACTCCTCGGCCGGCAGAGGAGATGCTCCGAATGGAAGCGATGACGAGTAGCTCCCGAGGGTGAGCCGCCTTCGGTGATGAATCGACCTCGTTGACGAACCGGTCTCGTTGACGAACCGGCCTCTGCAAGCGTGTCGGAGACATCTCGAAGGCCGTTCCGTTCCCGTCCTGTCCCGCTCTCCTTCTCCACCTCCTCGTTGCATGCGCCTTCGCATCCTGAGCGACCTTCACCTTCAGCACCATCCCCCTCCCCCCGGTCTCGACGATGCAGGGGAGGATGTCGATGCCGTCGTCTTGGCCGGCGACATCCACCACGGCCCCAGCGCCATCCCCTGGGCCCGGCAGGCCTTTCCGGAGACGCCCGTCGTCACCGTCGCCGGCAACCACGAGGTCTACGACGCGCTCCTGAGACCGACGCAGCGGCAGCTGCAGGTCGCCGCCGCCGGCACCCCGAACGTCCGGTTTCTGGAACGAGAGTCCTGCATCATCGGAGACGTCCGCTTTCTCGGGTGCACGTTCTGGACCGGATTTCGGCTCTTCCCGGAACGACGGGACGCCGCGATGCGGGCCTGTCGGGCCAACGTGGGCGACTTCCGGCGCATCCATCTCCTGCGGGAGGCACGCCCCTTCCGGCCCCGGGACGCCGACGCGGAGCACCGCCGGTCTCTCGCCTGGCTCCAGCGCGCGTTCAGAGAGTCTCCGCCCGGCGTCCGCGCGACCGTGGTGATCACCCACCACGCCCCCTCGCCCCGCTCGATGGACCCGCGCTATGCCGAGACCCTCACGAGTGCCGCCTTCGTCACGGACTGCGAGGAGGTCGTCCGCGAATCGGGAGCGGCCCTCTGGGTCCACGGCCACGTCCACCGGTCCTTCGACTACCGGATTGGCTCGACGCGCGTCGTCTGCAATCCGCGGGGATATCCTGGAGAGAACCCGCGATTCGACCCCGGTCTGATTATCGACGTGTGATGCAGGAACAGGTCAGGAAGGGCTGACTCGGTAGCAGGGGCGGGAGGCTGCCTTGGCTTCGCCGAGCAATCCTTTCGCTTCAACGAGCCGCTCTGTTGCCTTCCTACCGTGGATTGTTGCCCGTTGGGTCGTCGCCGCAGTCTTCGTCGCCGCAGTCCTCGTTGCCGCGATCGTCGGTCTGGGCGTTGTGCGCCGGTTCGCGCCGGCTCAGTTCGTGCCGTTGCTGGCGCCATCCGCGTGCGACGAGCACCGCCTGGCCCACCCCGAGCGGAAACAGACTGCCCGCCCCGACGAGCATCCATCCCTCGGCCGGAAGCGGCGTGAGCGACAGGACGCCGGAGAGGACGGGAATGTGGACGGCAGCGAGCAGCAGGCCCGTGCACAGCAGAATTGCCCCCCAGACGTAGCGGTTTCCGACAACGACGTTGCGGAGGAGGCCGGACCTCGGAGACCGCATGTTGAAAACGTGCACGAGCTGTCCGAATGCCAGCGTGAGGAAGGAGACCGTCACGCCCTGCGTGCCGGACAAGTGGAGGAGGTCGCGAGCGATGAGGAGCGTGCTCAGCACGGCAACCGTGAAGATGACTCCGTATCCGGCGATGCCGGCCCAGTGGCGGCGCGTCAGGACCGGCTCGCTCTTCGGGCGCGGCGGCTCTTCCATCACGTCGCGCTCCGATTCTCCCATGCCCAGCGCGAGAGCCGGAAACACGTCCGTCACCAGGTTCAGAAACAGAATCTGAAGGGGAAGAATTGGCAGCGGCAGCCCCGAGAACGCCGCCGTGCCGACGACCATCACCTCGCCGACGTTGCACGACAGCAGAAAGCGAACGAAGGCGCGGATGTTGCCGAAGATCGTCCG
>CAKZLV010000013.1 GCA_937127285.1 uncultured Bacteroidota bacterium
GGGGCTGTGGGGGTGGGGCTTGTGTGGGGAGGGGGTCAGCGGTCGGCTGCGGGACGGGTGTTTCTCGGCGGACGCGCCAGGATGCCCTCATCCGCCCACTGCCGCTGCAGCCGCTCCGGACGCCTCGTTCACAGCGTCCCCCCTTTCTCCCCTCCTCCCTCACTGCAGCCGGGAGACGTGAACCATGTTCGTTCGGCCGCGCGCTGGAAGCGGCATTCCGGCGGTGATCACAACGTGGTCGCCGGCGTCGAGCAGGTTGTGGTCGTGCAGCACGCTGTGCACGCGGGCGATCCCCTGGTCGGTGTCTTGCTGAAACGGGATGTAGAAGGCCTGCGTCCCCCACAGCACGCCCAGTTCCCCGACGACGCTGCGGTTGTCTGTAAACGCGAAGATCGGCATGCTCGGGCGGTGCCGGGCGATGTTGCGCGCCGTGGTCCCCGAGTTCGTCAGGCAGCAGATGGCCTGGGCGTTGACCTGCTCGGCCAGGCGGCAGGCGGTGAAGCTGACGCTTTCCGTGACGCTTTCGGTGCGCTCCAGTCGCCCCGGCGTCATGGCCAGCGACTCCCGGTACGCATTCCAGTGCGACTCCGCCCGGCGGATGATCTTGCTCATCGCCTGCACGACGCGGACGGGGTCGTGGCCGACGGCGGTTTCGGCCGAGAGCATCACGGCATCGCTGCCGTCGAGGACGGCGTTGGCGACGTCGCTCGCCTCCGCGCGGGTCGGCCGCGGATTTTCGACCATGCTTTCGAGCATTTGCGTGGCCGTGATGACCGGACGCGCGCGCTCCATGCTCTGCCGGATGAGGCGCTTCTGTGTGCTGGGCACCTCTTCCATCGGCATCTCGATCCCGAGATCGCCGCGGGCCACCATGACGCCGTCGGTTTCCGCCAGGATGGCATCCATGTTCCGCACGGCCTCCGGCTTCTCGATCTTCGACACCACCCACGCGTTCTTGCCGGCCTGCTCGATGCGGTGCTTCAGGTCTTTCACGTCCGAGGCCTCCCGGACGAACGAGAGCGCCACGATGTCGACGTCGTGCTCCAGCCCGAACTGGAGGTCGCGGATATCCTTCTCGGTCATCGACGGCGTCGACGTTCGAATGTTGGGGAGGTTGACGCCCTTGCGAGAGCGAAGCGGCCCCCCTTCGACGACCCGGGTGGTGAGTTCCCCGTTCTGAATCCCGGTGATTTCCAGTTCCAGAAGGCCGTCGTCCAGAAGGATGCGCCCCCCGACCTCTGCATCCTCCGGCAGGGTTTCGTAGTCGACGTACACGCGCTCGGCAGTCCCCTCCTCCAGCGGGGTGGTGGTGATGACGACCTCCTCCCCTTCGTGGAGCAGAACGCTTCCGCCTTGCATCTCCCCGACGCGGATCTTCGGGCCCTGCAGGTCCTGCAGAATGGCGACGTGCCGGCCCTCCGCCTTGGCGGCCTCCCGCACCCGCCGGATGCGCTCGGCGTGCTCCTCGTGGGTGCCGTGGGAGAAGTTCATGCGGGCGACATCCATACCGGCCGCCACCATCTGGCGGATCACGTCCGGCTCGGTGGAAGCCGGCCCGAGCGTACATACGATTTTCGTCCGGCGGTCCATATCAGGGGGGTGGTTCGACGGAGAGCAGCGGCGATCCGGTGACGTCGCCCGAGAACGCGGGGGGCGCAGAGAGGTCGTTCCCGGTACCGAATCCGGACAAGTAATCTAGACGATGTCGACCGGAAATGCGCCTTCCGCACATCAAGAGCGCTTGACGATTGGAGAGGCCGTCCGCGCCTCGCCTCGTCCGCGCCCCGCTTCGTCCGCGCCCCACCTCGTCAGCGTCCGGGACCGGACGGGGCGGGGGGAGCATCGTTGGGGGGAGCGGGCAGGTGTTTGCGAATGTCTTCGCGGGTGATGCGATCGGGCTGTGCTTGCTGCATCGCGCTCGAGACCATGACGAGCTCGCCCACGTTTTCGAGGGTCAGGAGGCCGACGAGGTCATCGTCGCGGAGGACGGGAACGGTCGAGCAGCTCTGTTCCTTCATCTGTCGGAAGGCCGTTTCCAGCGGTGCGTCGGGCCCGATCGTCAGGCACGATCGCCCGGCGATCTCCCCGACCGGGGTCGAGCGCGCGTGCGTGGACAGGGCCTGGATCAGCTCCTTGCGCCGCAGCAGGCCGATCAGGTGCTCGTCTTCTACGACGGGAAAGTCGTGATCCGTCCCGGCCAGCAGCTCGTCGACGGCGTCGCCGAGGGTGTCGCCGGGAGAGAGAACGACGAAGCGGGTCATCATGGCGTCTCGCACGCGGGTGTCCTCCGTCAGCGAGCGAAAGAGGGCCTGCTGCGACTCTTGCTGGGCGCCGACGTAGACGAAGAGGGCGATGAACAGCAGGATCGGGTTCATGGACAGCAGGCCGAAGAGCCCGAACAGCACCGCCATGCCCTGCCCGATGGAGGCGGCGGTTTTGGTGGCCTGGGCATAGGGCTTTTTCAGGGCCAGGAGCGCGCGCAGCACGCGCCCGCCGTCCATGGGAAAGGCGGGAAGCAGGTTGAAACCGGCCAGGGCGAGGTTAATCCACAGGAGCGTTCCCAGGACGTTGCCGCCGGGATTGCTGAGCGTATCCGGCGAGAACGATCCCCCCGTGGCGGCGAGGACGACGGCCAGCGCCAGCGCAATGGCCACATTGACGGCCGGCCCGGCTACGGCGATCCAGAACTCCTTCATCGGCTCGGACGGCATGCGCTCCAGTCGGGCCAGTCCGCCGATCGGGTAGAGGGTGATGCTCTCGGTGGGCACGTCGAAGGCGCGCGCGGTGAGCGAGTGGCCGAGTTCGTGCAAAATCACGCACACGAACACGGCCAGGATGAGGCCCATGCCGACCAGGGCCGCCGAGAGGCTCTGGCTCTGCCAGTAGTAAAAGCCGAAGATGGCCGCGACGAGGAGGAGGAAGGTCCAGTGCAGGTAGATGCCGATCCCGGCGACGGACCCGATCTTCAGATTTTTCATCGGGACGGGCTGCAGTCGGAGAGGAGGACGGACGTGCCGTGTGCGGGGACTGCATCAACGACCATCCCAGACGCAGCGTTTCCGTCCGGTTCGATCGGGGGGAACGGGCGGCGGTTTGAGGAGCGGCCCGGTGCCCGGCCGGTGGGCCTGCGGTTGCACGGCCGGCTCCCGCATTCAGCAAAAAAGCCCTCTACCACCGGGGGGTGGCGAGGGCGGCGGAAGCGGTGGACAGGGCGGGGAGGTGGAGCGCGACCGGGGCGCAGGGAACGAGGCGGGCACCGAACGGACAAGTACCAGCGGGACGGGTACCAACGGGGCGGCCACCAACGGGGCGGGCACCGAGATCCGGCCGGTGTCGGCGGGCTTAGTCGTCGTCCGACGAGCGAAAAAGGAGCCAGGACAGAAGAGCCGCGAGGGCGGTTACCACTGCAGCGGTGAGCAGGGGGCGGCGGCGAGCTTCCGTCTTCAACGGCTGTGCCGGGCGGACCTCCACGTCGCCGAGTCGAAGAAGCCGCGCGAACCCGCTGGGCTGTGCGTCGGCACCGACCCGGGCAATTGTGTCGCCGTGCAGGCGAACGTCCACCGTGATGCCGGCGATACGGAGGGCTTCGTTGACGCGCCGAAGGCCTCGTTCCCGGTCGCCCGTGGCGAGCGGTCCGTGCGTGAGCAGCCGGCGACCGGCGCGCAGAGTGGGCAGGTCGACGACGATGCGGTCGCCGTCGCCGCGGATTTGGATGTCCTCCCCGTCGACGGCGAGGTGCAGGTCGGCGAGAACTTCGAGAGGTAGAGCCATGGGGCGGTCGACTTGCGCCATGCACCGCACAGGCCGGGACACAAGCGGACGTGCCCGGCCTGACGGCACCTGACAAGTGAGGGAAGATGCGGAGCCGGCCGGTTGCCGTCTCCGAACCGGAAACGGCGGGCGGCTTCGCCGGACAAGCTCTACTCTTCCTTCGTCCGAATTTTCAGAATGCCGTTCATCTTCCAGTGGGCGTACTCGGCGCCCTCGCCGGCTTTGCTGGGCACGTAGAGATCGAAGTCTTCGAAGTCGTAGGTGATCTCGGCGCCGCGGCCGGTCAGTTTGTCGTAGAGACCGATGGCCAGTTCGGGCCAGGTTCGGGTGTCTTCGTTGTCAGCCATAGGAGAGTGGTGCGTTGATGAGCGTCTGTGGAGAAGGGTCGTGTCTGTGACGGGTGCCTCCGCGCGAGGAATCCGACCGACGTGCTGGTGTGCGGCCCGATTCGCGCACCCATTTGGAAGAACGAGTCCGCGCCGTGGTCCAGAAGCGATGGAATATTTTCGTTATCGCCGCCGGCGGCATCGATTTCGTTCCGGGTGCTGGTCCTTTCGGGTAAACCGTCGGAGGGACAACCCGTACCTAATAGTCGGGATCATGCAAACACGAATGCAAATCCCGTCCGTGTGCGTTCCCCGGGGATCTCCCTGGGTTTCCTTGTTGCTGCCTGTTCACCGGCTGCTGAAGACGCCCCGACGAGTCTGATCGGCGCGTCGCCCAGCACACCCTGACCGCCCCATGACTGCCTCTGCGTCTGTCCCGTCGTCCTCCACCGTTCTCGTCAGCGGCGCCACCGGCTACGTCGGCGGGCGCCTCGTCCCGCACCTGCTGGAGCGCGGGTACACGGTTCGATGCTTCGTTCGAGACGAGCGCCGCCTGCGCGCGCAGCCCTGGGGCGAGCGGGTCGAGGTGGCCGTGGGCGATGCGCTGGAAGGCGACACCCTTCCGCCGGCGATGGAGGGGGTCGACGCCGCCTACTACCTGATTCACTCGCTGGGCAGCGACGAGGATTTCGCCGAGCGCGACCGACGGGCGGCGGCCAACTTCCGCCGGGCGGCTGAAGCAAAAGGAGTGGACCGGATCCTCTACCTCGGCGGGATGCGTCCGAAGGGCGATCGAGCCTCGAAGCACCTGCGAAGCCGCATCGAGACGGGCGACGTTCTGCGCGAGGGGCCCATCCCCGTTACCGAGTTTCGGGCGGCCCAGATCGTCGGCTCCGGCAGCCTGTCCTTCGAGCTGGTCCGCTACCTCACCGAGCGGGTGCCGGTGATGATCTGCCCGAAATGGGTGCACACGCCCACCCAGCCGATCGCCATCCGCAACGTGCTTCAGTACCTGATCACCGCCCTGGAGGTGCCGGAGAGCCGCGGCGAGATTGTCGAGATCGGGGGCTCGGACGTGCTCACCTACCGCGAGATGTTTGAAACGTACGCGAAGGTGCGCGACCTCGACCGGACGATCATCAACGTTCCGTTCCTGACCCCTCGCCTCTCCTCCCACTGGGTCGGGCTGGTCACGCCCGTTCCCAATCACGTTGCCCGCCCGCTCATCGAGGGGCTGGACAACGAGGTGGTCGTGGAGGACCCGTCGAAGGCGAAGCGGCTGTTCCCCGACGTCGACCCGATCGCGTTCGAAACCGCCGTGCGGCTGGCGCTTCGACGCACCGAGTCGAACGAGATCCCGACCGTCTGGAACAGCGCCGTCTCGTCTGCCGCCGAGGCGGGGCGGGCGCATCCGCAGGAGATGGTGTCGAGCCTCGACACGACGGAGGGCTTGTACCGGGAGACGCGCCAGATCACGGTGCCCGCCTCCCCCGACGATGCGTTCTCGGTCGTGAAACAGCTGGGCGGAGATACGGGCTGGCTCTACGCCGACGTGCTGTGGCGCCTGCGGGGATGGGTGGATCAGATCTTCGGCGGCGTCGGGTTTCGAAAGGGGCGACGCAGCCGAACCGACGTGCGCGTCGGGGATGCGGTCGACTTCTGGCGGGTGGAGTCGATCGAGGAGTCGGACGCCCACTCGATGCTCCGGCTCCGGGCGGAGATGCGCCTGCCGGGGCGGGCGTGGATGCAGTTCGACGTTGCCCCGTCGGAAGAGGACGCCGCATCCACAGCGGTCACCCAGACCGTCTTCTTCGAACCGAAGGGCCTGTGGGGGACGATCTACTGGAACCTCATCGCCCTCCCCCACCGGCTTCTTTTTTCCGGAATGCTGGATGCGCTGGGGCGTCGCATCGAAGCCACGGCGGCACAGCCCGCCTCTCCCGATGCCTCCCCGCGCCAACCCGCCGGTCAGGTTTCCTAACCCTCTCGTCGGCTCAGCCGTTCAACTGCACGAGGGCGATATTGAGCGCGGCCGCGTAGCTCACCCAGGCGAGGTACGGGGCGAGAAGCCAGGCGGCGACCGACCGGATCCGGGCGAACCGCTCCATCGTCCAGACAATCGAGATCCAGAGCGGGACGATGACGATCAAGCCGCCGTCGACGGTTTGCAGCCCGAAGAAGACGCTCGACCAGGCGAGGTTGAGCCCGAGCTGAGCGCCGAACACCCCCATCGCCCACCGGCGGCGCCGGCGCGAGACGGGCTCCGCCATCCAGACCAGCGCGGCCGCCGCGCCCATCAGCGCGTACAGCAGCGTCCAGACCGGGGGAAACAGCCAGTCGGGCGGTGTGAACCACGGTTTGGCAAGGGTCGGATACCACGTGTCGACGGAGGTTCGCGTGACCCATCCGCCGAGCAGCCCAACGGCTTCGCAGGCGAGAACGCCCACGACGATCCGCTTGGCCTGCTCCCAGGGTGCCGGAGGATATGCGGTCGGCTCAGCATCTGCCATCACAGTGGATGCGTTCGTGCGCGGATGGTTCGTGCGCGGACGGGCTCGCGCGAGCAGGAGCGGGGCGGACGTTCAGGGAGGCGCCTTACTCGTACACCTCGGCCGGGTCGAAGACCTGCGTTCCGTCGTCTTCGAGGCTTTCCCCGGTTCCGCCGATGCGCCGGAAGAAGCACGACCGGTATCCGGTGTGGCAGGCGCCTCCTTCCTGGTCGACGCGAAAGAGCAGCGTGTCGCCGTCGCAGTCGATGCGCGCCTCCCGCAGGTGCTGCACGTGGCCGCTCGTTTGTCCCTTCACCCACTCCTCCTGCCGCGAGCGGCTCCAGTAGGTCATCCGCCCGGTCGCCAGGGTTTTTTCGAGCGTATCGGCCGTCATGTAGGCCATCATCAACACCTCGTCCGTTTCTGCATCCTGGACGATCGCGGGAACGAGCCCGTTGTCATTGAAGGTGACGACATCGAACAGGTCAGACATAGAGAAAGGGTCAGGTGACGGGAGAGTCGATACGGTCGGCCGGCTCGGTTTCGGCAGGCGCCGAGGCAGCACGGTTGGCAGCGGACGGCTTGTCCGCAGGAGTCGGTTCGGGCGCATCGTCGTCCGCATCCGTCTCGCCTCCGAACTCGTCTTCCCCGAACCAGCGCGGCGGGTCGTAGCCGTGTCCGCCCCAGGGATGGCAGCGCCCGAGACGGTGCACGGTGAGGACGAGGCCCTTGATCGCCCCGTACTCCCGAAACGCCTCCAGCGCGTAGGCGGAGCACGTCGGGTGGTAACGGCAGGTGGACGGAAAGTGCGGGGAGATAATGAGCTGGTAGGCGCGCACCCCTCCCATCAGAATCCACCGCGGAATGCGAAGCAGCGTCCAAATCAGCGTGTGCATAAGCAACTGGAGTCGTCGGGCTCATTCTTTTTCTGGTACATCCCGAGCCAGCGTGAGTTCGACCGGACGGTGTGCGTTGGGACGGTGTGCGTTGGGACGTTGAACGTTGGGACGTTGAACGTTGGACGTTGACGGAACCGATCCTCCACTCTCTCCCCTCCATCCTCCACCCTCCATCCTCCACCCTCCATCCTCCATCCCCCCTTCTTCGCATTTCGGCGGGCGGAACGCTATCCTACAGGTGCATTGACTCCCTCCTCAACCCGTTGCTGTCCATGAATCAAACGGTTTCTCAGGCGTCGTCTCTTCGCGGAACGCCGGCGCTTCCCGCCGACAAATCCATCTCGCACCGGGCCGCTCTTCTTTCGGCGCTTGCGGACGGTCGGTCGCGCATCCGCAACTTCCCCGACTCGGCCGACCCGCAGTCGACGCTCGCCTGCGTCCGGCAACTCGGCGCGCGGGCGAAGCGGGACGAGAACGGGACGATGGTGGTGCGGGGCGGCGGTCTGGAGGGGCTTCGGCCGCCGTCTCAGCCGCTGGACTGCGGCAACTCGGGCACGACGATGCGGCTTCTGGCCGGGATTCTGGCCGGGCAGCCGTTCGGATCGGTGCTGACGGGCGACGAGTCGTTGCAGCAGCGTCCGATGGACCGCATTGCCGACCCGCTCAACGCGATGGGGGGGCGCGTTTCGCTCGTCGACGGCCACGCACCGATCCGAATCCGAGCGCCGGAGTCGGGCCTGCGGTCGATGGACTACCGGCTGCCGGTGGCGTCGGCCCAGGTGAAATCGTGCGTGCTGCTGGCCGGCCTGTTTGCGGAAGGGACGACAGAAGTCATCGAGCCCGCACCCGCGCGCGACCACACCGAGCGCATGCTCGACCTGCCGATTCAAGAAGTGGGGGGCGACCGCCACATCCTCGTCGAGGGCGGCACGTCCGTCGAGCCTCAGACGTGGTCGGTGCCCGGAGACTTTTCAGGGGCGGCGTTTCTCATCGTGGCGGCGACGCTGGTGCCGGACAGCGAGATCACGCTCGAGAACGTCGGCCTGAATCCCTCGCGAACGGCGCTGCTCGACGTGCTGCGCGGCATGGGCGCCGATCTGACGGTGTCGAATGAGCGCGTCGAGGGTGGTGAGCCGATCGGTGACATCGTGGTTCGTTCTGCCGACCTGGAGGCCGTCGAGGTGGGCGGACGCGCCATTCCGAACCTCATCGACGAGATTCCCGTCATCGCCGTGGCGGCGGCCTGCGCCGAGGGCACGTCCGAGATTCGCGACGCCGAAGAGCTGCGCGTCAAGGAAACGGACCGGCTGCATGCCATCACCGAGAACCTGCGCGCTCTCGGGGCCGAGGTGGAAGAGCACGAGGACGGCCTCACGATCGAAGGTCGCGGCCCGAATCTCCTGGGCACCGACGTCGACAGCTTCGGCGACCACCGCATTGCGATGGCGATGGGCGTTGCCGGTCTCGTCGCCCACGGCGAAACGACCATTCACGACGCCGGCTGCGCCCGGGTGTCGTTTCCCGGCTTCTGGGAGGAACTCGACGGGCTCATTGAAGAGGACGGCTGATCGGTGCCGGGACGTGCCAATTGGAAATTGTCAATTGCAAATCGTCAACTGCCGATTGGACCTGGCCGATTGGACCTGGCCGATTGTCAACTGCGGCCTGCCCCGTACCCAGTGACCCATGACCATTGTCCAATGACAAATGTGCAATTACCATTGTGCAATGCCCATTGTCCAGTGACCAATGTCCAGTGACCAATGTCCCCCCTACCCCCGCTCCAGCGCTTCGAGCGGTTTCCAGCGGTGTTCGTCGAGGGCCACCCGATCGTCGTCGACGAAGGCAACCCCCTCGCTCCGGAGGCGCTCCTCCATGACGGTGGGCGTTTCGAAGTGGCGCTTGCCGGTGAGGCGGCCGTTGCGGTTGACGACGCGGTGGCAGGGAAGGCCGGAGCCGACCGCCGCGTTCAGGGCCCAGCCCACCATCCGCGCAGCGCCGCGGCGGCCCAGGTACTCGGCGATATCGCCGTAGGTGGTGACGCGGCCGGCCGGAATCTCGGCGACGACGTCCCAGACGCGTTCGTAGAAGTCGGCCGATCCCGGGCCGGTTTCCGTCTGTGTATCAGCCATCTCTTCGCTTTCGTTCCTTGACTCGTTGCTCGTGCTTCTCGGATGCCTGCGGCGCCGACTTCTTCGGACCCCGTGCCGAAGCCTGTACAACTCGCCACGCAATTCTTTCCGTTTACGGGGCCGCCAACCGGAAGTCGACGGCGCGTTCAACGGCGGCGTCCGTGGTTTCATCGATGACGCGGACGGTCACGGTGAGGTCGGCTTGCTGCTCAATCTCCCACTCCCCCAGGTCGATTACGATGTGCTCCTCCGCTGTGCGGCTCGTGCCTTGCATCGTTGTTGTGATGGTGGTGCGCTCGCGATCGCCGGAGCGGAAAAGCGACACGAATCCTCCGCCTCAAGGCTTTCGCGGGTAGTCGTCGCTCGATTGATCAACTACAAATTGAATAGACCTTGAGTAGGTTTGACCTGTAACCTCATCAGTGAATTTTACACTTATCTCTATGTGTTCGTATTGTTGACTGGCATTCCAGTCTGCCTGCTCAATGAATATGTATTCCCGAACCGTAGCCGAATTGCCGGTATACGTCACTTCCGTAGCCGTTACCTGTTCGTTTTGCCCTCCGAAGATCCGCTGCCACAGTCCTCGCTTTTCATCTCGGGCGCGGACTTCGTACGCAACAGTATACTGAGTTCGATCAGACGCATCGAATTGGAGATTATAGGCCTCGAAATAGAGGGCGAGCGGCGTTCGAGGATTCAGATGGGCAAATGGATATGGGATTGCGTCGGCAAGATCTGGTGTGAAATCTGGAGGGTGCTCGTTAGACAACGTAAGCGGCTTTAAGTCACTTACGACCAAGTTTTGATCTGCGTCCGGTAGCGCGCGAAGTGAGTCAACGCGATATACGTTTCGTTTGATAAGAGGTCCAGTGTCCTGCGAACGTCCCTTCTCCAGACGGTGATGATCCCACTGGACGGCGATGTGGTAGGTGTCCGTACACCCGGTCAGAATATGCGTATGCGGCCTCAGGACCCCATTTGCTTCGTACCGATCCGGTCGAACTGTACGGACGGTTTGGTCGACTAACCGCGTTTCATAATCCTCCGTCTTCTGAACAGCGGAGCTAACAAGGCCATAGTGATCTTTACTGGTTCCACGAGCCGGCTCCTCTGGAACGAGAGCTTCTACACCTACGGTCCAGTATACTTCGGTCCGCGTCGTTCCGTCGGGATCCAAAAATCGCGCGTGGCGCACATGGACGTGTAGCGGAGGCGTAGATTCGAGCAAATCCGAAGAAAACGGCGGAACTTGCTCTTCCCGGTCGGCTCGATGGTCCGCATCTGCCTGTTCTAGTTGTGAGAGGAACGATTGGCTGTATTCAAACGCGTTTTGCCCGTTGACGCTTACCGGCCCGCCGGCAAATGCCTGTATGTCCAACTGGGCGGCGGCATTCGTCGACTCCGCATAGCGCTCCAAAAACGATCCGTGATGAAGGCCGAGTTGCCGATACACGAGTTCCATCGTGTGCATCAGCGAATATGCCTTCCGATACCCACGACCGACAGACGACAGGCCGTGCCTTAACGTTGACGGAAACAGATCTTTCGTATCTCCGACTCGATAACTTCCATTTCCTTCTTCGATGAACAGATAATACGCCGCCGAGCCGAGTTCATCGTAGATCCAGAACTCATTGTCGGGGAAATCGAACCGTGAGAGAGTAGGATTTCTGCGAATGACGCGGTCCCAGAAATGGGGATTGTCGAAATTGACACTGGTCGTCCGCGTTGGAAGACCGAACCGTATATAGACGAGACCCCGTGCATCAACTGCTTCATTGTGCTGAAATTCGGCTTCAGCGTGGGTAACCCGGAGAAGGTGCTCTTCCAGCCGCTCATTCTCCGGCGTTGCAGGAAGAAGGTCTTGTGCACGCCACCAGGCTACGAGCAAGGAACCTGCATCCGCCGTCGGTTCGACGCGGACATCCATCGCCGGTGTTACTCGGAGGCCAGTTCGTCGCTGAATCGGATCGGGAAGTACAACCGCTACTTGCCGGAGATGTCGGTGGAGAATATCGGAGCGATCGGCGAAACCCGATCCGGCGCAAGCGAGAAGGTTGAGGTAGTAGTGTATTGCCCGCTCTCGCTCTCGGCTGCTGTTCGACCCCACCGCTGTTCGAACGTAGGCATCTTTCAGTCGAACAGCGATGGGGAGAACCGACCGACTAGCCGCTTCCGGTAGGACCCTCGACAGCGCATCCTCCCAGACGTGGAGTGCTTTTCGTGGTCGACCGTCAGCACGGTAGGCTACGCCAAGATGATAGCGTACCGCCGCATTGGTTTTGGGGTCTGTATGGTGCACCTGGACGCCGGATGAAGTTACCTCTTCAAGAATCTGCACCGCGATGCGAGCGTCTCCCCTCTCCAGCGCGGCCTCAGCACGCTGGATCGCTTCTCTCACGTCGAGGGGCTCCGTGACGATCCAGTCTTGGGCCGCCGCACCATGGACATTGAAACCGACGCATGGGGCAGCCAGAAGAAGGAAGTAGATAAAGCCGAGGCTAGAACATGAACCAACGGGAAGCATCGGACGGGCGTTGCGCTACAACGAGTTTAGTGAGTCTATGGTCGGGCGCATCCATGTTTCGAAGCGCAGTGTTTCGAAGCGTCCAACAACCGGATGATGCAGCGGTGATTCATCACGATCAACATCATTCATAGTTACTACATAGAGGCCGAGATGTGCCACATACGGTACCGATACACACGTGAGCATCTTACAACGAGAAAGGGCGGCCCCATTTGGAGCCGCCCTCCTATTCGAAGGACAGGGAATGGATGGCACAGCAGCCATGGACTACCCGAGGCAGACCTCATCCTCGGGCAGCAGAAATTATCCTACAGGTTCGGATTGTCATTCCGCTCCTGCTGGGTAATCGGTAGATATTGCCACGTTTGCTGCGTTCCCACCTGCTCAGGTAGGTGCCATGGGAGAATCGAATCATCGATCCGGCGCTGGTCGATCAGGCGGGCTCCTTCTGCAAAGAGTTCCTTGTCCCGTTCCGCGACGACCCCTGCGAGATCGATGCTGCCAAGCGGATCGATTCCGTAACTTGCGCGAACCGCATTAACCAATTCGAGGGCAGTCGTGGGAATACCGTTCGCAGCCGCTGCGCTGATGTCTTCTCCACGGATGGCTGCCTCGGCCAGGATGAGGTAGTTCTCTTGCCAAGAGATGACACGGATGGGGGACTCCTGCTCCGGATACTTCTCTTGCAGAAATTCAATCGCATCAGCAGAATCCCGGGCGACCGGAACTCCGTTGCTCAGCATTCCTCCCAAGGGAACCCGATTTAGCTCTTGGGGCTCGTTCTCCACGATGGTGGGGAAGGATCGGAACCCTTCGATGCCAAATGGCGGTGCCGGTACGTCAAGGTTTAGGGTGTTATCTTGCACGACGGACTGCGTCCTTCCAATTCCCGCCTGCACCCACCACTCGTTGGGGGATTGCGTGTTGTGAAGCGTAAAAAGCGGGCCGTCGCCCTCTTGAAGTCCATTCACAGCAAAGGTTGCTGCCTGCGCGAAGTTATTCTGGTTCAGGTGTGTCCGTGCGATCAGAGAGTTAATGAGCCGAACGCGAGTGGCCCCGTCTCCGGTAGACGGAACGTTACCACTCGCCTCAAACTGATCAGCAAGGGCAAGCGCCTCATTCAACTTGGCACGACTGGAGTCGTACATCGCCGCTTCTGGGATGAATGCGCTTTGTTCGATGACGCCACCCCCCTCTCGAGGATTCAAACCGAAGTAACTCGCGTAGAAATACCGCGCGATACCGCCGAGAAGGTTTGACTGGTAGAGCGCCTCGTTCCGGCTCACCGGTGCGGCATCGAATCCCCCGTCGATCTGATCGATCGCGGCGACACGATCCACAATCCGGTCCGATAGAAAACGAAACTGCCCTAGCGCGTTGAAGGCACCGTCCACGGTATTATCGTTCAGTTCGGGTATACCCGAGTCAATTCGGCGATAGGTTGGAAATGTGGCATCTCCGTTGGTCCCAAACCGGAACTGATCGGACAGAAGATCCGCAGCGACCGTGATAAGGTCATGCGTCTCGTTAAACTCGACGTAGGCGCCGTTGATGACGAAGTCCAATTCATTTGGGTTGTTGAGCGCCTCATCGTCAGCTGAGTCGACGGGCTGGTCAACGCTCTCGACGAAGGAGTCGCAGGCCGGCAAGAGTACGAGAAGCAGCAGGGCCGGGAGAAGCAGGTATCTTTTCTTCATGGTTATCACGTAGATAGACGGAACTCAGGGCGGTCACAGTTCGGGAGAGAAATGTCGATCGAGGAGTTGGGCGGCCCTGGTTGGACAGTCGGATCCGTAAAGGACGTAGGTCCGAAACGAGCCGCCCATTCCTCCTAGATCGCGGTACACAGAGTTAGAACCCCAGGGCAAGAATGAGTGAGAACTGCCGGGACGTTTGCAGGGTGAGAAAATCCTGTCCCTGAATCTGACCCCGGGCCCCATCAAAATTCACCTCCGGATCCGGTCCACTGTATTCGGTGAACGTGAACAGATTGCGACCGGCCAGGGCGAGGCTGAGATCTCGAACCGGCCGGACACCAGCGCGCTGAAGGAGATCGCTAAAGTCGTAGCGGACAGAAATCTCACGGATCTTCAGCCAATTGGCATCCTCGATGTAATTCCCATCGAAATCCGGATTTGTGAAAGCCAGTTGTGTAGCCGTTTCTCGGTATGCGTCGGTTCCCGGCTCCAGCTCGGAGAGGCGGGTCTGCAAATCACTCCGACGCTTGCTGTTTCCGAAGTCAGCTGCGAACAGTTCGGTGTTGTTGAAAACCTGCTGCCCGAGTTGGTATTCGGCAAATCCAGAGATATTCAGATTGCGGAATAGACGCACATTCAATCGAAGGCCACCGAAGTGATCCGGCGCCGGAGCGCCCTGCGCGGTGCGGATGAGTTCCCCGGCCTCATCTCGGAGCAACCGAGGACCGAGATAGTTGCCGGCCTCGTCGAACTGGGCACCTAGCACCTCGAACGTGTAGAACACATTCTTGGGCTCGCCCTCGACCTGGTAGTTGAGGTCGAAGGGACCCGCAATCGGCGGAGCACCGCCGAGATCCTGCACCTCCGTCGTCCGATACGAGTAGTTCAGGTCGATGTCAATCTGGTGCCGCGACGTCCGATACGGCGTGAGGCCAATCCCCAGTTCGAGACCCTGGTTCAGGACATCCCCGGCGTTGCGAGGTACAACCTCTTGGCCGAACCCCGTGGACGGAGAGGGTTGGAAGTCGATGATCGTGTTGCTGGTGAATTGACGATAATAGGTCGCCTCCAGCGAATACCGATCGAAAAGGGAAGCGTCAACGCCAACTTCGAACTCCCGCACGCGCTCCGGTTCCAGCCCCACATCTCCGACAGAGCTGATCGTTGCTCCAGGTCCCGACCCGGACGCCTCCGCCTGAAAGCGCAGCGCCTGAACATCTACCAGGGCCGGTAGCTCTCCCGACTCTCCGTAAGCGGCTCGCAGCTTGAGAAGGTCGAACGCGTCTGGAACAAAGCCGAACTGGTTGAGGCGAACGTTCCCTTGGACGCTGGGATACCAGATCGCCGACGCGTCCTCACCGACCAGCGAAGCATAATCCCGTCGAATCGTTGCCGAAAGAGAATAGGTGTCCAGGAGACTGAACTCTTGCTGCGCAAAAAGACCTGCTTGCCGCGTGTTAAGGAAATCTTCGTCGATGCTTATCAGGTTTGCTCCGGACCCGATGTTCGTAATCAGCCCGGTGTTAAACTCCTGCGCAGTCCCGAAGAACGTCCGTGTGCGAACTTGGAGCGCCTGCCCGCCGACGATGGTGCTCGCCGAGAGATCGGGACGAAGCTCATAGGAGTAACGTGCACTTCCGTCCAGATTGTACCGGCGGTTATTTCGGACAAAGCTATTGCGTTCGCCATCTGTGACCCCACTGTAGCTTCCCTCCACGGGAAAGTTGCGATCCTGGCGGCGACTGGAGACATCATAGCCACCGGTGCCACGGAGCTGGAGGCCGTCCAACCACCGAGGCGAGTAGCTCGCAGTGAAGGACCCGATGAAGCGCTGCACATTCTGCACGTCGTTGATTAGCGTGACCGACGTGCTGTCCGTGAAGAAGTACGGCTGCCCTCCCGGTGCAAGGAGCGTATTACCGAGAAAGCCGAAAATATTGTTGTCGTTGTCCGGCCGCTGCAGGTCATTTAGCGTATATGAGGCCGAACCGCGCAGCGACACCTCTTCGGAGGGAAGGGCTTCGAAATTCGCCCGAAAGTTCGTACGCTCTCCACGGTTGTTTGGAATAATTCCGTTATCGACACGGTGAGTGATGGAGCCGAGGTAATTCACCCCTCCAGCCGACCCGGACGCGGTAACAGCAGTCTCCCACTGCGTTGCATCTTCCGGATCCTGCCACAGCGCGTTCACGGCATCGGCCGAGATGAAGCGGTCTGCGTCGTAGTCTCGCACCTCTTGGCTGAAGCCGAGCGTCTGCTTGTACTGCACAGAGAAGTCTTGACCAGGCTGACCGTTTTTCGTTGTGATCAGAACGACCCCCTCGGATCCCTCCGTTCCATAAATCGCTGTCGACGCCGACCCTTTTAAGATCTCAATGGACTCGATATTCTCCGGGTCAAGATCTGCAAGGGCAGAGGTTCCCTGTCCGCCCGCGCCGAAGCCGACAACCTCTTCATTGTCGATCCGTACTCCGTCAATATAGATGACCGGCTGGCCGTCGCCGTTAAGGCCTCCACCACCGCGAACGCGGAAGCGAACCCCCGAACCGACGTTGCCGGATGAGGCGGAGGCGCTCACGCCGGGCGCATTTCCGCCGATGAGTTGGTCGATCGACTGGTAACTATTGTCGTCTGTCAATTGCGCCGCGTTGACCCGGGAAACGGCGACGCTCGTTTCCGTTTTCAAGCTTTGCGTCGCCAGGCCCGTTACGACAATCTCTTCGAGTCCTGTAAGGTCGGGCTCCAATGTGACGTCTGCCGTCGTGGTTTCTCCAGCCGTGACCTCAACACTCTGCGTCGATGCTTTATAGCCAATGAAGGAAACACGCAGGGTATACATTCCGGCTGGTACCTGCGTGATTTCGAACGTACCGTCGACGCTGGTTGCCGCTCCTCGACGGATCTCGACCAGTTGGACGTTAGCCCCAGGAAGAGCTTCCTGCGTTTTGGAATCAGTGACGAGGCCTTCAACCGCTCCCTGCTGAGCTATGGCTGTTGTTGGTGACACGAGAAGTATCAGCAACCCGCCGAATAGGTACCTTACCAATCGTTTCATAACCAGTACATAGCGATTTTCCGGTAATCGATTTCTGCCGTTACACTTCAGGAAGTGTAGATCGACTGAGGAGCACGCACGGGCCCGTTCCGAAGACGAGATGGCACATGACAAAGCCGCCTCTGCGCCAACCTGCCGACGACCTGGATGCGGCCGACCGACTTCACCAGTCTGTACCCTTTCCGGCGTTTGCCCCGTGTAAAATGATTATGCGATCTTAACGCAACGTGCGAGGAGGAAGCTATAAGGAAGTTTTAAAAGAAGTGGCGCAGCGGGGAATCCATCTTTGGCGTTTTTTTTGGTGCGCCGTTTTGGTACACGGCTTTACCCTTGCAGGAAGAGAGGTTGCGAGAACGATCAGATACATAAGAGCTCCACAATTATTTTTATTGCTCTTCTTTTCGCCCTCTTCATCCAAAGAATTGTCTCTCCGCTGAATCGGAGAGGACGTGTACGTCCCCCGGTCACTGATCTAGCTTTTCTCAGCAGGAGCGAGCGTCTTATCCACGGACAGATATTGAGAGTCTCCAGCTCATCTACCCGGACGCCTCATTTACGGCCCCATTGCAGAGCAACATTAGCGTCACTCAACTCTACGATTCCTTGCCGCTTGTACCTTGCCAAACATCACTCCTTCAACACATCCCGCTCCTCACGACCGTCTTCCCCACCCGAATGACTAATCTTACGTACGCCGAGGTCTCTTCTCTCAGGAACGCCCTTCCGACCGACCGGCTGCAGGAGGATGTCCTCCTCGCTCCCTACACGACCTTCCAGATCGGGGGGCCGGCGGATCTCTTCTTCGAGGCCCAGACGCCG
>CAKZLV010000014.1 GCA_937127285.1 uncultured Bacteroidota bacterium
GCGGTACCGTTCTTCTACTCCACCTACCGATGTTTTCGAAGCGTCCATAGCGTCCACAGCCCCCACGCGTCCACAGCCTCCCCGCGTCCATTTCCCCTCCACCCGTCCATCCCTCCGCCCCTCTCCCCATGTCCGACCCCGCCTCTTCCGGGTCTGCGTCTTCCGGCGACGTGCCCCTGTCCCCCGAGCGCTGGGACACTGTACTCCGCATCTTTCACGACGCCCTCGACCAACCGCCCGAGGACCGAACCGCCTTCGTCCGCGACGCCTGCGGCCCCGATGACGCGCTGATCCGACAGGTCTTGCTTCTTCTGGAAGCAGACGAAGTAGACGATTCGCTTCTCCGCACGGACCCGGGCTGGGCACAGCGCGTGACGGCGGCATGGTCGATCACGGGACAGGAGATCGGCCCGTACCGCATCGCCGACGAAATCGGGCGCGGCGGCATGGGGGTGGTGTACCGCGCGGAGCGCGACGACCTGGGGACGACCGTTGCCGTGAAGGTGCTGCGCGAGCGCTTCCCCTCGGCCGACCGCCTGCGCCGCTTCCTGGCCGAACAGCGCGTCCTCGGTCGCCTCGAGCATCCCGGCATCGCCCGCCTCCTCGACGCCGGCGCCACGAAGGACGGCACGCCCTTCTTTGTGATGGAGTTCGTCGAAGGAACGCCCCTCACCACGTACTGCGAGGAGAACGGGCTGTCCGTCGACGAGCGCATCGACCTCTTCCTCCAGGTCTGCGAGGCCGTCCGCTACGCGCACCGCAACCTGGTCGTCCACCGCGACCTGAAGCCCTCCAACGTGCTGGTGACGGACACCGCCGACGGGCCCGTCGTGAAGCTCCTCGACTTCGGGATCGCGAAGCTCCTCGCCGACGACCCGTCTGGCGACGCCCCCCTCACCCGCACCGGTGAGCGCCTCCTCACCCCCGCCTACGCCGCCCCGGAGCAGGTCGACGACCGGCCCATCTCGACATCGACGGACGTGTATGCTCTCGGTGCTCTACTCTACGAAGCGCTAACGGGCCGCCGCCCCGTCGAGGTGACGGACCTCCCT
The DNA here is from genome assembly GCA_937127285.1 of uncultured Bacteroidota bacterium. Lineage (GTDB taxonomy): Bacteria > Bacteroidota > Rhodothermia > Rhodothermales > Salinibacteraceae > CAKZLV01. Next base: position 1,053 of record CAKZLV010000014.1, read on the forward strand.
CTTCCCGAAGCCGTGCAGCGCATCCTGCACGACGCCCCGCCCCCTCCGTCGGAGGCTGCCGCAACCCGGGCCTCCGGCCGCGAGCGGCTTCCGGGAGACCTCGACACGATCTGTCTCACCGCGCTCCGCAAAGACCCGGCGCGCCGGTACGCCTCCGTCGAGGCGCTCCATGACGACCTCCGGCGGTTTCTGACCGATCGGCCCATTTCCGCGCGACCGGATACCGCGACCTACCGGGCGCGCAAGTTCCTCCGGCGAAATCGGCCCGCCACCCTCGCCACCGCGGCCGTCGCCCTGCTGGTGGGCGTGCTCGTCACCTTCTACACCGTTCGCCTGGCCGACGAGCGCGACCGGGCGGAGAAGCAGGCCGCGCTGTCGGAATCGGTGGTGGCGTTTCTCGTCGAGACCCTCGACGAAGGCAACCCCAACGCCGCCGGCGGCGACACCCTCACGATTTACGACATCGTCGACCGGGCGGAGACGCGCGCCGGCGAGCTGGCCGACCAGCCGCTCGTGCAGGCCCGCGTCCTCGACGCGGTCGGGCGGGTACGGCTCATGCACGGGCGGTACGATCGCGCCGACTCCCTGTACCGGGCCGGCCTGACGCTTCGCCGCCAAACCCTCGGGCCGGCCCACCCCGATCTGTCGGCCTCCTTCTCGCATCTGGGCGAAGTCTGGCTGCTGCAGGGCCGATACGCCGAGGCCGACTCCGTCCTGCGCCGAAGCGACCGCCTGCTGGGCACCACCGAAGAGGACGACCTGCAGCGGGCGGAGGTGCTGAAGCTGCTCGGCTCGTCGCTCATGCGGCAAAGCAACCTGCAGGCTGCCGATTCCCTTTTCCAGGCGGCCCTTTCCGTCTACAAGCAGCACCTGGAGCCCGGCGACCGCCGCGTGGTCGATACCTACCTCGACCACGGGCGAACGCGCCTCATGAGCGGCGACTACGACGCGGCCGAGGCCTCTTTCCAGACAGCCCTCGACGGATTTACGACCCTCTTTCCGGAAGGACACACGTCCTCGGCCGCGGCGCTCACGAATCTGGCGACGATCGCCCGGGTGCGAGGCCGGTACGGAACTGCCGACTCGCTCTACACGGAGGGGCTCGCGATGATGCGTGACATCGTCGGGGACGTTCACCCGAGCGTCGCCGGCATCCTCAACAACATGGGCGCCAGCGCCTACCGGCAGGGGCAGTTCGACCGGGCCGTGCAGCTCTTTCGCGAAACGCTTGAGGTGCGCACGGCGCTTCTCGGAGACACCAACCCGGAGGTGGCCTCTGCCCACAACAATCTCGCCGTCGTGCTCTCGATGCTGGAGCGGTTCGAGGACGCTGAGGCCCACTACCGGTCCGCCCAACGCATCCGCTCGACGGTCCTTGGACCCAACCACCCGCACACGATCACCACGCTCAACAACATCGGCGGCCTGCACGAGGAGCGCGGCGACCTGGAGACGGCAGAGAACATCCGGCGCGACGTGCTGAAACGCTACCGGGCGGCTCTGGGCCCCGACCATCCCCGCGTGGCCCTGGCGCTGAACAATCTCGGCGCGCTCCTCCACAAGCGGGGCGCCACCCGGGAGGCGGAGTCGACGCTCACCGCCGCCCTCGACCTGCGCCGCCGGATCCTGGAGCCGACGCACGACGGGATTGCTCGCGTCCTGGAAAACCTGGGGTCGCTGTACGAGGACGAAGCCCGGTGGGAAGACGCCGAGGCCGTCTACCGCGAAGCCCTCACCATCCGCCGAACCGCCACGCCGGAGCATGTGCAGACGGCACTGGCAGCGCGCGACCTGGGGCGAGCCCTCACCGAGCAAGACCGCTACGCCGAGGCCGAGCCGTTCCTCTTGCGCGGCTATGCCGACCTCCGCGACCGCCACGGCCCCGATCACGCAGCGACGCAAACGGCCCGCGCCTACCTCTCCACCCTCTACACGGCCTGGAATCGCCCCCATCGCGCCGACGCCGTCCAGGACAGCCTGGCCGCAGCCGAAGCCTCCCCAGCCCCCACCGGCACGACGCGGTGAGACGTGGGGGCTTTGGAGGGGTGGAGGCGCGGGGGCTTGGGGGCTTTGGACGCGTGGAGGATGTGGACGAGGATACTGATCATTGATCATTGATCATTGGGCATTGATCATTGGGCATTGATCATTGGGCACTGGTCAACGAGAACGCCCAACGCTCAACGTCCCAATGTTCAACGCCCATACGCCTCAACGCCCAAACCCCAACACACCCGAACGCCCAAACGCCCGAACGCCCACACACCCACACGCCCACACGCCCACACGCCCACCGTCCCAACGCCAAAACGCCCCGCCGGATCGGGCCGAAGCCGTCTACGACGAGGCGCTTGGACACGTCAGCGGTCGAGCGTTCAACGATTGGGAGTTCAGCTGTGCCGTCGGGTAGGGCAGGCGATTCCCGCCCACACGTCCACACGTCCACACCTCCAAACGCCCACACGCTCGCGCAGCGAGCCTAGAACGTTTCCAGGTACCGGTCCAGCTCCCAGCCGGAGACGGAGGCGAGGAATTCGGTGTACTCCTGCGTCTTCGCCTGGATGTACTTCTCGCTGATGTGATCGCCGAGGGCGTCGAGGATCACGTCGTCCTCCTTCAGCGCCGCAACGGCCTGCCCGAGCGTACTCGGCAGCGTCTCGATGCCGCGCTCCTCCCGGTCCGCCTCGGTGAAGTCGTAGATGTTCTCGCGCACCGGGTCGGGGGCCTCCAGGTCGCGCTCGATGCCGTCGAGGCCGGCCTGCAGCATCACCGCGAGGGCGAGGTACGGGTTGCAGGACGGATCCGGCGAACGAAGCTCGATGCGGGACGCGGCCGGACCGCGAGCGGCCGGCTTGCGCACGAGCGCCGACCGGTTGACGTCGCTCCACGCCACGTAAATCGGCGCCTCGTAGCCGGGTACGAGCCGCTTGTACGAGTTTACCGTCGGGTTGCAGATGGCGGTGATGGCGGGGGCGTGATCCAGGATGCCGGCGAGGAACGAGTAGGCCGTCTCGCTCAGGCCGAACTCGTCGCTCTCTTCATGGAAGGCGTTCTCGCCGTCCCGGAAGAGGGAAATGTGCGTGTGCATGCCCGAGCCGTTGATGCCCGAAATGGGCTTCGGCATGAACGTGGCGTGCACGTCGTGCAGCTCGGAAACGGCGCGCACGACCGACCGGAAGGTGGCGATGTTGTCGGCCGTCGTGAGGGCATCGGCGTACTTAAAGTCGATCTCGTGCTGGCCGGGCGCGACCTCGTGGTGGCTGGCTTCCACCTCGAAGCCCATCGCCTCGAGCATGTAAATGATCTCGGCGCGAATCTCCTGCGCGAGGTCCTTCGGCCCGAGGTCGAAGTAGCCGCCCGCGTCGTGCGTCTCGGTCGTGGCGCGGCCGTCTTCGTCTTTCTCGAACACGAAGAATTCCGGCTCCGGACCTGCGTTCATCTCGAAGCCCATCTCGTTGGCCTTCGCAATGGCCCGCTGCAGGACCGTCCGCGGATCGCCGGTAAACGGCTCGCCGGTAGAGGTATCGATCACGTTGCAGATGAGCCGGGCCGATACGGTTCCGTCCTCCCGGCGGCTCCGCCAGGGCAGGATCGCAAACGTGTCGGGGTCGGGGTTCAGGCGCATGTCCGACTCTTGAATGCGCACGAAGCCCTCGATCGAGGACCCGTCGAAGTAGATCCCGTCGCCAAAGGCCTTCTCGGCCTGGTGTGCCGGGATGGAGACGTTTTTCACGGTCCCCAGAATGTCGGTGAACTGAAGCCGGAGGAAGTCGATGTTCTCCTCCTCGATGCGGGAAAGGACGTCGTCCTTGGTCATCATGAAGTCGGCAGGATGAGTGTAGGTGGAAAGAGATCTGTCGCGGCGGTCTCCGGACGGAGTCCGGGATCGTACAGAACAGCGACAGGCTATGCGTCCGCGGTGTCGCTCGGAGACGGGTAGTCGAAAAGCTCCATCGGCTCGGCAGGAACGGCGCGCGTTTCCTTGAAGGTGCTCAGGACGATGCTCGTCGTCGTCCCGGTGACGCCGGGAATCGCCTGCACGCGCGAGAGGAAGCGCTCGAGAGTCGTCGTGTTCTTGGTGCGGATCTTCATCACGTGCGACCCCTCCCCGGTGATGGAATGCAGCTCCAGCACCTCGTCCATCTTGTGGATGCGGTCGACGAAGTCGTCATAGTGCTCCGAGCCGTCGACCGACGCGCGAATGAACGCCGTGATGTCGAAGTGCAACCGCTTGGCATCGACCACCGCCCGGTAGCCTTCGATCACCCCGCGGTCTTCGAGCTTGCGCATCCGCTCGCTCACGGCCGAAACGGAAAGACCGACCTCGTCGGCCACCGCACTTCGCTTCATGCGCCCGTCCGCCTGAAGCAACCGAAGGATCTGCGCGTCGATGTCGTCAATCTGATGCGCCACACGTCGCAGTTGCCTGATTTATTTTCTGTACACATCGACAATACTGGATCTTTTTTGGCAAATCAAGCCAATACGCAAATAATTTTGTGAATCGGTTGTGAGGTGACGGGGTGGGGTTTTCGGTTGAGAGGTTTGGGTTGAGGGTTGTTAGGGGCGGGTTGCGGGTTCGGCGCGGGCTGCAACCAACCACGACCACCAACCACCGATTCATCCACTGTCGATATATCGTCACAGCGTCGAGATG
>CAKZLV010000015.1 GCA_937127285.1 uncultured Bacteroidota bacterium
GCTCCACCGGTTCTCGGCGTCGGGGCGCGCCGAGTCGAGAAGGACCGTGCCGGGATGGGTGAGGACGTGTGGATCGAGCACGAGTTGGACACGGGACGGTCTGAAGCGAATAACGTGTCTCTGTACCGACCACGCCTCCCGTGGTTGGGCATCACTCTTTCACGTTCCCGCAACACCGTGGAATGTCCGATTTCAATCCTGAGGATCGATGTTGAATCCGCTCCTCTGTGTCACTATCTTTCGATTCGTTCCGAACGATCCCTCCCACGTCAGTGGTCGAAGCAATCCTATATTTCCATGGTGCGCCACGGAACGCCCCAGCTGCCCTCAGTCCCCACACTTCTCTTGGCGCTTTGGATCGCCCTCCTCCTCGGTGCTGCACCCGCATCCGCTCAGCCCACCTTTACGGACGGCGTGCTCCCGAACGGCATTCCGGACGGAGCGACGGGAACGAATGTTCTCCAGGAGCCGCCCCTGTTCTACGATCCACCCAGCGGCGACTACCGGCCCAACAAGCCCGCGGGAAGCCCGCTCGTCGACCTTGCCGGAAACGATGCGCCCCGCGACGACCGTCTCTTGAACGGGCAAACGCAGACGGAAGGCGGATGGGACGCCGGGGCGCTGGAGTCGAACGGCGCCGCCCTGCCGGTGGAACTGGCGGACTTTTCGGCCACCCCCACCGGGGGCAACGTCCAACTCACCTGGATCACCGCGTCGGAGCGCAACAATGCCCGCTTCCGCGTGCAACGGCAGGCAGGCCGAAGTACCTCGAACGAAAACGCTGCGTGGGCGACCCTCGGCGCTGTGGACGGGGCCGGGACGACCACAGACCCTCAGCAGTACCGGTTTACCGACGCGAACCCGCCTTTCGCCGCCAAGCAGATTCGCTATCGCCTCGTGCAGGTGGACGTCGGCGGCGGGACGACGGCCAGCGACCCGGTCGTGGTCGAACGCGCGGCCCCAACCCGCACCCGACTTCTGCCCCCCTACCCCAACCCGGCCCGGAACGCGGTCTCGGTGCGCGTCACCCTTCCGGACAAGCTGCCTGAGAAGCCGCCCCGCCTCGCGATCTTCGATGTGCTCGGACGCCGCGTCACCACCCGCATGCTTGAGACTCGCGGGGGGAATCGTCGGGTCGTCCGGTTCAACGTGTCCATGTGGCCGTCCGGACTCTACGTCGTGCGCCTCCAAGTGGGCACAACCACCCGCACCGAGCGGCTGACGGTGGTCCAGTAGGTCGTCTCGGCCCTCCTTCTGCACGTCCGCGTCGCCTCTATACAATCCTCGCTCGCCCATGCGAGATCGCGTATTCCTCGCTGCCCTGAGCCTTCTCCTCTGCGCCCTCCCTGCCCCGAGCACCCACGCGCGGCCCGCCCCGACGGACACGATCTACGTGGATCGGGACGCCACCGGCGCGGAGGATGGGTCCTCGTGGAACGACGCCTACACGTCGCTGCAGGAGGCACTGGAGGAGGCCCGCACGAATGGCACGGACGACGCCGTGTGGGTCGCCGAAGGAACCTACTACCCCGATGAAGGAGACGGCGTGCAAGCCGACGACCGCACTGCCTCCTTCCACGTCGAGAGCGGCATCGACCTGCACGGACGATTCGAGGGCAACGAGGATGCCCTGGGGGACCGGGTTTTGGAACGTGGCATGAACGAAACCGTCCTCAGTGGCGAGATTCAGCAGGATGCCGACTCGACGAACAACGCCTACACGGTCCTCCGGCTCACCGGGGGAGCCGCCGGGGAGATCCAGGTGACTGGTGGGCAGGCCGATGGAACCGGTGCTCAGGGCGAGGGCGGCGGGGCGTACATCACCGGCGGAGAGCTTCACCACGCCATCCTCACGGGCAACTATGGCCTTCGGGGAAGCGCCGTCTACGCCGAGAACAGCCCCACGCTTGCGGTCGTCCGTGCTACAGGTAACCACGCCACCGAGACCGGCACGGTCTACCTCGACGGCGGCGCAGCGACCCTTCGGCACTTGACCATCGCGGATAACACTGCCGAGGGCGGAGCCAGCGGCGTGCAGTTCGTCGACAGCGACGCGACGGTGGAGGACTTTGCCTTCGGCCCCGATGCGACCAACGACGTTCAGTCCGTTGATTTTGTCACCGCCACCTACACCGGAACCGTCCTCGAAGAAGGCAGCACCCTCGCAAACGCGGACATCACCATCCGCAACAACTCAGCGGACACACTCATCACCATCACTGAGACCAACGCAGCAGGCGACTACCAAGCAACACATACCTACCCAGAAAACCAAGGATACGAAGCACAGATCATCGCCGACAAAGCC
>CAKZLV010000016.1 GCA_937127285.1 uncultured Bacteroidota bacterium
GCGGTCAGCAGCCCCCGCAGGGCGGTCAGCAGCCCCCGCAGGGCGGTCAGCAGCCCCCGCAGGGCGGTCAGCAGCCTCCGCAGGGCGGTGGCCGGTAGCGTTCACCGAGACAGGGCCTCGTCCCGGCGGGCGGCTCCCCGTCTGCTGCATTGACTTTCCATATCTACTCAGTTAGCACAGACCTTTGTTATGGCCACGAAGAGACAAGAAGCAATTCTTGAGCGGATCACCAAGGTGCTGGGGTTCTTTATCGGAATCTTCGGCGCTCTGGCGATCCTCGGAGTGTTCTTCAAAATCCTCAAGTATCCGCACTGGGAGCTGTTCATGCAGCTTGGGTTCATCGGGGAGGCCGCGGCCTTCGTGGTGATGGGCTCGCTGGAGCTCGGGCAGGCGTTTATCATGGACACCCCGAGTGAGGGAGAAGTCGAAGAAAGCCCCGGCTCTGGCGGCGGCCAGGCTGTATCGGCCGACTCGGGCGCTCCGGTGACTGCGTCGGCGCGCAAGATGATCGAAAAGAAGGTCAACGACGACCTGAACGTGATGATGGGCGCGCTGGGCAAAGAAATTAAGCAGTTCGGCGGCGAGATCCACGAAATGGTCGGCGAGATGAAGCGGGCCCGCGTGGCTGTTCAAGACATGCGGTCGAAGCTGAACGAGGTTGCCAGCGGCGAGCTCGCCGAAGACGCCGAGCGGCTCGGCACGGGCATGAACGCCCTCGGTTCGGAGATGGAGAACGCCGGATCGTCGGTGGAGCAGATGCGCAACGACCTCGACGAAATGCTCAGCCGATTCCGGCAGTTCAACCAGCCGGCGTCGAACCCGAACGGATTTTCTGAGAACAAGCAGACAATCAATTAAGCCATGGCAGCAGGCTCAACCCGCATCAAGGAGCTTCGGTACCAGGTGATGCTCGCGCTTTACCTGCCGATTCTCCTCTACTCGTTCAGCACATTCGATCTCGACGAAGATACCTTTGCCGTCAAGGAGGTCCGCCCGGTTGTTGTCGGCCAGGAGAACATTGTCCTCGGCCAGCCCTACCGCGCCAAAGCGTATCTGACTGCTGCCAGCAAGGTTCAGCTGGAGGCGCCGGACGATCGCATGAGCGCCAGCGGCGACTCGGTTCTGCAGATGCAGACGGGCAACCTCCTCGGGGAAGATGAAAGCGAGAAGGAGGTCAGTTACACCGCGCTGATGCAGTATCGGCAAGTGAACGACGAAATGGCGCAGACGCGCGTCCGGGGCAACTTCACGGTTCGACGGCCGGAACTCGTCGCGACCAGCGTCGCCACGCAGTCTCTGTACCGCCGCACCCTGAACCAAATCCGGATCGACGTGCCCGGACTGGAGAACCAGCCGCTGCAGCTGCAGACGTCGACCGGGCAAACGGTCGACGGCCGCCAGCTGGAGCTGAGCCCGACCGGCAGCAACGTGGCCGTTCAGGCCTATCTGCCCGGTGGGGCGGATCGCGACCCGGTCTTCCTCGGAAACAAAGAATTTGCGGTGATCGACCCGCCGCGCCCCGAAATCAAGGTCCTGAACGCGTCCGGTAAGGAAATCACCAGCGGTGATGCCATTGCCAAGGCGCGTCCGGTTATCGACTTTCAGATCGACCCCGACGCGGAGTTTGCGTCCACGTACAGCCAGGACGCCCGGTATCGCATCCGCAGCGCCAAGGTGTCGATTCGGAAGGGACTGGCCGCCAGTGAAGAGATCGGCACGTTCGACATCGGGTCGGGCGGAAAGCTTCAGCTCGTGCGACAGCTTCGCGATGCTGCGGCCAAGGACCAACTGCTCATTCAGCTGCAGGGCGTTGTGCGCATCAACCACGCCGGCGAGGCCATTCCCGTGGACCTGAGCGACGCGAGCCGGTCCTTCAGCTTCGTCTTGTCCTAACCCCCACCCGACCTCTGTCGTCGACCGGACCGAACCATCCGGGCTCAGGTCCGGTCGAGGCGGTTCTCCTCTGCACACCGGAAATTTCATCGATCCTCGAGTTTATCCTATCGGTCTATTATGATGTCTATGAACAGCCAACTGGGCACGCGTCTCACCGGCGTTGCTGCCGCCCTTCTTCTCTCCGTCTTCTTTCTGTCGCCGCAGCAGGCACAGGCGCAGCGGTGGCTGCAAACCACCCAGATCATTGCTCCGATTGAGAGCGACACGCCCACGCGGGCGATGCTCGATACCCTCATCAACGTGATTGAGCGCAAGGACAGCCTGATGGTCCGGCGCTCGCCGGATGAACGAGAGCAGATGGCGGTTCCGGAGGTTCAGGACGAGCTCCTCAACGAGGAGAGCATCGGCATTTCGAGTGCCAACCAGGTGTTCATCGACTACCGGTTTGCCGTCAACCGAGACGGGTTTGAGGAGGGTATTACCAGCCTCTACTTCATTTTTCGACCGACGGGCGCCGAGGAGGATATTCCTGTCCTCTACGTGAACGTCAAGCGAGAGAAATGGGTGAACGAGGTGCTGCAGCAGAAGGGAACGACGCTGGTTACCAACGAGGCGGCCCTGAAGCCATTTCGGCAGCAACTCGCCTTTGCCCGCATCGTTCGCAACACCGATGCGCAGATCGTCGAGATCGGGGACCGGAAGGTGCGGGAAGGGTTTGAAGCGAAGAAGCGAAGCCTGGTCGACAAAATCACCCGCCTGACGTATTCGTCCCGCTAGCGTTGCACCGACCGGTCCCGCCCGGTCGGACCGGAACCGTAGGTCACCGCTCGGTTGACGAATGCCCGAACGGCCATCCGCAACCCGCGTCTCGTGCCCGAGGCGCGGGTTGATGGGTGTTGGGGGCGTCCGGGAGGCGAGTCTTCCAGAGGGCCGTCCCGTGGGCGAGGGCTGCCGTGGCCCGGTCGCCCCACCTACGGGCGGTTTTCCTGTTCGGTGGCCACCAACACGCGCAGGTTGAGGGCCTGCGCGGCCGAAGCGACCGTCGAGAACTGACCGATTGTGGCCCCTTGATCCGCGCGAAGAACGAGGGCCTGCTGCGGTGCGCCCTGGGCGGACCGGATGGCCTCGATGAGGCGGGCGCGGGGGGTGGGAGAGCCGTTTACGTAGTACGTGCCATCCCGTGTGAGTACCACTGTTACGTACTGCTCGTCAACCGGCGCCGAGGTGTCGACCTGCGGGAGGTTGACCTCGATGCCCATCTGCGGGATGAAGCTGGAGGTGAGCAGAAAGAAAATAAGAAGCAGGAGAACGACGTCCGTCATCCCGGCCAGGCTGAAGGAGGTGAGGGGCTCCTCGGAGGGAGAGAAGTCGAGAGACATAGGGGCTCGGGCTCGATTGGAGAGGGAGGGGGCACCGATGAACGAATGCGGCGCCTCGCGTTACGAGACGGGCTCCTCACGGCGCTGGCGGGGCGGAACCGGCTCCTGCAACAGGTCGATGAAGTCGGTGGCGGACCGCTCCATGTCGTTGGTCAGTCGCCGAATTCGCTCCAGGAGGAAGTTGTAGGCGAAGAGCGCCAGAATCCCGACGAGCAGGCCGGCGGCCGTCGTGATGAGCGCCTCCCAGATGCCGCCGGCCAGAACGCTCGGGTTGACGTTCCCCTGCAGGTTCTGGATCTCTTGAAACGCACGAATCATTCCGACGACGGTCCCGAAGAAGCCGAGCATGGGGGCGATGCCGGAGATGCTGGCGAGGAGATTCGTTCGCTTCTCCAATGCAAACGTTTCGTGCTTTCCGGCCGCCTGCACGGCATCCTGGATTTCGCTGATCGGTCGCCCCAGCCGTTCCAGCCCCTGCTTCAAGATGCGGGTAATCGGCACGTCCTTCCGCTCACAGTACGTGATGGCTCCCTCGACGTCGCCGTTGCGGACGTAGTCGCGGATCCGGTCGGTGATCGCCTCGGGATCCGACCCCGCCTCGCGGATTGTGATCATCCGCTCGATGAACAGGTAGATCGTCAGCACCGAAAGCAGAACGAGGGGGATCATCACCCAGCCTCCGAGAAGCAGAAGATCGAGGAGGGAAGATCCCTCGGCGGCTGCGGCCTGGAGGCTGTCGGCGGCGGCAGCGGTGGTGTCGACCTGGAGCAAAAAACCCATGAACGAAAGGAAATTAGACGAAGAACGTGATGGCATCGGTCGGGGCGCCGGGGCAGGCTGCAGCGACCCGCCGGTTCGGAGCGGGCCTCGTCAGCGGATCTCTACGGGCCATGCGTCCGACGGAAGGGCGGACGCGTAGCGATCGATTGCCGCGCGTGCGGCCTCGCGCGTCTCAAACTGGCCGACGCCGACGCGCCAGCGCCGCTCTCCGTTGACGGTGGCGGATGCGACGTCGACGGGAAGGTCGGCCTCGCGCAGACGCTGCCGGTACGTGTCTGTCAGCGCCGTTGCGGCCGCCCGGTCGGCCCGTGACGCCACCGAGATCGTCCAGGATCCACGCCCGGCAACAAATCCCGCACTGCCGCCGGTTGCAGCGTCGTCGCCCGCCGCCCGCGAGGTGGAGGCGCCGGCGGCTGCACGACCCTGGTCGCCGCGCGACTCGGCCGGGGCCGGATCTGTCGCCTCGTCCGATGCCGACGGCTGGGTGGCGGGGTCGGTTGTGGGAGACGGGGCAGGCTCCTCCGTCGCGGCATCGGAGACGGGAGAGGAAGATACGAGGTCCGTCGGCGCCGGAACGAGTCCCTGCTGGGCGGCCACGAACCAGCCGCCCATGCCGAGAAGCAGCCCCAGGAGCGTCGCGACGGCAATCCGGGCCCCGACCGATGAGGAGTCCGCCGTCTCGGCCGGGGAAGGAGGGGCTGACTGCTCCGGGGAGGCAGCCGGCTCTTCGCCGCGCTCCTCACTGGACCCTTCACTGGAGCCTTGGCCCGGTGCTGGACCCGGTGACCGGGACGTATCCGCCGCCCCTCCGCCGCCGGCCGACTCGCCGTCCGGGGCCAACGCGCCGTCGAACGCCGTCGGTTCGGAAGTCGTCGACTCGGAGGCGGTCGACTCGGCCGGGGTGGCCGGGTCGTCCGTCTCCGATGTGAAGTCCTGGGGACCATCCGCGTCCCAGATGCTGCCGCTCTCATCGTACGCGTCCTCCTCGGGCCTTTTCGGGTCCGCGGGTCCTTCTGCTGAGGCCGTATCGGACGGAGGAGCATCCGCCGCGTCGTCACCCGCCGGTCGCCGGGGCTCCGCGTCTCCCGCGGTCCCCGACGACGCGGCCTCACTCGCACCATCGTACAGCGAACTGGGGCCCGTGGAGGACCCCGCGGCATCTCGATCGCCCGCCTCTTCTTCGGGATCCTGCCGGGTGTCCTCCGCGGAGGAGGCCTCGAACCGGGGCGCGTCGTCGTCTCCGGCCGCACCGGATGCGGATTCGAACGGGGACGGGTCGCGCGAGGCGGGACCCCCTTCGGAACCCGGTTCCGGCTCGGCCCGCGACGGTCGGTTCGCCTCGTCCGACGAAGAATTCGTTTCAGAGATCGGCTCCGTCCTCTGATCGGGGGGCGTCTCCGGCGCCGCCTTGTCCCGCGCCGCCTCGTCCGGTACCTCCTCCGGTGCCGACCGGAATGCCGGCGTGGCAGCATCGGCCGATGAGAATTCATCGGTGGAGGACGAGGCGTCGCCCGTCTCTTCCGTAGGTGCACTGCCCTGCGCTGCAGGGGCTGCTCCGGTCCCGATCTCTTCGGTCCCGATCTCTTCGGCGTCCGGTGGTTCGGCGTCTGGTTCCTCCGCCTCGCCGGGTGGAACCTGAAACTCGTCGGTGTCGGCGCCGGCGGTATCTCCGCTGCTTTCACCGATGGTCAGGGCTTGATGAAACCCGGTGGTAATGGTCGTCGGGCCCGCATCGTCCTCATCGTCCTCGGTCGACCCGGCATCGGCCGTGCTCAGGTCCTCCTCGGCGAGTCCCTCGTACTCGTGATTCACGGCTCTCGCCAGCGACGGGCTCGGCGAGAAGGTCAGCTCGCCCGCCTCCTCGGTGAACGACCCCAGTTTCGGGATGCGGATGCCGCCGCCGCGGCGCGACCGCTTGCGGACCTCGCGCATCATGGCCTGGAGAAGCTTCTGCGCGCGCCCCCGCGAAACATCCAGTTCCTCAGCCAGAAGGCGATAGATACGAGCAGACATGGATCAGGGGAGGCTATCAGTCAGGAAGCAGCGGTTACAACCGATGAGGCGAGCGATCTCCGCCGTCCCGGTGGCCGGTCCCAGTGGCCAGTCCCGATGACCGGGGGCGGGCCTGCGCGGACGGACGGGCAGGCGGCGTCTTCGTCTCTTCTTTTCGTCTTCCCCGGCATGGCCAATTGGTGGACTCCTGCGGCCGGTCGGTGGCGGTGCGCCGGCTGATGGTGAGAGCTGTCCGTCCGGGAACGCACTCAGTCATCCGGCTGGAAGGTAACGACGTCGCGCGGCGGCCGCATCCGGACCGGCCCGTCGTCCGGATCGATCGTCTCGCTCGGCCGGTGCTCCACGGCGAAGGTGCCCAGGCCGGGTACGTGCAGTGATTCGCCGGCGACCAGCTCGTCGCGGACAATCTGAACGAAGGCCTGGATGACGTCATCAGCAGTCGGGGATCCCATCGCGAGCAAGAAGCTGTGCGAAGAACGAAGGCAGTCGGAACGGAGGCGGGGGAAGAGCCCTCAACGGTTTCCCACCGAAGGCAGGGGGCATCGGGCGGCGGCGTGCACATCGCATCCGGTTCATCCCGGCCGTGCTTCGACGGCAGTCCTCCACCCGGGGCTTCGACCCAAGGGGAATTCTATAGGTTCTTCTCATGATACAAACATAGGCGAAACGGAGCGAACATGAAAAACGAAGGGGCATCTCGAACGATGCGCTCGTCGGCGGTGGTGTGCAGCTACCACTGAATTCGGATCCCCCCGGACACGATGCCCGGCGCGCGCTCGTAGCGCGGCCACCGCTCCGTGGCGCCGATGTTCTCGATTGAGGCCAGAACCTCGAGAAGGGACGACACCTGAAACGATCCCTCCACGTCGATGTCGACATAGGCGTCCACATCGGCCGCGTCCGGAGCCTCCCGCGGCCGCGGGCCCAGCGCCGAGGCGCTCAGTTGTAAGAACCCGCGGTCGTCGGCAAAGGACCAGGCCACCATGCCGTCTGCTTTCAGGGCGGCAAAGTTGGGAATCGACCGGCTGCCGTCGGTCCGCTCGGCGTCTCGGATGCGTGCACCGAGGGAAGCCTGAACGCGATCGAGGCCTTGCAGGGCGATCCGGACGCCGCCGTGGATGATCTGGGCGGAGGCGTACCGGGCCTGGAAGACGCCGTCCCTGTAGCCGGTGGAAGGAGACGAGGCGTAGTACAGGAAACTGGGCGCGTACCGATACCCGGCCGAGGCCGAGAGGCGGACGACGCCGGCGGTCACCTCCACGCCCGTTTCTGCACGGGTTGTCTCCAGCGTCGGTCGGATCGTCGGCGTCGCCTCCAGGAACGGGTTCGTCTCCATGACCGACCGGACGCTGTTTCCGCGTATCTGGGGCCGGTTGCGAGCGAAGATGCGGACGCGGGAACCGGGGTGAAACGAGGCCTCCACCGCGGGGGCGACGAACGTTGCGGATGCCGTTCCGGACGACGAGCCGCCGACGGGGGCCTGGTACGTGAGAAGACGAGCCCCACCCGTCACTCGCAGCGGGCCCTGCTTCACCAGGAGGGCGCGGGCGCCCAGGTCGAGGCTGACCACGTCGCCGTCGAACGCGCCCGCGCCTCCCAGGCCGGCTGCGGCGGTGCGCCCGTCCAGGTGGAGGCGGCTTCGCCCGATCGGAACGCGGAGGGAGGCCTCGGCGGTGAAGCGCCGCTCCTCGACGGTCTGCGCATCGGCGAGAGAGTCCGGGCGGATCTGCGTGTCGACGCCGGTGCCCGCGTAGCTCAGAGCGATCGACGCGGGAACGGATCCGCGAAGGTGAAGCGCCGCGTCGCCGCCCAGCGACCTCCGCGTCCGGTCGGGCTGCGTCTCGACCGGCCGTGCTGCCGAGGCGGGTTCCGAACCGGCCGGAACCGGCCGAGCGCCGAACAACGTGTAGTCGTTGTAGCGGCCCGTCAGTCCAGCCGTGGCCCGCACGCGCGACCGGCGGGACGCGAATCGAATCGCCCCGTGCAGATCGTCGTATGCCGTCTGGACCGACGAGGCCTTGAACGGCTCGTGGCCGTCGGTCCCTTCGTAATCGCCCCGCACCGTGATCGACTCGTGCGGACCGAGGGGCACCTGCAGCCGCCCCCTGGCGAACCGGGAAACGTAGCGCCCGCCGCCGGCCTCGACGAGACCGGTGAGGGGAGAGGCCGATGCTTCGATCGTCGAGGAGACCGGTTCGAGCGTCGGGCGAGACTCGGGCAGATCGGAAAGGCTCTGCGTGTAGGTCTCTGCCGACGGCAACCGGTCGGTCGGGTAGGAGGGAACCGGCGACGCCGGAGCAAACGCCGTGAGCGGCTGGCGCTGCAGCGAGGGAAACTGAATCTGCAGCTCGCCACGAATCTCGATCTCCTGCGGGGCAATTTCCGGAAGGGGCGAGGGGCCGGACCCGGTGGTATCCGACGGCGACGCCTGCCCGTGGGCCGTCCGTCCCGCGAAGCTCGTCGCCAGCAGGACCCCGGCGAGGACGAGCGCCCAGACGGGACGTCCGGCCCGAACGAGCAGTCGGGATGAGCAAAGCTGGAGCGACGACAGGCGGGGGGGCATGTGCATAGAAGGAATCGGAAGCGAGCAAGCAACGTCGATGAGGGGCGGCGGAGCGGAGGTTCGTCGTCAGAGGGCGTCTTGTTCCGCTCGGGCCGTTTCGGCGTAGGCGGTGCCGCTGTACTCGCGGGCGACCCGGTCGTAGAGGGTGTTGGCCTGGCCGGTCTGGCCGAGCTGGCGATGCGCCCGTGCCTGTTCCAACAGCGAGCGGGCCACCCACTCCGGGTAGCCGGCGAAGAGGGAGGAGGTACGGCTCAGTTCCGCGATGGCGTCGCGGGGACGGCTTTGCTCGCGCAGCAGCCGGCCGAGGCGGTAGAGGGCCTCGGCGCCGGCCTCGCTTCGCGCCGACTCGGCCACCTGGCGGAAGAGACCGATGGCCTGCGTCGGGTCGCCGCGGTCCACGTACAGGCGTCCGAGCCCCAGGCGGGCCGAGGCCAGAAGGGGGCCGCCCCGGTTGGCGTCGATGATGCGCCGGAGGAGGTCTTCCGCCGCGTCCCCGCGGCCGAGTTCGAGGAGAGCACGGCTCTGCCCGTACCGCGCTTGCGCCTGCAGTTCGGCACCAATGCCGTCGGACTCGGCGGCGGTGCGGTACGCAGTGAGAGCCGCCTCGTGGTTGTCCGCTTCCAGGTTCAGATCGCCGAGACGCAAGGCGGCTTCCGGACGCCGTCGGCTGTCGGGGTAGGTGTCGACGAGCTGCTGCAGATAGGTGCGGGCTTCCTCGGTTACCCCGCGATCTGCGTAGATGATTCCGAGGTAGTAGTACGCCTGGGGCAGAAGCGCATCGTTGCTGGAGGTGCGCGTGAACGAGCGGAAGAGGCGGAGGGCGTCGTCGCGGTCGCCGCTCTGGTAGGCGGCCTCCGCGCGGCGAAAGCGCAGCTGTCCGACGAGGTCGGAGTCGGGGTTGGCGGCCTCAAACGAGTCGACCACCGCCTCCGCCCGCCCGCTGTCGCCGGCGGCGTTGAGCGCGAAGAAGAGGCTCGAGGCGGCCTCGGTGGCCGTCTTGCTGTCGGGATAGCGTTTCAGCACTTGCTGGTAGGCCCGGGCCGCCCGGTCGAAGGTGCCGGCGTTGTAGAAGGCGTCTCCGATGCCGTACTGGGCGCGGGCGGCGTACCGGCCGTCGGGGTAGGCCTGCAGGAGCCGCCGGTAGGCTGACCGGGCGGCGTCGTAGTCGCCTTCCTGAAAGGCAATCAGCCCGGTTTGGTAGAGGGCTTCCTGCCGCCACGGGCTGTTCGAGTAGGTGTCGATGAGCGACTGCAGCGTGGCGAGGGCCTCCTCCGGCTTGCCGGCGAAGCGGAGGGCCTGGCCGGTTTGGTACAAGGCGTAGTCGGCCCCGTCGCCGTCGACGCGGCGGTAGACGTCTACCGCCTCGCCGTAGCGTTTCTGGGCGTAGTAGCTGTCGGCCAGGCGCAGCCGTGCGTCCTGCTCGTAGGGCACGGACGATTCGCGCCCGTCCCACCGGCGGAGGAAGGTGCGGAAGGCGTCCGCCGCCCGCTGGAAGGCGCGGTTCTTGAAATGAACCCAGCCCAGGACGTAGTGGGCTTCGGCGGCATGCCGTCCGGTGGGCGCCTCGCTTACGTAGCGCTGCAGCAGCCGGCGCGCTTCCTGCAGGCGGCCCGCCTGCAAGAAGCTGTCGCCTCCCCAGAAGAGGGCGTCCCGGGATCGGCTCGATGCCGGAGAGGAGGCCAGTTCGGAAAAGGCCGACGCGGCGGCCTCGAAGTCGTCTTCCCGGTAGTGGGCCCATGCCTTACGAAAGCGGACTTCGTCGCGCAGCGAATCGGGGGCGGTGTCCTGTCGGATTGCCCGGTTGTATGCCTCCAGGGCCCGGTCGAGCGCTCCTGCAGCCAGGTACGCATTGCCCAGCCAGTAGGCGGCATCGCCCCGCCGGGCTGCGCCCTCGCGGCGCAGTACCGCCCGGAAGGCGGCCGCTGCCTCGTCGTAGGCCTGCTGCCGGTAGGCTATCGTCCCGATCTCGTACTGGGCGGTGGCGGCGAAGCGGCTCTGCGGCCACGTATCGACCACCTGGCGAAAGAGACCGCGGGCCGCCTCCAGGCTGCCGGTTTGCAGCTGGGCGACCGCTTCGTGGTAGGTGGCGCGCAGCGCGAGGTCGTCGGTGTGGCCGGACCGGACGGCCTGAAAGGACGGTATCGCGGCCGCGGGGCGTCCGGCCAACCATTCGTTCCAGGCCCGGCCGTAGCGGGCGGGCCGGCGGTAGGGCTCGACGCCCGGCAGCGACCCGTCGTCTAACAGGCGCCGGTACTGCTCGCGGGCGGCTTCCGTCTCGCGCATCTGCGTGTACGACTCGGCCAGAAGGAACACCGCCCGGGTGCGCGTCTGTCCGCTCAGCGACTCCATCCGAGAGCGCAGCTCTTCGGCCGCGCGCTCATACCGGCCGAGTTCGTAGTAGACCTCCGCCAGGGCTGTCCCCAGATTTTCGGCATAGGGAGAGGTCGGGAACTGCTCCCCGAGCGCTTCGAAGGACGCCGCCGCCTCTTCGTAGCGTTCCATTTCCAGCTGCGTCGCCCCGGCAGCGCTCCAGGCGGCCGCGGCGACCTCGGCGTCGGCGGCCTGGGCGCGAGCACGCTCAAAATAGGCCAGCGCCTCCTCGGCATCGCCCCGCTCGCGGGCATTCGTGCCCAGGAGGTAGAGGGCACGTGCCGCCAGCGGAGTGCCGGCCGACTCCGCGGCGATTTCTTCCAGCACGCGGCGCCCCCGGGCGCGGTCTCCGTCCTGCAAAAAGGTGCGGCCCAGGCTCAGGCGGGCCTCCGCAGCGCGCGGATGGGCCGGGTACTGCTGCTCGAGATCCCGAAACAGGCGAACGGCCTCCTCCTCGCGCCCGAGGGACAGGGCCGAGCGCGCTTCGTAATACAGGGCGTCTCCGGCGCTGGGATGATCGGGGTGGGCGTCCCGAAAGGCGCGGAAATCGTGCATTGCCTGCTCGTACAGCCGCTGATCGAATGCCTCGACGGCGTCCGCAAACTCCTGACTGGGCGATGCCGCCGCCCGCTGTCCCTGTGCCGGCGAGGGAAGGAAACCCGCCCCCAGTCCCAGCAACAGAAGTCCCCCTGCCAGCATCCGGAGGGGCACATCCAGCGAGGGAACGATTCGATCGAGCATAAGAAGGACCATCGATGAAGAAAAACGAGGCGAGGTCGTGCGGGCCCGACGGTTGCGGGGCATCCGCGCGGCGCATCGGCGCCCAGCGTCGATCCTGCCGGGCCCCGATGTGCGCAAGAGCCGATTTGCGCAAGAGATTTGCGCAAGAGCCGATGTGCGCAGGAGATCGCGTCCGGGTATGCATAGAACATCCCGCTCAGGAAAACGGTTCGCAACACGCGGCTCGTAGGAAATCCGCGTCCGGGAATGTGCTTCTCGGAACCGAACCGGCGGGGAACCGAACCGGCGGAGACATCGACCGGTTCGTCGTTCGGCATGGCCGGATCCACACAGCGAAATCCACACAGCGGAATCCGCAGAACGGGATTCGCCGAACGAGGGAACTGCACGGCTCGTTATGGCTTGATCAACGACGCGTTCGCACCGCCGAACCCCCTAGAGCGCCACCGAACCTGGAGCGCCACCGGGCCGCCGGGCTATGCGGATCCCGGGGCAGCGGGCGGTGGAGCAGCACCCGGTGGGATCGACGCACTCCATCATCCGCCGGAAGCACCGCCGCCGGACACCGTTTCGATCAACGACCTTTCGAGGAAAAATAGTATGGTGGACGACCCGCAAAGCGCAAACGCAGAATCTTCACGCGAGGAGCCATCCCCGGATCCGTCTGAGTCGCCTCCTCCGCACGACGCGCCCAACCCGACCCCCCGGGGAGGCAGACCCACTGGCGAACCCGGCACCGCCTCCCGACCGCTCGGCGACGACCCGTTCAGCGGTCCGAAGGGGCCGCCCGACCCCTCGCCGTCCGGCTCCGGGGCCGGGTTCGCATCGAGCGGAGAGGTGGCGTTTGCCCTCGATGTGGCGAAGATGTGGCTTCGCGACTACCAGAAAGAGGCGATGGTGGGTGCGTTTGCGACCGGCGTCTTTCTGGGATCGCTCCTGCGCGACTGAGCGCACCCGCCCATCGCTCCGGCGCGACGATCGGGGAACCCGGGTGGCACGGTCTGAGAAACGGTCTGAGAACCCGACTCCCCAAACCCGACTCACAACTCGCGCCTCCTGCCTGCCGCCACCGTCCGTCCGTTCCTGTCCATGCCCATCGGAATGTTGCCATGAGTGACTCGACCGCCGACCAATCGACGCAAAACCCTTCTTCCGATTCTCCGACCGTTGGCGATCCTGCGGCCTCCGACGCCCCGGACGACCCCGACGAAGGCGCGGCGGATACCGCAACGGACGGTGACCCGTCGGCGTCTTCGGATCCTGCCGGCGAATCGTCTCCAGCCTACTCGGAGCCCGATGCCGGCGCGGAGGCGTCCGAGCAGCTCGACGCTCCGTCGGGGGCCGAGGCCGAGATGGACCAGGTTCTCTCCGATCTCCGGGCGGAGGTCACGCGTCTGAAGGTAGAGCGCGCCAAGGCCGAAACCCGGTCGTGGGTTCAGCGCCATCCCGGTCTGACGGCCGCTCTTGCCCTGGCTGTAGGGGCTGCCTCGGGGTACGTCGCCGCCCGCCGCACGGCACCGACCCCGAAACCGCGTCTTTCCGACCGCGCCCTGCAGGCCCTTCAGCAGCTGGCCGACCGCGCCCGTCACGCCGCCGCCGACGTCGGCGACAGCCTGGAAGGCCGTGCATCGGAAGCGGGCGAAGAAGCGAAAGAGATCAGCCGCCGCCTCCTCTCGGATGCCGAGCGAGTCGGTGCCGCGGCCGGATCGCGCGCCCGAGAGTTCCGGCGCCGTGCCGCGCAGCGAGCCCGCGAGGTCGGAGAGGAGGCGGCCGAACAGGCCGAGCAGGCACGCGCCGAGGGGGCCGAGCGCGCCCAGCAGGTCCGAGAGCGCCTCGCTGACGACGCCCAGCGCGCCGAGGAGCAGGTCGAGCGGCGCGTGCGCGACGCGGCCGACACCGTCCGCACCTCCATCGCCGAGTCGGACGCGTCCCTGACCGCCACCGTGGGGAGCGTTCTTGCCCTCGCGGCCGGGTCGTACCTGGCGAAGAAGCTGCGGGATCGCCTCTCTTAACCCACCCACCCCGCGGCGCCGAACACCGTCTTGGCAGCTTTGCGCCCTGAACACCGTCTTGGCAGCCCTGTGCCGGATTGGCGGGCTGGCCGTTGCGAGCGGGTGCGGGAAGCGGCGCGGGCGAAGAGCCCGTCCCTCCCGTGTCTCCCCGGGTCCGGACGGGGCCCTTCCCTGGGTCCGTGCGCCTTCCTGCATCCGCCCGGGTGCAGCCTTTGGTGGGGAATTCGCACATCGCCCCTGATTGGTACGGCGTCAGTCGCTACACTCATCCTGGGTGCACGTTCTTGCGTACGGCACACGCGGAGTGCACCGTTCACCCTGTCTCATTGGATTGACCTTTTTTGCCCGTGAGCATTCTTGCCGTTGGCACCGTCGCGTTTGACTCCATCCGAACACCTTTCGGACGGGCGGAGCGGGTCTTGGGGGGCAGTGCCTCCTACATCACCCTCGCCGCCCGCTACTTCTGTGAGGACGTCCGCCTCGTCGGCACGGTCGGGGGCGACTTCCCGGACGCGTACGTGGAGACGCTTCGGAGCAGCGGCGTCGACCTGGAGGGCCTGGACGTGCAGCCGGACGGAAAGACGTTCTTCTGGGAGGGCCGGTATCACTACGACATGAACGAGCGCGACACGCTCGAAACCCAGCTGAACGTCCTCGAAACGTTCGACGCCCACATCCCGGAGCGCTACCGCGACAGCCGGGTGGTGTGCCTCGGCAACCTCGACCCGAAGATCCAGCGCGACGTGCTGGGCCAGGTTGACGACCCGGAGTACGTGATCGCCGACACGATGAACTTCTGGATCGAAAATACGCCCGACAGCCTGGAAGAAACCCTCTCTCTCGTCGACTGCCTCGTGATCAACGACTCGGAGGCCCGCGAGCTTGCCGACGACCCCAACCTGGTGACGGCCGCTCGGCTGATCCGCGCCATGGGTCCGGAAACGCTCATCATTAAGAAGGGGGAGCACGGCGCCCTTCTGTTCACCGACGACGCGGTGTTCAGCGCACCGGCCTACCCGCTGGAGGACATCCAGGACCCGACCGGGGCCGGCGACGCCTTCGCGGGCGGCCTCGCCGGGCACCTCGTTCGCGGAACGGATCGGGACGGTCCCGCCCTGCGGCGCGGCATCATCTACGGAAGCACGATGGCGTCCTTCGTCGTCGAAGACTTCGGACCGGAGCGCCTGCTAAACCTGGAACCGGACGACATCACGGGGCGGGCCCAGTCGTTTCAGGAACTCGCGGCCATTCCGCAGCTCGTCCCGGTCAGCGAACAGCCGGCGTAGCGGTTCGGCTCTCCGTGCACGCGCTCGGTGTACGCTTGTGGTACGCTTGTTGTATCTGACGGACTCCCATCCTCCTCTATGGAACCTGCCGATGCCTCGCAGCCTTCGCAGTCGGCCCCGTCCAGCCCGGCCGGCTCCTCGTCCTCCTCGTCCTCTCCCATCGGAACCGTTCGCCTCGTCAACGCCGTCTTCTACGCGCACCACGGCGTGATGCAGGAGGAGCACCGGATCGGGGGACGCTACGAGGTGGACGTGTCGGCCGATCTGAACTTTGAAGAGGCGGCGATTCACGACGACCTCGACCGCACGGTCAACTACGAGCAGGTCTACAACATCGTCCGCGAGCTCATCACGGAGAACAATTTCTACCTGATCGAAAAGCTCGCGTACCGGATTGCACGCCGCGTGGCTGAAGCCTACCCCATGGTCGACGCCGTGGAGGTGACCGTACGGAAACCCAATCCGCCGGTGGGCGGTCCCTGCGACCGCGCCGAAGCCACGTACCGCATCGACGACGTGGCGTCGGCGGTCGCCGCGCCGGAGCGCCCCGACGCGTAGCGCGACCGCAGCGGCGGCAGCAATCGGCACGGCCCCTCCCGGAGCCTGGCAAAAGGTTTCGCAACGGATGTCGCAACGGGTCAGCCGACGCTTCCCCCGGTTGCCCCGGTGTCGCTTCCCGGACTGCCGTCACCTGTCCCCCGTGTCTCTGACGGTCCCGCAATGTTATCCGGCGCCGAGTTGCGGGACGCCGTATTGCCCAACGCCCGTGCCGGACGCCCGTGCCGGACGCCGGGAGGCGTCACGTTCCCCCACAGTTCTGGGCGTGCAGCTTCTGAACGGAGGGATCGCCCGCGGAGGACGAGGAGGGTAGCCCGCGGTCCATGGCGTCCCGAAAGTCGGCGCACGCCCGCTCATGCTCCCCGAGATGCCCGAACGCCAGCCCGCGCGTCCGGTAGGCCGGGGCCAGACGGGCGTCGTGCTCCAGCGCGCGGGTGGCGTCGTCCCGTGCCGGCTCGTAGCGGCGTGCGCCAAAGGCGGCCGGATTCGAACAATCGCCGCATGAAGTCCGTGTGTACGGCGGTTTGCCTGTTCACAGTCAGCACCCGGTCTATGTCCGGCGCCCCTTCGTCCCCATCTCCGCCTCCTTCCGACGCCCCGGTGCGGAGCCTCGACTTTGCTGCATCGTCCGACCAGGAGAAGAGGCGGCTGGCCGCGCTCCACCGGTACGAAATCCTCGACACCGATTCAGAGGAGGCGTTCGACCGCATCACCCGGATCGCGTCCCACGTCTTCCGCGCGCCGCTCGCCTTCGTTTCGCTGATCGACGAGGACCGGCAGTGGATGAAATCCTGCGTCGGCCTGCAGACGACCGAGATTGACCTGAGCGAGTCGTTCTGCGTCTACACAATCCAGTCGGACGACCCCTTCATCGTGAAGGATGCGTCGACGGATCCTCGATTCCGGGACAATCGCTTCGTGAAGGGGGAGCCGAACATCCGGTTCTACGCCGGCGCGCCGCTGCGCACCTCGGACGGCCACCGGATCGGAACGCTGTGCGTGCTCGACACCGAGCCGCGCCCCCACGTCTCGCCCGACGACGTCGAAACGCTGGAGCATCTGGCCGCCCTCGTCGTCGACGAGCTCGAGCTGCGGCGCGAGGTGGTGCGGCGGCGCCGGCGAGAGGCCGACCTGGAGGCGGCCCGCAAGGAGGCGGACGAAGCCCGCGCCGATGCCGAAGAGGCCAACGACACCATGGCCCGGTTCTTCGCCGGCGTCGCCCACGACCTGCAAAACCCGCTGACGAGCATTCTGATGCTGGCTGAGCTGCTGCAGACGCTCGTCGGTGCCGAGGCCAGCGGGTACGTGCACCGGGTTCAGCGGGCGGGAGAGCGCATGCAGGGAATGGTGGAATCGCTGCTCGACCTCGGCCGCCTGCGCAGCGGGATCCTGGAACTGGAGACGCATCCGGAAGAGGTAACCGGTATTGCGCAGGAGGCAATGGCTGCAGCCGAAGAACGGCCGGAGGCTGCATCCCGGCACGCCCGCCTCATCGCCCCGTCTCAGCCGGTCTGGGCACGGGTCGATCCGGACGCGCTGCGCCGCGTATTGGGGAACCTCATCGGCAATGCGTTTAAGCACACCGAACCCGACGACGACGTGGTCGTCCGGCTCCGTCAGGACGACGACGTGGTCGTCGAGGTGGAAGACACCGGGCCCGGCATCGCCCCGGAGGTGCTGGACACCCTGTTCGATCCGTTCACGCGAGGGGGAGAAGATACGGAGGGATCGGGGCTGGGGCTTGCCATCGCCCACGACCTCATCGACGCGATGAACGGGTCGATCGATGTGTCCTCCACGCCCGCGCAGGGCACCTGCTTCATCGTCACCCTTCCGTCGGCATCCGGTTAGGGGCCGTGGCGCCGGCTCGGATGCCGGGAACGGGCGCGCCGCGTTCGGGCCGGGGCGGCTACCGGCGGCCGTAGTACACGAACGGAGCCCAGTGGACCGGAGCCGTGAAGCGGCGCCCGTAGTCGCCCCGGAGGAACGCCCGCTTCGTGTCCGCGACCGCCTCCGAAAACGGCCGGTTTCGGGCCCGTCGGTACACGCCGGCCATGAATATCCGCGTGGACCGATCCGGGACGTTCCACTGCGAGACGAGAGTCGCATTTGCCCCTGCTCGCAAGAAGGCCTCGGAGAGGCCGACGATCCCTTCCCCGTCGACGTACCGCCCCAGTCCGGTCTGGCAGGCCGAGAGGACGGCAACGTCGGCGCGAAGATCGAGGTCGACGATCTCGGAGCGGGTCAAGTAGCCGTCCGCCGATCCGATTCGGTCGCTCGCCCCGGCCCGCGACAGCACGAGGGCCGACAGGTCCGGGCGGTCGGGAAGCACGAACCCATGCGTGGCAAAGTGAAGAACGCGGTGGTCGTCGAGCTGCCCGGTGCGGCTCAGCTGGCGCAGGGTGGACTCCGACGCCCGGGGGCCGGTCAGCACGGTTGCGCCGTCTCCGGCGATTTGCTGGAGCTTGAGCACCTCGCGCTCCGAGCCGGGTAGGTCCTGCCAGTGCGCGTAGCCGATCTTCCGGTAGAGACCGACCGGGGAGCGGCCGCCCGCAGGGCGCGACGGAGAGCCTGACTGCGAAGCGGAGGCCGGGCGAGGGCCGGAGGGCGAACTGGAAGAGAGGCCGACCGGTGGGACCTCGCGGGGAGCGGAAACGGAGTCCGCCGGTTGCGGAAGCGATCCGTTCCGGCCGCCGGGACCGGTCGGCGTTGTTCGGTAGGCGGCCCCGCCCATGGCGAAGAGCGGCCGGATGCGCCGGCCGTACGTCCGTTGCTGCAGCCTGCGCAGCACCGTCAGCGACGGCGCATACCGAACGGCCGAATGCTGAATGAGAGGGGTGCCGCGCGCATCCTGAAGCGTCTCGAACGGAACGTATCCCAGGAGCCCGCTGGGAACGATCACCAGATCCGATGCGGGGCGAATGAACGGTTCGATGGGGGCGACCAGCATGTCGTACAGCTGCCGCGAGAGCGCGGATCGGACGGAGTCGCGCGCGGCCGGTGCGGTGAGGCGGCGGCGGTACGCTTCAATCACCTCGGTGAGCGGACGGGTCGGGGCGGTCCGGCCGGGGCCGACCCCGGCGGTCTCGCCCCGGCGGGAGGAAATCATCGACACCAGAGACGGCCCGGAGGCAGCCAGGTAGGCCGGCGTCGGGCGGCGAGACGAATCTGCGGGCGGGCGGGGAGACGAAGGAAGAGAGGGAAGATCCCGGACGCTGATTGAATCCCGGGTGACGACCACAGCGGCGAGCCCATTGATCGTTTGTGTGTACAGGACGGCCGCACCGGATGCCGGTACGCCCGCCTGCAAATCGGAGGCGGAGGGGACCGAAGCGACGGTTCGGGTTGAGTCCGCCGGGTTGAGGTAGTCGGCCAGCACGCGGGCCCGCGTCCGCTCGGCGGCCTGCAGGGCGCGGCCGGGCTGTCCGGCCCGGATGTGGGCCGTGGTAAGTGCTCGGTATCGCAGGATGGAGGTGGCAAGCAGAGACTGCCGGGCGGCCGGGGAGGTGGCATTGGCCCGCAGGGTTTCGGTGATGTCGACGGCTCGTTGCAGGTTGGAACGAGCCCGGTCGATCTCCCCTCGGTCCAACTGCACGCGGCCGATGTTTTCCAGGTTGTACGCCATGCCCGACCGATCGTTGATGCGGCGGTTCAGGGCGAGTGCCTCCGTCCAGAGGCGAAAGGCCTCGTCCACGCGTCCATCGGCCCATGCCAGCAGCCCCAGGTTGTTGAGCTGGATGGCCATCTGGGAGCGGTTGACGAGCGAGCGGCTGATGGAGAGCGCCTGCTCCAGGTGGGCCCGCGCCGCGTCGAGCCGGCCGAGCCGGCGCTGCACGGACGAGATGTTGGAGAGGTTGAGCGCGATGCTGGTGGAGTCGGCTTCCTGTCGGTTCAGCGAGAGCGCCTCCCGCAGGTGGGAGAGGGCGGATTCCCAGCGCCCCTGCCGCTGGAGGGCAAGCCCCACGTTGTGCAGGGCCGCCGCCGTACCGGCGGCATCGTCGAGGTCGCGGTGAATGGAAACGGCGTCCCGGTAGCGGCGCTCAGCCAGCTGGTAGCGGCCTTGGTCCTCCAGGACGTTGCCGAGGTGCGTCGTCGTCCATGCAACCTGCTCCCGCATCCCGAGCGAGTCGAAGACCGCCCGGGCTCTGCGGAGCGAATTGAAGGCCCGGCGATATTCGCCCTGGTTGCCCAGGACCACTCCCATGTTGTTCCAGACCCGGGCAGCCATCGCCTCGTTGCCGAGCGCCCGGTGCAGGCGGGCCGTTCGCTCAAAGAACGTGAGGGCGCGGCTCCTCCGGTCGGTACGGTAGTAGGCAACGCCCATCCCGCCGACGGCGGACGCGAGACGGCTGGAATCGTTGAGGGCGGTCCATGCCGCCGCCGCCACTTCGAGCCGGTCGATGGCCGCGTCGGGGTCGGAGCTTCGCAGACGCCGGGCCGCCTCGTGGACCGAATCCGCGCGCCGACGCAGAATCAGCGAGTCTCTGGACGTGGGCGTTTCCGAGGCCTCGAACCGTGCGATGGCTGCCTCCAGAGAGTCCCCGGCCGCCGATGCGTCGGCCCCGGCTGGCGGCACCTGAGCGGCGGCCGGCGCCGGACCGGCCCCGAGGACGAGAACCAGGAGAAGACCGGAGAAACGGAGGAGCGGGGCGGACACGAGGACGGTGGGAATAAACGGAGGGACGCGAAACAAGAAAGAGCGGCAACCGGGCGGATCGGGGAGGAATCCGCCCGCGAAGGAGCCGCCCGCGAAGGAGCCGCTCGCGAGAGGGCCTGCAGCGATGGAGCATCCCAACCAGGGGCGCCGCCGATCAGGCTCCCCCTGCCCGCTGCGCCGATCCCGGCTCACATCCTGCCCGGTCCCCCATCCTCATCCTGCTGAATGCAGGATCGCAGGTCGACCCGATCGGCCGGTGGGGGCGGACGGGTGTGCTTCGCGCATCGGCGGGTCCGACGGCCGGCGCCGGCGCGGGCAGCGCTGCAGAGCGAGGCGACCGGGGACACGCCGGGCGGGGGAAGGCGAACCTGGGGGGCGGACGGCGGAGCCGAGGCCGGGGAGGTCGGAATGGGGCGCTGTCTGGCCGAGCCCGGTGAGGTTCGGAGGGAGACTCGGGGGGGAGACTCAGGGGGGTGGGGAGCCGGCTACATGGTGGGTGGGGGGAGGTCGGGCGTGAACGGTCGTCCTTCCTCCGAGACTCCTTCTCCCACCGGGCAGATGCCGGTACAGGGAACGTCCAAAACTGGAAGGCTACAACCCGCTCAGGATCGCATCCGTTTCGTGCCTCCGGCGTTCCGGATTGATCCCGCGCAGGCGGCCCGACTCGGTGCCGCCGGCCGGGCGCAGAGCCATGCCGATGGCCCATCGGAGCGAACCCGCCCGCGGTATCCGGATGCACCGCGCATGGAGCGGCCGAGACCTATCAAACGTAAAGATCTAGTCGGGAAAAAGAAATCATGCACGCCGCCCCGAATTGGCTTGACACGCCGCCGGTCTGTTCGTAGGGTATTCATGGTATTGAAAAAGTAATGACTCCCGTCCCCTCGCGGCCGAAAGCACACGAAGGCCGACGAGCGAACGCCGCGGAGACGAACGGGCGGTGCTGGGATCGGGCAACAACACGAGCGACGCGAGTCCATTGCCCCCCGAGCCTGCTTCGACGAGTACGGACCTGCTTCGACGAATACGGATCGCGGCGACTCACCGCCCGTGCGTGTGGCCGGTTTCGGCAGCCGTCCGAGTCTGAAGGCCGGCGGCTACCGGGCCCGTAGGCATCTCGGGTGCATCTTGTCTCTGTCGTCTCTCTTGCACTTTCCTTTCCTATTTCTTGAATTACACGTCCCTGATGGAAGCGATTCCACCGCTCGCCGGCGTCACCAATCGCACGACCTTCGCTCCGGATTCTTCGCTTCGGTGACAGCCGCCTGCGTCCCGTTCGCATCGCCGGACGGCCGACGCCGCCGCTGACCGGCCGGCTGCCGGCGGATCGAGGCCGGCTGCCGTCGGGACACAGGTATTGCCGGTCCTTGCTGCACCCCCCGGCCGAGCTGCGAATGGCTTCCTGTTCGCTCCGGTCCGGGATCTCGACCGACACGTTTCGCGAATCTCGTCTTTACGGATCGGGACGGACGTCCCTCCTGCAAACCGACTCAACCGACTTCGACGATGGCCACGACCCAGCACAACCAGCCGATGGATGTAGACACCTCAGTCTCCTGGACGCCGCTTGCTCACGGCGTGGAGGTCAATGACAACGGCTGGACCGATCAGGCCCAGCGCGTGCTGACGGACGACCTCCTCGAACTGATCGCCGAGGCGCATCGCGCCCTGGAGCCCCGGCGCCAGGAGCTTCTTGCGGCCCGCCGCGAGCGACAGGCCGAATACGATGACGGAGCCGTACCGGACTATCTTCCCCCCGACGAACTGCCCGAGGCCCGAGGCGACTGGAACGTCGCGCCGCTCCCCGACGACCTTCTCGAGCGCCGCGTCGAGATTACCGGCCCGGTGAACAACGCCAAAATGGTCATCAACATGCTGAGCCGGAACGACGACGGCTCCAGGGCCGATGCGGCGATGCTCGATTTTGAGGACTCCATGAAACCGACGTGGGACAACGTCCTCACGGGCGTGGAGAACGTCAGCGAGGCCGCAGCGGGAACGCTCCAGTTCGTGAAGCGGGCCTCGAACGGAACGCCGGAGAAAAAATATACGCTCGACCCGAACGACATGCCGCTCTTAATGGTGCGGATCCGGGGTCTGCACCTTGACGAGTCGAACCTGCGCGTCGACGGAACGCCCGTCTCCGGCGCGATTCTCGACCTGGCCGCGGTCGCCTACCACTCGGCGAAGACGCTGATGGAGCAGGGGAAGACGCCGAAGTACTACGTCCCGAAGGTCGAGCACTACACGGAGGCGGCCTGGTACGACGAGCTCTTCCGCATCGTCCAGCGCGCGCTCGGCATCGACGAGGGGACGTTCAAAGCCACCTTCTTGATTGAAACGCTCCCCGCCGCCTTTCAGATGGAGGAGATCCTCTACAGCTTCCGCGAGCATGCCGCCGGGCTCAACGGCGGGCGGTGGGACAAGATCTTCTCCGACATCAAGGTGCTGAAAGAGCACGGTGACCGGGTGCTGGCCGACCGGAACTGGATCGACATCCAGCGGCCGTGGATGGAGATGTACGTCAAGCAACTCATCAAGGTGTGCCACAAGCACGGCGCCTTCGGCATGGGTGGCATGGCGCCGCAGACGCCCGGGCGCAGTGAAGAGATGCGCGAGAAGCAGCGCGCCGGCGTGGTGGACGACAAAGAGTTCGAGGCATCGATCGGCCACGACGGCTGCTGGGTCTCCCACCCCTACTTCATCGGCCCGGCGATGAAGCCCTTCAAGGACAAGCTCGACGCCGAGGACCGCCGCAATCAACTCGACGTGATTCCGGACATTCCGGACCGACCGGATCTGCTTCCGAAAGGAGACACCGGGCCGAAGACCATCGACGGCATCCGCGTCAACGTGCGCGTCTCGATCGGCTACATGAAGGGCTGGAACCAGGGCATTGGCGCCGTGGCATGGGACAACCGCATGGAAGACCTGGCGACGTTTGAAATCTCGCGCGCCCAGATCTTTCAGTGGCTGCGCCACAACGTGACGCTCGACGACGGCACGGACGTAACCCCCGACCTCGTCTCCCGAATCTTCGACGAGGAACTCGAAAAGATCGAGGCCGAAACCCGCGAGTTCTTTTCCGACCGGCCCGACGATGTCATCGAGGAGCAGGTCGAGCGCTTCCGGAAGGCGGCCGAAGACGCCGAAGCCATCTTCACGGAAGACGAGATGCGACCCTTCCTCGCCTGCGAGTCCGAGCTCACCGGCGTGCCCGAGCACAAGGCGCGCCTCTTGCGCGAGGACTCCTGCGCATGACCGTCACCTCATCGGGGCGGTGAGGGCGTCCGCCACACCGCCGCCTCGAGACTTCACGAAGCACCGGGTCGATCCTTTCGCGACGACCCCACGACCACTTCATAACCGGACCCTCAAGACTGATGGAAGCACCGACCAACGGCACGCGCGACCGCGAACAATGCGCAACGGATCTCGAAACCGCCTGGGCCGAAGACCCGCGCTGGCAGGGCATCGAGCGCCCCTACAGCAGCGAAGACGTCGTCCGCCTGCGCGGCTCGTTCGACATCGACTACACGCTCGCCGACATGGGAGCGCGACGAATGTGGGACCTTCTCCACTCGGAAGACTACATCCACGCGCTCGGCGCCCTGACGGGCAATCAAGCCATGCAGCAGGTGAAGGCCGGGCTGAAGGCCATTTACCTGAGCGGCTGGCAGGTGGCGGCCGACGCCAACCTCTCCCGGCAGATGTATCCCGACCAGAGCCTCTATGCCTCGAACAGCGCCCCCGACGTGGTGCGGCGCATCAACAACACCCTGAAACGGGCGGATGAACTGCACTACGCCGAGGGGGACGAGTCCACCTACTGGATGGCCCCCATCGTGGCGGATGCTGAAGCCGGACACGGGGGCGTCCTGCACGCCTACGAGCTGATGAAGGCGATGATCGAAGCCGGCGCCGCCGGCGTGCACTTCGAGGACCAGCTCGCCGCCGAGAAGAAGTGCGGCCACCTGGGCGGGAAGGTCCTTGTGCCCACGAGCCAGTTCGTCGAGGTCCTGACCGCCGCGCGCCTCGCTGCCGACGTTCTCGACGTGCCGACGCTCGTCATCGCTCGCACGGACGCGGACAGCGGCGACCTCCTCACCAGCGACGTCGACCCGCGCGACCGGAAGTTCATCACCAGCGAGGAGCGGACGAGCGAAGGGTTCTACCGGGTGGACGCCGGTCTGGAAATGGCCATCGAACGGAGCAAGACGTACGCGCCCTACGCCGATCTGCTCTGGTTCGAAACCTCCACGCCGGACCTCGGAGAGGCCAAGGCCTTCGCGGACGCTATCCACGAGGAGTACCCGGACAAGATGCTGGCGTACAACTGCTCGCCCTCTTTCAACTGGGAGGCGAACCTCTCCGACGACGAGATCGCGTCGTTTCAGGAAGACTTGGCGGAGCTGGGGTACAAGTTCCAGTTCGTGACGCTGGCCGGCTTCCACTCGCTCAACTACAGCATGTTCGACCTCGCACAGGGCTACAAGGACCGCGGGATGGCGGCGTACTCCGAGTTGCAGCAGGACGAGTTCGACGCCGAAGACCGCGGCTACACCGCCACGAAGCACAAGCGCGAGGTGGGCACCGGCTACTTCGACGAGATCAAGAACGTGATCACCGGCGGAGAATCCAGCACCGGCGCCATGGAAGGCTCCACCGAAGAAGCGCAGTTTGCATAAGGGCCGGCGCTTGCCGATCCCCGCGCCTCGATCGCCGACGGTGCTGCGCGAACCTGAGAGGGCGTCTCCCCCGTGGAGGCGCCCTCTCGGTATGATGCCCTCTCGGTATGATGGTGCCTGGTGCTGCGCGCCGGCTGTTCCCCGTTGCCGCCCCGCTCTTCCAACCACATCGTTCCAAACAGATTCCGCCCGGCGGCGTGCGGATAGTCCTGTGCCCACCGCTTGTCCGTTTGCCCACCCGCCGCCTCGTTTATGGCCGAGACTGCTGCGAAGGAATCTCCAGAAGCCGACGAATCGAACGACGACGCGAACGGCCGGGAGTCGACGGCGGCAATTCTCCGGAAGCTCTGGCAGGTTCTGGCTCCCTATCGCAAGCGCGTGCTGGCCCTGGCGCTGCTCATCAGCTTCGGGGCCGGGCTGCAGGCGGTGGGCCCACAGTTCGTGCGGGTCGCGTTCGACACGGTCATCCCGTCCGGCGAGATCGAGCTGTTCGCCTGGTTCGGGGCGGCCTTCGCGCTGTTCTACCTCTTCCGCGCCGCCGTCGACTACGCCGGTATGTACTGGAGCTTCGCCTTCACGCAGCAGGTGGTGAGCGACGTGCGGATGAAGGCGTACCGGCACCTCCTCACGCTGCCGGTGTCGCGGTTTGCGGACGAGCAGTCCGGTTCGCTGAGCTCGCGGGTCGTCAACGACCCGAACGCGCTGGAGGGGATGATCCAGGCGGCGGCCTCGCGCCTCTCCGGGCAGCTGGTGGCAATCGTCGTCGTGGCGGGCATCCTCGTGGTGATGAACGGGAAGCTCGCCCTCGTCAACCTGGTCGTGCTTCCGCTCCTCGCCGCGATCACGCACCACTACCAGGACCCGCTCCGGCGCGCGTCGAAGCGGATCCGGGAAACGGTCGCCGACATGACGGCCAAGTCGACGGAGGCGGTCTCCAACATCCGCGTCGTGAAGGCCTTCGTGAGCGAGGGACAGGAGCAGGAGCGCTTCGGCCGGGAGAACCAGACGTACGTCGACCTAAACCTTGACCGTCGGAAGGACGTCGGCGCGATGGAGGGCCTCATCAACGTGACGGCGAACTACGGCATCGGCGCTCTCCTCCTCGTCGGCGGATGGCTGACGGCGCACGGCTCGCTGACGATCGGGGAACTGACGGCCTTCATCATGTACCAGCGGCAGTTGCAGGGACCGGTCAAGTCGGTCATGTTCTTCAACGACAAGCTGCAGAGCGGCATGGCGGCGCTGGATCGGCTGTCGGATCTTCTGAACGACGACCCGGAGAGCGGCGGAGAGATCGAGGAAGTGCCCGTCGGGGCCGTCGGGCTGGAGGACGTCCGGTTTACCTATCCGGAGGCGAACGAGCCGGCGCTTCGGGGGCTCAGCCTGCGCGTGGAACCCGGCGAGACGGCCGCGCTCGTCGGGTCGTCTGGGGCGGGCAAGAGCACCGCGGCCAGTCTCATCGGCCGGTTCTGGGATCCGCAGGACGGGCGCGTCACGATCGGCGGAACGGACGTGCGGGCCTTCGACCTGCAGGCGCTGCGCCGGACGGTGGCCCTCGTCCCACAGTCGCCCACGCTCTTTACCGGAACGGTCGCCGAAAACATTCGCTACGCCGACCCCGACGCGTCGCCCGACGCAATCCGCCGCGCGAGCCGCATGGCGAACGCGGACGGCTTCATCCGCCGCCTGCGAGACGGCTACGACACGCAGATCGGGGAGCGGGGTGTCCGTCTCTCCGGCGGGCAGAAGCAGCGCGTGGCCATTGCCCGGGCCATCCTGAAAGACGCGCAGGTGCTGCTTCTCGACGAAGCGACCTCGGATCTGGACAGCGAGTCGGAAGCGGTCATTCAGGATGCGCTCGACGGCCTCTTTGCGCAGGGGAGCGGTCTGACCTCGATCGTGATTGCGCACCGCCTGAGCACGATCGAGGGGGCGGACACGATCTACGTGCTGGAGGACGGGGAGCTCGTCGAGTCGGGGAACCACGGCGAGCTGCTGGCGCGCGACGGGCGCTATGCAGAGCTTCGGCGGCTGCAGCAGCGGCAGACCGAAGACGCGCTTTCAGCAGCCGACGAATCGGTCGCTCGCCCGCCCGGCCGTTCCTCGTAACCGGCGTCCCGGGCGGTTCGGAGGATCAGGTGAGAAGGTCGGCCAGAAGGATCAACGGAATCCCGAAGGAGCCGAACAGCAGAGCGGTGATGCACATGGCGGCGTACGGCGTCATGCCGCCCCGACCCGGAAACCAGAGCCGCCAGCGAAGGCGCAGAATCGGATAGTTGGCCACGTGGCAGAGCCCGAACAGAAGGGCGAAGAACCCCAACTCCACACTCGGGGGAAGCCGGAGGATGTACACGACGGGTACGGAGATCACGAACACTCCGATGAACCCGCACGCGTACATCACCGCCCGGAGGTGTCGGTAGAAGAGGTCGTTGGCGTTGAGCGGCGGCTCGCGCATGAGGAGGAAGGGGCATCGATCAAAGGGAAAAATAGATACGACTCACCCGCCCGAAGGTGCCGGCCGTCCGCTCGTGCCGGACGGAGACGGTCGATTCGGCATCTCGATTCGGCATCTCGATTCGGCAACTTATGAGGTTTCGGTTGCGGGTGGAGAGCGTTTCACCCTCCCCCCGTCTTTTCGTGCGCGGATACAGCCGCCACCGAAAATAATTTCCCTGCTTTCGGGGTGGCGATACGGTCGTGCCGACACCCAAGGGCGACACCGTTTTGAGAACCTGTACCGTCGAGCCGGCGGGAGAGGCTTCCGCCTCGAATGTCTGCAGAGGACACGCACGACTTCGGTCCGCCTCTGCAATGGGAGCAACTGCAATGGGAGCAACTGCAATGGGAGCAACTGCCTCTGAGTATGCGAAGGATCGAAGCTGCTCCATTGAAACCGAACGTCTACCTCGCAAGAGAGAATCCCCCGATCTTTCGCCGGGGGAGAAGTCAATCCGAATCGAGGACGGGATCGGCGTTGTCGCCCTCCGAACCGGATGCCTGCGGAGAGGACGGCGGAGAAGAGTCTGGGGACGAGGGGGCATCTGCGGCCCCCGGCTCCGATGTGGCGGCCGCCGGCTGGGTCGGTGAGGTCGAAGAGGCCGTGGATGCAGTGGAGGGCGCGGGGTCGGTGCCGAACTCGGCGCCGAACATGTCCCACACCGTCAGAAACAGGGCGGCGATGATCGGGCCGATCACGAACCCGGACACGCCGAACAGGGTCAGTCCGCCCAGGGTGGCGAGCAGGACGAGATAGTCCGGCATTTTTGTGTCTCGCCCGACCAGGATGGGTCGGAGGACGTTGTCGGCGAGACCGATGATGAGCGTTCCGAACACGAGCAGCGCCACCCCTTTCAGGGTGGATCCGCTCACGATGAGGACAATGGCGGCCGGTGCCCAGACCACTGCCGCCCCGACCGCGGGAAGAAACGACAGCACCGTCATGACGACGCCCCACAAAACGGCGCCGCCGATGCCGAGGAGCCAAAAGATGGTCCCTCCCAGCAACCCCTGCACGATGCCGACGACGAGCGTGCCTTTGATGGTGGCCTGGGCGACCTGGGCGAATCGCTGCAGCAACTCCCGTTCGCGGTCGTCTCCGAGGGGGAGGACTCCGATGAGTGCCTCCCGGATGTGCTCCCCGTCGCGCAGGAAGAAGAACAGAAGGTAGAGCATCAAGAAGAACAGAACCGTGATGCGGAAGGCATTCTGGCCCACGGCCCAGACCTGCGTGGCGGCGCTCCGGCTCAGGCCCACCGCGGCGCTGGAGAGTCGATCCTGAAGGTTGTCGAGATCGATGCCGAAGCGATCCAGAAAGTCGCTCGCCACCGGTAGCATGTCTTCAACCCACTGCACCGCCGCCCGCAGATCGATCTCTCCCGACGCGATGCGTTCGTAGAGCGTCGAGGCTTCTTGGGCGACCGCCAGGCCGACGAGGAGCAGCGGGAAAATGACGATGACCAGGATTGCGAGCAGGGTCAAGACGGAAGCGACCGCTTTGCGTCCCCCGGTCCGGACCAACCACCACTGATGCAAGGGCTGAAAAATCGTTGCCAGCACGGCCGCCCAGAAGACCGGCTGAAGGAAGTCCTGAACCACCCCCAGGAAGGCGAGAGTCGTTAGCAGGACGACGGCGATAAAAAATGCATTCTGCAGGGTTCGATGCTGCATGGCGACAACCGGACGGGCGAAGAGGAGACAAGGCGGAAGGGGCGTCGGAAGCGCGCAGGGGGAGGATCAGCCGAGAAGAAGAGCGGTATCGAACGGCCGGTTGGCTGCGGGAACGCTCCCCGAGAGGACGGCCGTTGCGGCGTTCCCGGCCCCCGTCCCCTACCCGCTGAAATAGGTACGATATTTGGTCTGGCAACGGAATCGGGGAGAGGGCACAGCATGCTCCAGCGCGCTTCTTCGTCCGCCTTCGGTTTTCTCGTGCAATGGCACCTTCATCAATGGCGCTCCGTCTTTTTTCGATCGGCCTCCTCGGCATCCTCCTTCTCACGAGCGGGTGTATCAGTTCCGAGCCGCCGGGGTCGTCGGGCCTGGAGACGGATCCGCGGCTGGAGGATCTGCAGCGGGAAAACGACCGGCTGCGGAAGGCGCTTGCCTCTGCGCGCGAGGAGAGCCGCTCCTCCCGGCGAGGCGAGACGGTCGAGATTCTCTCTACCGACGTGTACGTTCGAAGCGGGAGCGCCGATCTCACCCCGGAGGGCGTAGACAAGCTGAAAGAGGTTGCAGCGCGGATCAAGCGCCAGTACGCCGACCGGCTGATCCGGATCGAGGGGCATACGGACGACACCCCGATCGGTGACAACCTGAAGGAAACGTACCCCAGCAACTGGGAACTCTCGGCCGCCCGCTCGGCAGCCGTCGTCCGGCATCTGCAGTGGACGCACGACATCGACCCGGAGCGCTTTGAGGTGGTGGCGTTCGGCCCCTACCAGCCCGTTGCATCCAACGACACCGAGGAGGGACGCAGTCGCAACCGCCGCGTCCGGGTCGCAGTTTTGCCCGAGTCGGATGAAGAAACCGCCGGTGCGGACTCTGCCGAGACGGAAAGCCGCTGGTAAGGGGCCGCATCCCGCATTGCCGTCTACGAAAGGCCGCGACGCGTCGTGCGACTCTCGGTCTCCCCGGGCTGCCAGTTTCCTCTTAGGCGTCACGCGAGGAGGTCGCTGATTCGGTGGCCTGGCGCTGGGCCCGGTCGGCCGCGGCGCGGGCCGTGATCTCGATCATCGGCGCCAGTCCGGCGAAGCGCTCATCCTGCGTCTGCCCGCGCACGTAGCGGATGTAGATCTGGGCGACGATGACCGTGAGGCGAAAGAGCCCGAGAACGTGATAAAATCCGATATCGGAGGTGTCTCGGCCGCTTCGGTCGGCGTAGCGCTTCACGAGTTCGGCGCGGGTCGGGAACCGGTCGTCCACCGGCATGGTCGCGAACTGCCGAAACGGCCCCGGATCACTGGCCTGCACCCAGTAGGTGAGGACGGCGCCCAGGTCGCTCAGCGGGTCGCCGAGCGTGCACATGTCCCAGTCGAGCACCGCCACCGGATCGCCGGGGTCGTCCGGCGCCAGCATCAGGTTGTCGAGTTTGTAGTCGTTGTGGACGAGCGTCGCGTCCGTCTCGGACGGCTGGTTTTCGAGCAGCCAGTGGTAGACATGCTCGACCACCGGCAGGTCCTCGTGCTTCGCCTGCTGCCAGCGCCGGTGCCAGCCCTTGATCTGCCGCTCGATGAAGCCCTCGGGACGGCCGAGATCGGAGAGTCCGATGGCCTCGTAGTCGACGGCGTGGAAGTCGGCCAGCGTGTCGATGAGGGCGGCGGACATCCGCTCGGGGGCGTCGTTCATTTCGGCGTAGGCCTCCGGCATCGACTCGCGGACGACGACGCCGGTGCGCCGCTCCATCACGAAAAACTCCGATCCGATGACGCCCTCGTCGCCGTAGTACACGAACGCCTCCGGGGCGAGCGGGAAGGCGTCGTGCAGGCGGTCGAGGACGGTGAACTCCCGCTTCATGTCGTGCGCGGACTCCGCTACGTCCCCGACCGGGGGACGCCGAAGGACGTACTGGTGGGAGCCGTAGTCGAGCAAATAGGTGAGATTCGCTTTGCCGCCGCCGAACTGCCGGACGGAGAGGTCGCCGTCGGCACCGGGGAGCGTGCCGGCGAGGAAGTCGGCCACAGCCGCTTCGTCCAGCTCTTCGCCCGGCCGCACGTCGATAATCTGCTCGGAAGGATGGGGCACGGTGGGATTGGTCGGTGAGAGGAGGCGGGTTCGATGGAAAGTAGACACCCCGCGGCGAAATGCCAATGGCGGTTGGGCGTGTGGGCGGTTGGGCGTGTGGGCGGTTGGAGAGAGGAGGCAATGATCAATGATCATTGTGCATTGATCAATGATTCGAGCCCCAACGCACAACCCACAACGCACAACCCCCAATCCCCCACCAATAAAAAAGCCGCCGGATCCGGTGGGAGGGGTTTCCCGTGGATCCGGCGGCGGGCCGGGAATTGGGGCGGTTTGGAGGGGGTTATCCGCCCGGCGTGAGCACGACGCGGAAGCGAGCGTCGTTGCGGATCATCCGGTCGTAGGCGTCGGCCGCCTCGGCGAGCGGATACGTTTCGATCATCGGCGCGATGCCGGTGAGGGCGCTGAAGTCGAGCGTATCCTCCGAGTCATCGGCCGAGCCGCTGGGCCAGCCGGAGACGGACTTGCGTCCTTGAATGAGCTCCATCGGCGAGACCTGGACGGGCTCTCCGTCTACAGCAACAATGACGAGCGACCCATCTCGGCCGAGTCCACCGGTGATGCTAGTGATGGCGGCCGAACTCGGGGCCGTGGCAAGGATGACATCCGCTCCGCCCAGCTCCTGCAGGGCCTCCGCCGCGTTGACCGCACTGGCATCGATGAAGTGGTCGGCGCCGAGGTCGAGGGCCAGTTCCTCCTTGTCGCTGGAGGTCGAAAGGGCGGCAACTTCGCATCCGAAGGACGCCGCGTACTGAATCCCGAGGTGCCCGAGTCCGCCGATGCCCTGCACGGCGACCAGGTCGCCCGGTCCGACGTCGCTGTTTCGGAGTCCGTTGAACGTCGTGATCCCGGCGCAGAGGAGGGGAGCAGCCTCATCGAACGGCAGGTCGTCCGGCATGGCGGCGACCGCTTCCTGCGGGGCCGTCATGTACTCGGCGTAGCCGCCGTCGTAGCTGATCCCGCAGATCTGCGCGTTCTCGCAGTTGACGAAGTCGCCTTCCCGGCAGGCGTCGCACGTAAAGCAGTGCCCGCCGTGCCAGCCGACGCCGACGCGCTGTCCTTCGCTCCAGGCATCCACGTCGTCACCGACCGCGTCCACAACGCCGGCCACCTCGTGTCCCGGAATGCGCGGATAGTCGATACCGGGGAAGGTCCCGTCTTTCACAAACGCGTCGCTGTGGCAGATGCCGCACGCCTCGACGCGAACGCGCACCTCGTTGGGTCCGGGTTCGGGAACGGGGACGTCGACAACTTCGAGGTCGCCGCCTGCTTCGGGTACCTGAACGGCTTGCATCGTGGCCATAAACGGAGTCAAACGGTTGATTGAGAAGTTGTAGCTCCATCCGAGAAACCGGACGCCGGCGGGATCGGTCCGGCACGACGGCGCGCTTGGCGATCCCGTTACGCCATGGCGGGTGAGCGTTTGGGCGTCTGTGTGTGTGGGCGTCTGGGGCATGTGGGCATCGGCCGGCTGATGGTGCCCTCTCGAACGGGACGCTGTGGGGTCAGGCACCGAGTTCTTCACCGAGCGCGGGGAGGTCCGTCTCCTCCATAGCCGCCCCGTCCCCGCCCGTATGGCCGTTGAAGAGCGTGGGGCAATGGAAGTCCTTCGTCAACACGGTCGCACCGTGGCTGTCCAGGTCGGCAATCCGGTTGATACGCCCTGCGGCCAGTCGCTCGGCGGCGGCCGCCGAGCGCCCGTCCTGTTCGTGATTTAACGACCATTGGGCGTGACGCACCGTGTAGGCGAGCTCGAGGGCGTTGCCGAGCGTGAGCGCAAACCGCCGGGCCCCGGCCTGCAAAGCGTCCTCGTCGTCGAGCGCCCCCTGCATCCACCGGACGGCATCGCGGAACGCGGTGAGAGCGGGGCGGAGGGCCTTCTTCAGCGTGGGCGTGTCGGCGGCCTCCGCGCAGGCCTTTAATTCGTTCTGGATGGGGGTGACGCTCCCGATCTTCTGAATCGCGCGGAGCAGGTCGAGAGAGAGGACGTTCGTCGTGCCCTCCCAGATCGGCAGCACCTGCGCGTCGCGGAGGAGCATCGGGAGGCCCGTGTCTTCGACATAGCCGGCCCCGCCGAACGCCTCCAGCATCTCGCTCGAAACGGACACCGACTGCTTCGCGGTGATGAGCTTGGCGATGGGGGTGATCAGGCGCAGGAGGGCAGCCTCTTCGCCGGTCGCCTCTCCGGTTTCCGTTCGGCCCAGCAACTCGGCGAGGCGGAACGTGAGGTGAAAGGCGCCTTCGTACGTCGCCTGTGCATCGGCCAGGGTTTCCTGGTGCAGGGGGTGGTCGATGATCGATTTGCCGAACGCCTCTCGCTTCTGGGCGTAGCTGCGCGCCAGGGCGATGCCTCGCCGCATGGTGGCGCAGGCCGTGACGGCATTCCAGGTTCGCGTCACGTTCAGCATCGGGGAGATGGCGCGCGTCCCGTGCTTCAGCTCGTCGGACACCGGAACGGCCAGGGCG
Organism: uncultured Bacteroidota bacterium; assembly: GCA_937127285.1. GTDB lineage: Bacteria > Bacteroidota > Rhodothermia > Rhodothermales > Salinibacteraceae > CAKZLV01. The sequence goes on from CAKZLV010000016.1 coordinate 33,650, forward strand.
CCGTCGAGGTCGAGCTCGGCGGTGGGCAGCTTGCGGGTGCCGAGCTTGTCCTTCAGACGGTTGACGTAGATGCCGTCGCGCAGCCCGTTCCTGTCCCGGATCGGCACGTAGAAGAGGGCAAGGCCCGATCCGCCGTCCGGGTTGCCTTCGGGGCGGGCGAGGGCGAGCGACATGTTGGCCGTAATGGCGCTCGTGAACCACTTGCGCCCGTAGAGCCGCCAGGCTCCGTCGTCGTCCTGCCGAGCCGTCGTGTTCGCCGTGCCGACATCCGAGCCGCCGGCGAGTTCGGTCATCCACTGGCCCGACGTCCAGAACGCATCCGGGTCCCGGCTGGTCAGGTGCGGCACGGCCTCGTCGATCAGGTGTTCGTTGCCGCTTTCGAGAAGCGTTCGCGCCGCCCCGTCGGTCATCGCCAGGGGACAGCCGTAGACGTCCGTCGACGGGATAAACAGGTGCGCGAGCGCCATCTGGTGGATGCGGCTGTGGGCGCCGTGCCGGGTTTCGTAGGCGGTCGCGACGACGCCGCGCTCCGCGGCCAGCACTTCGGCGCGCTTCCAGAGGTCGGTCACCTCGATTCGGTCGATGCGCCGGCCCCACGGTCCCCAGCGCGTCAGCGTCGGCTCTTCACCAAGGTCGGCCAGCTGCAGGTCGTAAAGCTCCCCGCCGGAAAGCCGGCCGAGATCCTCGAGTTCGGGCTCGACCTCGCGGAGCATCTCCTCCGGAAGTCGGCGCCGGAGATAGCTGCGCAGCACCCGGTCGTTGTCGTACTGGTTGTCGAGCGTCGGCGGCTCCTGGACGAAGTCGGGGGGCATGGGTCTAAACGATGAACGGAAGGGAGAGCGGTGTTGGTGTGCCAGGGAACCCGGCCCCTCGGCAGCAACCGGCTGAATCCGATAGGTTCGCCAAAAGAACAGACGGCCGTGCACCTTCTCGTCCTCGCCTGCGCTCGCCTGCCGAGGAGAGAATTGGAAAAGCCGGAAATCGCGGAGAAGCCGACGAAGACAGCATCGATTCGCAACCTAAAAGCGGACGGTTAGCGTGAAAGATGGGGCCGAAGCATGCGATGGAGGTGACGGAAGGGAGGCAGAGGTGTTTTCCATTTTGATCACACAGCGGATGCCTCGGATCGTGACCGGCAGCCCCAGCGACGTGAGAACCGCACCGGGGAGAAACAGCGGCAGCACGGCAATGCCTGCAACCCCGTCGTCCTTCGCTGAGGATAGTGTGTTGAAGAAATAGATCAGGAAGTACGTCCCGGCCCCCGTTGCCGCCAGCCCCGTCCCGAGCGCGACGTACTCAATCACGGGATTGTCCGTACACGTCCAAAACGAACCCAGTGCTGGGGGACGTTCGGCGCGAGCAGCCCCGTTTGTACAAAGTGGGCGCGTTGTAAGAGGATGGATGGGAAAGGGGCCTTCGGCCGCCCCGAGGGCCCGCATATGCGGTCGGGGATGAAGCGTGATGTGTTGACTCCCAACGTCCGGAATACCGTGCCCGCGCTCCTGTGCCTGCGCAGTTTGGTGAAGCACTGCGGTCCAACCTGCTGTGCACGAAACAAGCAGGAGCAGTCCCGTGCGGAAGGTCAAAAACACGTGCTGAAGCATGTCTTGATGCATGCTCTTGTCTAAGGAGACAAATCCTCCTGCGTAGCGGGAACGGCGATGAAAGAGCCCACAAGCCCAACTGTACCGATCGGGCTACGGTACGGTCAGGCCGTACATTTTGCGGCTGCCCACGTTGACCATGTACCCTTCGCCTACAGCCAGTGGGGAAAGATAGTAGTAATCCCGGTCTTCCTCGTACTCCGGCGGAAAGCCATTCCAGATCACTTTGCCCGTCTTGGCATCCAAGACCCAGAGCTGCCCTCCGGCCTCGTTGCAGAAGTACACGCGCCCGTCCTTGACCGTAAGGATCGTGGTGATGCTGCCGGGCGAGTAGGTCTGCCAGAGCACCTCCCCCGTCTGGAGATCCAGCGCGTAGACGTGTTGCTGAAGAGAACCAACGTAGACCATGCCTTTACCAACCGAAATCCCTATGTCGAAGGCATCCTCCTCGAAGAATGTCTCCCACCGTTTTTCGCCGGTGAAGCGGTCCAGTGCGTAGATCGTTTGACCGGCGGGGAAGACGACCAAATCATCGCTAATGTCCGCATCGTACGTCCCGGCGTCCAAATACGTGGAGTCTTGCCGGCCTGGAAGTTTGACCTTGCGGTTGGGAATGTCGTAGCCCCAGAGATATTCACCGGTTTGTGCGTCGTAGGCGAGCAGGTTGCCCTCGATGGCACCGAAGTCTTCCCGGTAGAATCCCGCTGGTATGTAAACGATGCCATCGGTGGAGACGACCGGGTTACTGGCACGCTGTTCGGCTCCGTCCGGTTCGAGCTGATTGACCGGGATACGCAGGTCAACGACACCATCCACCTTTCGGATGCGGGCTACTTCGCTCCTGCGTCCTCCCCAGAAGAGATGCGTTTCGTTCTGCGCCATAATCCGACCCTGGCTCCGGAAGTCGTCGATTCGGGTCTCCCAGACCACCCGGCTGTCGTCTTTGGAATAGGCCCGTACCAGACGGGCATCTTGGAGATACAGCCGGTCCCCCTCGTGCAGCAGCTTCATCGAAAGCGTGGTACTTCCGAGACCTGTTTCCCAAATGCGCTTGCCTGTTTCGAGATCAAAGGCGTGAAGATCGTCGCCCGCTACCACAAAAGCACGACCGCCGTCGATAACCGGCTGGGTGTTGTCGACGTGATCGTCCGTCAACTCATGAGACCAGGCGAGCTCGACGGGTCCGAGGTCCGCCTCAGAGTTGGTAAACACGTCGCAGCCGGTGCAGCCGTAGAGGACGGTCGCGAGTGCCAAAAGAACGGTGCTGGTAGGAAAACGTCTCGCCGTCAACATGTATATCGCTACCCGGAAAAATGAGCGCGGACGTTCCAACGCGGCACGCGACTACGCCTCTTCTTACGGGAAATCGTCCGGCGGGCTATCTCTTCGCTGAGTAATCCATCCTCCCCAGCAGATACGCGGCGCGCCGCGCGAAAGACTGCGTCTGGGCTATCGTCTTTCACAAAATACCCGCAGGCCCGGTGCGTGATCGTCTTCGTCGCCAATAGACATGTAAACACAGAAAGAAGTTAGGGACTCCCTTCGAACCCTTTACCCTTCATTAAACAATATTTCACGAAGGAGAGCAAGTGCTCGTGAGGTGCTCCCCGAAAACTGATCCCGTGCGTATGGTCGTCACGTGCCCCAACCCCGCCTGACCGACGATGAAGAAGACTCGTCACACCCGAATCAGATTATCACGACGCTCCGCGAGGTAGAGGCCGCCCGCGCCGGAGGCCGCATCGTCGCGGCCGCGGTTCGCGACATCGGCGTTACCGAACCGACCGACTGCCGTGAAGCAGGAGTACAGAACGATGGATCCCGATCAACTCAAGCGGCCGAAGAATCTTGAGAAGAAGAAAAAGCATCTGAAAAAGCACGTCGATGACATCGGCCGAGGCGGCGATGGATTACGCAGTCGGCGCAGCGGACGGGGCGAGCGACTCCCAGAAGGAGACGAGGTGTTCGGTGACGGCGGCCGGACGTTCGACGGCGGAGGAGTGGCCGCTGTTCGGCAAAAAGACGAGGCGGCTGTTGGGGAGGGCGTCGTGTGCCTTGCGGGCGCGCTCCAGCGGCGTCGCGACGTCGTCGGCACCCGTCAGCAGCAGCGTCGGGGTGCGGGCGGTGCCGAGGTGCGGCAGGTGATTGTCCCGCCGGAAAATCCCGCGTCCGGCGCGGACGATCCCGGTGCGGTCCTGCCGGGTGATCGTGTCGATCCACCGCTCGATTTCTTCGGGGTGTTCCGCCCGGTACTGCGGGCCGAAGAGGATCGGGATCACCCGCGAGATGACGGGGTCGTAGCCGATCGACTTCACGGTTTGCAGCATCGCCTCGTACTTGATGCGGGAGCCGACCGGTTCGGCCTGGGCGGACGTATCCAGGAGAGCGGCCGAGCGGAGGAGGTCGGCGTGGTCGGTAAGCAGGTGGAACCCGACGAATCCGCCCATCGACAGGCCGACGTAGTGGCACGGCGCGGCGTCGAGTGCCTCGATGAGGGACGCCGCATCCCGGGCGAGGTCCGGGACGCGGTAGCCGTCGGCCGTGATCTCCGTCTCGCCCTGCCCGCGCCAGTCGAACCGGATGCACCGGGCCGTTCCGCGCAGGGCCTCCACCTGGGCATCCCACATGCGATTCGTCATCAGGTAGCCGTGCCCGAAGACGATCGTCCGGTCGCCGGATCCCTCGTCGCGATAGTGATAGGTGCAGCCGTTGACGGTACGCGTCGGCATGGGCGGAAAGGAGACTGAGTGACTCGAATTGCGGGTGCCGGCGGCCGGCGGAGTCGGGGCAGATCGGGCGAGAGGCGAGTTCGTCCCGCCTGGGAGACTACAGATCCGCCCCGTAGTCGCGAAGAATGCGCTTCGCGACGACCTCGCGGTGCACTTCGCTCGGGCCGTCGTAGATCGAGGCGCCGCGTTCGTGGCGGTACCAGAAGGAGAGGAGGGTGTCGTCGGTGACGCCGAGGGCGCCGTGCGTTTGAATGGCCCAGTCGAGGACATCGTGCAGCAGGTCGGCGACGTAGTACTTGATCTTCGAAATATCGACCTTCGCGGCCCGCTGTCCGTCCCGGTCGATCGTACGGGCGGCGTCGCGCACGAGCATCTCGGCGGCGTCGATGCGGGCGCGGCTGTCGGCGATCCAGTTCTGAACGGACTGCTTGCTGCCGAGCGGCGTCCCGGGCGAGAGCTCCCGCGTGGCGGCGCGCTCGCACATCATTTCGAAGGCGCGCTCGCAGATGCCGAGCCAGCGCATGCAGTGGTGGATGCGGCCCGGGCCGAGGCGTTCCTGGGCGATCGAGAACCCATGGCCCTCCGGACCGAGGCGGTTCGCCGCCGGAACGCGCACGTCGTGGAACCGGAGCTCCGAGTGGCTGAGCCAGCCCTCGCCTCGTTCGCCCATGATCGGAATTGTGCGCACGTGCTCCACGCCGTCAGCATCCATCGGTACCAGAAGCATGCTCGCGCGCCGGTACGGGTTGTCCGCGTCGGGCGTCGTCTCGGCCATCACGATCGTGAACGCGGCGCCGTCGGCCCCGGTTGTAAACCACTTGTGGCCGTTCAGCACGTAGGCGTCGCCGTCGGGCTCGGCCGTTGCGCTCATGTGCTTCGGGTTCGAGCCGGCGTGCTCCGGTTCGGTCATGGCGAAGCAACTGCGGACGTCCCCGGCCACGAGGGGCTCCAGATACGTCTCTCGCTGAGAGTCCGTGGCGTGGTCGGCCAGGATCTCCATGTTGCCGGCGTCCGGCGCCTGGCAGTTGAAGGCCAGGTGCCCGAGGGGGCTGCGGCCGAGCACCTTGCTGAGCCGCCCGAAGTCTTCGAGGGACAGCCCCATGCCCCCGTGTTCGGCGCCGAGCTGCGGGCACCACCAGCCGGCGTCTTTCACGGCCGTGCGGACGAGGTCCAGGTCGGCTTTTACGGCCGAAAGCCCGTCGGCCATCAGCCGCTTCTCGAGAGGGACGATCTCCTCATCCAGAAACGAGCGAACCTCCGCGAGGAGGGTGTCGAGCGAAGCGGTCGATTCCATGGCTGCAGGGGAGGAGGGAGAGAGAAGCGATCGGTTCGGGGTTAGCCCATCGAGCCGGACCCCACCAGGAGGCCGCCGTCGATCCGAAAGTGCGACCCGGTCACGAAGTCTGACGCCGACGACGCGAGGTAGAGGGCGAGGCCCGTCAGCTCGTCCGGATCCGCCATGCGGTGCTGCGGGGTGGCTTTCAAGACGGCATCCGACAGATCGTCGCTGGCCCAGATGGCTTTGCTGAATTTCGTCTTGACGAAGCCGGGGACGACGGCATTCACCTGCACGTTCGCCTCGGCAAGTTCGGCGGCGAGCGTGTCGGTGAGCATGAGGACGCCGGCTTTGGTGATGCCGTACACGCCCATTCCCGCCATCGGCTGCTCGCCGGCGACGGAGGCGAGGTTGATGATCTTCCCGCCGCCGCGCGCTTTCATGGAGGGGAAACAGGCCTTCGCGAAGCGCCAGTAGCCCTTCACGTTGACGTCGAAGGTCTTGTCCCAGTGGCTTTCCTCGGCCGACAGGACGGGGCCGAAATGCGGATTCGTGGCGGCGTTGTTCACGAGAATATCCACCCCGCCGAAGGCCTCGGTCGTCTGCGCGACGAGGTCTTGCACGGCGTCGAACTCACCGGCATGGGCGGCGATGGGGAGCGCCGTTCCGCCGTCGGCTTCGATGTCGGCGGCGACCTCGTCGAGCGTCTCCTGCGTGCGGCTCGTCAGGACGACGCGGGCGCCGGCGTCGGCAAACGCCTCGGCGATGGCGCGCCCGATGCCGCGGCTTGCGCCGGTTACGATCGCGACGCGGTCGGATAGGTCGGTGGGGTCGGGGTCGGCGGAGGGGGAGGCGTTGGTGTCGGGCATGCGGGTCGGGGCGATCGGGGGAGAGAGGGAGTCGGAGAGGCGGAGAACCGGGGGATCGGAGCGTCGGGGAAGCGGAGCGGCCGGCGTGGAGAGATCGGGGTTACCGGCCGGTGAACGACGGGGATCGCTTCTCGAGGAATGCCGCGAGGCCTTCGGCGTGGTCGTCGCTCTGAATCGTTTCTTTCTGGAGCTGCGCTTCGAAGCGAACGACCTCCTCGAGGTCGTGGTCGGCGGCGTGGTGCAGGGTCTGCTTCGTGAGGCCGAGGGCGAGCGTGGGCCGCTCGGCCAGCTCCGCCGCCCAGGTAAGCGTTGCCTCGAGGGTCTCTCCCGCAGGCGCAACCCGGTTCGTGAGTCCCAGCTTCTCGCAGCGGGAGGCAGCGAGCGGCTTCGACTCGGCGAGAATCTCGAAGGCCCGGCTGTAGCCGACCTGTCGGGCCAGGAAGTAGGACGCGCCGCTGTCGGGGACGAAGCCGATGCTGCTAAACGCCGGCACAATCTGCGCATCGTCCGCCATCACGCGGAGGTCGCAGGCGAGGGCGAGGGCCATGCCGGCCCCGGCGGCCGTGCCCTCGATCGCGGCGACGACCGGGAGGGGCAACTCCATGATGGACCGAATGAGCGGCAGGTACCGCTCGGTCAGGTGCTCGTACATTTCCTCCGGCGTTGGCTCGTCGCGCAAAACGTTCAGGTCGGCCCCCGCGCAGAAGCTCTCGCCGGCGCCGTGCAGAACGACAGCGCGGACCCCCTCCATTTCTTCGACCGCCTCGAAGGCCGCGCGAAGATCCGCGTCGAGCTGGGGGCTGAGAGCGTTTCGGTGATCGGGGCGGTCCATCGTAAGGATCACCGTCGCGCCGTCCCGATCCATCTGGACGGTGTCGTACGAGGGGGTGGAGGAAGGAACAGAACGCGTCGAGGAGGCAGCGGTCATCGGGGGAGTCGGATCAAGAAGAGGAACGAGGCATCGACAGGAAGAGGAACGGGGCATCGAGAAGCGAGCCGGAGGGCAGCGTCCATTCCGCCACCGGCATACTCCCGGCCGGAAGCGCTCCCGATCGGTGATCAATCTACCGAACCAGACCGAACGGGACCCGACCGAAACGTCATCCGGCATCGGTAAAATAGCCGGACGCACCCACAATCGAAATCACCCGGTGCCGGATCCGGGATCGGTCGGGTAGATGCGCCTCCGTCCTCCGGCTGGTTGCGCCAATCGAGTCCTTGGTATGTCGCCCCCGGATGAGGTTGCCCGTGTTCCGATCTCTTTCGGTCTCGGTGGACTGCAAACGAGGAACAGCGAAGCGGGCGTGGGGTTCTGGTAGCGCTTTTCTGAATGTTAAGCCGAAATGAACCATCGCCGTGCCTCGCTGTCGAATCCCTCCCTACCGGCGCCTGCACCCGATCCACGTCCCCGCCCTTCGATTGATTCCCGTCCTCCCCATGCTCCCTCTGTCCTCCTTCTCGTTCTCCCGTCGCCGAACCCGTTCGCGGGTCGCGACCCGCCTTTTCTGCACGCCCCTCTCCAGCACGGGTTCTCCACGGCGCGGCTCGGGGGGATGGAGCGGTCTGCTGCCGGGCCTGATGCTCCTTCTGATCGCCGGTGTTTGCATGATCGGAGCCGCAAGCCCTGCCGCCGCACAGACCGTCGCCGGCCGCGTGGTCGACGATACGGGCGAGGCGCTGATCGGCGTTAACGTGACGATTCAGGACACGTTCATCGGAACCACCACCGATTCCGACGGCGCGTTTGCCCTCCGTGCGGACTTCGACGAGGGTCCGCAGACGGTCGTCTTCACGTTCGTCGGGTTTGAAACGGAGACCCGCACCCTGGAGGCTCCCCGTCAGGATCTCCGCGTTGCGCTCACCCCTACGGTATATCGAAGCGACGAAGTGATCGTTGCCGCCTCGCGTGCCGAGCAGCGGATTCTGGAGACGCCGGTGACGGTGGATCGGATCTCGACGGCGCAGCTCGAAACCGCCCCGGTCACCGAACTGCTCGCGAGTCTGGAGTCTCTGCAGGGCGTCGACGTCAGTCGGTCCAGCCTGCTCTTTTCCAGCCTGTCGACGCGCGGGTTTAACTCGGCGAAGTCGGAGCGGCTCATCCAGCTGGTCGACTACGTGGACTACGTCTCTCCGACGCTTTCGATCTATCCGGGCAACATCGCCGGTCCGCCGAAGATCGACGTGGCGAGTATCGACATCATCCACGGCGCCAATTCGGCGCTCTACGGCGCGAACGCGTTCAACGGCGTCGTCCTCATGAACACGAAGAACGCGTTTTCGCACCCCGGCCTGCAGTTGAACCTGCGCGGGGGCAACCGCGAGTTTGTCGATGTGTCGGGTCGGTTCGCCCGGGCCTTTTCGAACCGGGTGGCTGTGAAGGTGGTCGGCCGATATCTCCGCGCGGACGAGTTCATCGCCGCCAATCAGGCCGCGCATCCGCAGAGCGTGGTTCCGGACAACAACCCCGCCGGGGACGCGCGCGGCTTCGACGCCGTCAACCGCTACGGCGAGGTCAACCTGAGCCAGAACGCCGACCTCGCGCCGGTTTTGAGCAGCTTCGGGGTGGACGTGAGCCAGAACCAGATCTTCACGCCGGGATTTCGGGAAGAAGACCTGGCTCCGGACGACTTCCAGGCCGGCATGTGGCAGATCAACCCCACCCTGAGCGCGCTCCTCACCGAGGACTTGAAGGCCACGTACGCGTTTCGGTATGCGCAGGGCAACGGCATCTACCAGAGCTCGAACCGGTACGCGTTCGACGACTTCGCCTTCAACCTGCACAGCCTGGAGCTGCTCGGGCAGAACTGGACGGTGCGCGGCTACCGGACCGACGACAGTCCGGGCGACACGTTCGACATGAACCTGCTCGGCAGCTTCATGAACCAGCAGCCCTACCGCACGGGCGGCGCGCCGAGCCCGGTCGAACAGGCCCTGCTGGATCAAGGAGCAATCGCACCGGGCGCGACGCCGTACGCCGGGGCGTACGCCGCCGTCTACGGGGCTGCCTACGCCCAGGCCCGTCAGCAGGGCGCTTCCGAAACCGACGCGTTCGCGGCCGCCCGCGAGGCCGCCGCCACGGTCTACCCGAGCATCGGAGAGGACCGGTTTACCGACGTGCGGAGCGCGACGCTCGACCTGCCCGCGAGCGGAGCCAGCCCCACCTTCGACAGCGACTCGCAGCTCTACCACGTAGAAGGGCAGTACGATTGGTCGTTTTCCGTCGCCGACGTGAGCGTCGGCGCGAACTATCGCCGCTTTCGTCTGACGTCGAACGGAACCCTCTTCTCCGACGGGGAGAATGCCTCGCCGCTCCAGCCGGACGGGACGCGCGACGTCCGCGACGAGATCATCAACGAAGAGGCCGGCGGCTACCTGCGCGTGCAGCGCGGCTTCTTCGACGACCGGTGGAACCTCAGCGCCGTCGGCCGGGTCGACGCATTCAAAAACTTCGATACGCGCTTCTCGCCGCGCGTCACGTCCGTGGTGACGCTTGGGGAAAACCGCGAGCACAACCTCCGCGCAAGCGTTTCGCAGGCCTACCGGTCGCCGGCGCAGCTCGACCAGTACATTTACCTGGACATCGGCCCGATCCTGCTCCAGGGAAACGTCGACGACGGCTTCTTCGGGCTCAACCCGTTCGCCGCCAAACCGCTGGAGCAGCAGCTCGCGGACGGCGACCAGTTCCGGGTCGGGCCGCTCGAACTGGAAAAGATGACCTCCGTTGAGGTCGGCTACAAAGGCGTCCTGTTCGAGCGCGTTCTCGCCGACCTCAGCTACTACCACAGTTGGTACACCGACTTCATCGGCACCCGGCGCTTCGTGGGGAAGGAGGACGGCACGCAAATCACGGCGGCGGACTTTTCGCCCGATGCGGCGGCCCCGGCCCGGTTGATGCAGGTCTGGCTCAACGCGGACGAGAACGTGCGCACCCAGGGGCTTCAGGTCGCGCTCGAGGTGCCCGTCGTCGACGCCCTGACGCTGACCGGCAACTACACGTGGGCCGACATCAGCGAAGGGGAGGCGGCGCTGAAGGAGCGGATCAATCTGGGATTCAACACGCCGGAGCACAAGTTCAACATCGGCGCGCGCCTCGCGCCCATCGACCGCCTCACGGTCACCTCGAATCTCCGCTGGGTCGACAGCTACCTGTACGAAATGCCGTTTTCCGAAGGAAGAATCGAGCAGCACTACACCCTCGACGCCCAGATCAGCTACGCAATCCCGGAGTTTCGCTCGACCCTCCAGGTGGGCGGGACCAACGTGACGGACCGAAACAACGTCAGTGCGTTCGGCGCTGCGCCGATCGGGCGGATGCTCTACGCCGGCCTCTCCGTAAGATATTGATGTACGATGTTATCAATCATCGAAGCCAGCCTGTGACGGGGGAGAAGAGGTGGTCGCTGTCCCGTTTCGGGAAACGGACGGTCGGCAAAGCGAGCCCCGGCCGCAGGCGCCGGCTGCGGCCCTGCGTTTGTCCCGGAAAGATTCGTATGCTGAGGATGCTCTGCGAAAGAGGGCTCTGCGAAAGAATGCTCTTCGCTCCGTCACCGTCTGTCCCGTCCTCGCCTGGAGTCTCCGCCTCGAATCTCCCGTCCGGTATGGCTGTCCTTGACCTTTCCGTCACCGACCACGTCGCCACGCTCACGCTCGACCGGCCCGACGCGCTGAACGCCATGGGCCCCCGCTTTTTCGACGAGCTCCCCGACCGCATCGCCGAGGTGAACGACACCGACGCCGTTCGCGTCGTCCGGCTGGACGCTCGCGGTCGTGCCTTCACGGCCGGCCTCGACCTGAAGCAAATGGCGCCGGCCCTCCTCGCCGAGTCCTCCGAGGCCTCTCCCGTGCAGCAGCGCCGCCGCCTCCGCCGCAAGATCGAGAACCTACAGGCCGCCATCTCGGCGGTTGCGGACTGCCGGGTGCCGGTCATCGCGGCGGTCCACGGCGCCTGCATCGGCGCGGGAATCGACCTCATCACGGCCTGCGATATCCGGATCGCCACGTCGGAGGCTCGGTTCTCGGTTCGCGAAACCCGGATGGCAATGGTGGCAGACCTCGGCACGCTGCAGCGATTGCGGGGCATCATTCCGGAGGGACATCTCGCCGAACTCGTGTATACGGGCGCGGACCTCACGGCCGACCGGGCCGCCGACATCGGGCTGCTCAACCGGGTGGTCGACGACCGCGATGCGTTGCAGCGGGCTGCGGACGACCTGGCCGAACAGATTGCATCAAACTCGCCGCTCGCCGTCGAAGGGGCCAAGCAGGTCCTGCGCGCCTCGCGAGACCGGCCCGTCGACGAAGGGCTCGACTACGTCGCGCTGTGGAACGCGGCGTTTCTTCAGTCCGACGACCTGTCCGAAGCACTGCAAGCCTTTCAAGAGGGGCGCGACCCGTCGTTCGACGGCCGGTAGCGTCGACGCCGCCCTCCTGCGCACGGCGCCCTCCTGCGCACGGGCCGCGAGCGATCCGTTCGGCAGCGGCCGGCCGTTCGG
>CAKZLV010000017.1 GCA_937127285.1 uncultured Bacteroidota bacterium
ATCTCCGCCAGGGCCAGAGACGGCCCGTCTTCCAGGGGCACGACGCGCTTGGTCGCGCCTTTGAAATTGACGCGCCTACCCTCTGCACGGTTGTAAAAGAGGTTGCTGACGATGGCTACTGCTTCCGGCTGATCGTCCGGGCTGCCAAACTCTCCGATGAGAAGGACCGTCCGCAGCTCGCCCGGACTGATAGCCGGCAAAAGTGTCGCGCAGACCGGTGTGCTCCGGGCACCGGACTCTGAGATTACCTCAAAGTCGGTTTCTTGGATGCTGAAAGCGTTGAGTGTGCGAGAAAAGATTACCGGAAGCCCATCGTCATTGCCCGCATTCTGGCAGCCGGGGATGCCGGCGGGGATCTGGTTGTCAAGACCGAAGAATGCGGAAAGCAGCCGGGGAGGATTCTGCGCGTTCCGTTTGACCCGTGCATCCTGCGTATTCAGTTGGGCCGGCGAATTCTGCAGTTGCTGTTCGGCCGTTGCCTCAGCAGGTGCATCGACGTCTGGAGCCGTGTCACATCCGTGCAGAATGACAAGGAGGGGCAGGAAAAGAAGAAACCAGCCTCTGCCACAGACGGCCTGTTTGAGATCAGTGCGTGTCATGGGTACGCGCCTCCTGGTGCGGGTTGATGGTGGGTTCGCCTGAGTCATGCATCGCAGGTGTAAGGGTGCTCCTCTCGCGGCACGTGTTTTCGCGTCCTGTATTCGAGTCGCCCGTGTACCCCCGTACGGCGTTCCCCTCCATCCAGCAGGACGGACTGAGGAACCGGCGGAGACGAGCACCGGCGTGAGGAGGGAGGCAGGGTCATCACCGACGCGCACTGCCCGTCGCTTCCGGGCGGTCGATGCACTGGACGGAGAGGAGAGGCACGCCCAAATCTCGGATGTATGCGAGCAAGCCATGGAGGGCTGCCTGGTCGGCCAGCGTCCCCGTGAGCGTGGTAACGCCCGGGCCGTTGCTGCCGCTCGAAACCGTCACGGCCAACCCTTCAATGGGGGCCGACCAATCTTCGCGAAGCCGCCCCTCGACCTCGATTCGGTACATCGCCGGCTGCGACAGGCCCAGGCGTTTTCTTTCGTTCATGCGAGCTTCGGTTGCAGGGGCAGACCGTGCCGTGTTGACGACGGGTCGAACCCGACTGCTCTCCGATCTCCCTCCACGGTTCTTCCGGTTTCAACGCGTGGCAAGGTAGCTGTCGGCGAGTACGACACGCCTCACCCCATAGGGTGATTTGGAGGGGTGATTTCGGGACGACAGTCGAGGGGAGGGGCGCCTACGCCGGGAGGAGCCCGAGCGTTTGCGCCTGAGACACGGCACGCGCCCGGCGGCTGGTGCCGAGTTTGCCGTAGACGTTGCGGACGTGCGTCTTGACCGTGTTGATAGAAATGAAAAGCCGATCGCTAATTTCCTGATTGGACAGGTCCTCGGCGATGAGCATGAGGACCTCCAACTCCCGCTCGGTCAACGGCTCGATGAGCTCAGACTGGATCCCTGCCTGCTCCTGCTGTCCGTTCTCCTCGTCGACCACCTCGGATGTTTCGGAAAAGGCGCCCAGGAGCGTACGGGCAAAGTCCGGCACGATCTCCTGGGTTGTCGCTAGGTAGAGCAAGCGCGCCATGGGCAGTCCTTCCTCCAAGAAGAGACGGATGAGGCGTTCGGGCTCGGCCCGGCGCAACGCATCCTCAAGGACCTCCAAGGCGTCAGGTGTCTTGCGCTGGGCGTGGAGAGCCAGGGCCTGTAGCACTTGCGCTTCGATCGCACGGTAGCCGCGTCCGCCGGCGTCGGCCGCCGGGCGCAGACGGTTAAGCAGGCCGAGGGCATTGTCGGCTTGGTTTTGAGCGATCAGCAACCGGGCGAGTGTCAAATATTCCACCTCGTGCTGGAAGCTGACCTCGTCGTGGGGGGCAAGACCCTGCTCTCGGGCCCAACGGGCCGCGGCGGCCACCTCTCCGTGAGCCAACTGGATCCGCGCGCGGTAGGCCGCCACCGGAGGCATGTTGGACCGGAACCGCGTGAACTGAAGCTGCTTCTCGATCGCTGCGGCTTCCTCGAGGGCCCGGCGAGCTCCGTCGACGTCGCCTCGCGCATTCGTAATGCGCGCCAACATCACGGTGCCGAAGATCAGACGTTCGTCCGGCCACCGCTTCGACTGTTCGATCCCCTGGAGCACCTCCTCTCTTGCAGCCTCCAGGTCGTTCCATTCCCACAACAGCCATCCCCGCAAGATGCTCAGGGCGGCAGCGGCCGGGATGTCTGTCCGCCCCTGCTTCCCCAGCCCTCGTTGTAGCTGCCGGCAGGTCTCGTCCGCCGCTCGAAACCGGCCCTGCATCCCCTGAGCCAAGATGACGTACACCTGGCTTGATACGGGCATGAATGGCTTCCTGCTCGCCCAACCCAGCGCGGTCGCCTCGGTAAAGGCCGCCTGAGCGTCTTTCATCTCCCCGCGCCGATAATTGACTTGTCCCAGCGCATGGGTGAGGATCGCACGCAGGTGCACGTTATCCTCGGGCAAACGAGTCAGGGCGTCCTCGGTCAGTCCGAGGGCCTGAGAAATTTCACCGCGACGGAGCGCAGCGAGCGCGCGCAGCGCCGCAACCACGCCCATGACGTGCAAGGCCTCGGCTTCGCTTTCCTGAAGGTCGCCGGCCCGCTCGTCCTCCGCGAGGACGGTTGCCGCCTCCGCCTGACCCTCTCGTGAACCTTGCCGATGTTTGAAGGGGGCCTCGGCTGAAAGCAGATACGACTCCAGCGTGTCGAGACGCCCCTGGGTGTAGAGGGGCCAGGCATAGAGCAGACAGAGCCTGGGCCGCGCACGCACCGCTTCGTCCGGAAGGGCCTCCAGCCACCGGTGCACCGAACCGTGCGCCCCCTGCTCCCACAATGCCGTCGATCCGACCTGCTCCACCAGACGGGCCGCCCACCCTGACTCCTTTGCCGCCAGGATATGATGCAAGGCCTCGTCTACCAGCGATTGTGCTTCAAACCACGCTCCGGCCCGGCGATGCAGCCCGATTACCTCGCTCTTGTGCAGGCGGTGTAGACGCGAACGCAACAGGTCCGCAAACAGGTGGTGATACCGGTACCATGTCCGCTGATTATCCAACGGCACCAGGAAAAGATTGGCCCGATCCAGATGCTCCAACATGTTCTGCCCGCGACCTGCCGACGCGGATTCTCCATCGCCGAGGACAGCATCGCACAGGGGTCCACAGAAGCGCTCGAAGATGGACGTGCGCAGCAGAAACTGCTGCACATGCTCCGGCTGTTGCACAAACACCTCATCGAGCAGGTAGTCGACCACATGACGGTCGTTCCCCGTGAATGAGTCGATGAAATGGGAGCGGTCTGTTCGCTGTTCGAGCGACAGCGCCGCCAGGTGGAGGCTTGTCGCCCAACCCTCCGTGCGCGCCTCCAGCGCCGCGATCTCACGCGCCGACAAATCCAGGTGCATGACTCCGTTCAGGTATTCGCTTACCTCCGCCGTCCTGAAGCGCAGGTCCGAGGCCCGCACTTCATGGACCTCTTGTCGACTGCGACGGCGCGGCAGCGAAAGCGGCGGATCGACGCGGGTTGTGATCACCAGGTGCAGGCAGGGAGGGAGGTGGTCGAGCAAGAAGTCGAGGCTCTGATGCACCCTCTCGGCCGTGATCACGTGGTAGTCGTCGATCACCAGGACCCAGGGCCCGTCGGCGTCCCCTTTAGAGGGACGGGCCGAGACCAAGTCGTTGATGATCGTCGTAATCAGGACCTCCCAGGATGGCGGCTCGGATTGTTGCAGCAGGATCTGAGCGTCTCGGCCGAGGTCGTCGTGAAGGGTTTGCAGTGCGGCAACGACGTAGTTCCAGAAGCGGACGGGGTCGTTGTCCCTCTCGTCGAGGGAGAGCCAGGCAAAGGGCTGTTGACGGGCGTGGAGCCACAAACTGGCGAGGGTGCTCTTGCCGAAACCCGCGGAGGCAGTGACCAGCGTCAGTCGGCACGGTAGGCCCGCATCGAGGCGCTCGACGAGATGAGAGCGGGGCACGAGCCCTGACCGTACGGGTAGAGCCGAGAGTTTGGTGGCCAGGAGCATGGCAGGGATCTGGTTCCGGGAGGGACGTTTGCGGGTGGACCGATCACCCTGGGGCGGGACTCCCGTCTACCAGGAAAACCTCT
>CAKZLV010000018.1 GCA_937127285.1 uncultured Bacteroidota bacterium
CGGTCCGGGAGACCCTGTTTCGGAGACCCGTTTTCGGAGAGCCGGTTTCGGAGCCCCGGGGGTCCTGGAAGAGGGCCGTCGGCGATTGCGGGTGCCCCTGGACGCCGACGGCCGCAAATCGCACGGGCCTGGACGCTCATCTCGCGGGCCCGCGTCGCTCACACCCCGATTCGCAAAGCGAGGAGAGAGGAAAGAGAGCCGAAGGGCAGGAGAGCCCACAGGCAGGAGAGCCCACAGGGACAAGAGCCTGCTCTTCTCCTGTTCGATGCTCACCATCCCAGACTGTACATCACGTGCGCCCAGGGCTGCCCCGCTTCCATGAGCCACGGGCCGCCCTCGGCCGGCTTCGTCGGAAGACCGGTTTCTTCGCCGGTCGCGTAGGGCAGATACACCACGTGAAGGCGGCCTCCGTTCTCGACGGTGCCGGCCGCGACGTCCACGTCGGCGGCCTCGGCCGAAAGATTGTAGAGCGCGGCCGACTGCTCCGGCATCGACCAGTCGCCCGCCTCCAGTTCGGCCTGCCGCACGCTGTCCACGTTGGCAACGCCGTCGCGGCGAAGCTCGCGGCCCCGCGTCATGAACGCCTCGAGCGATTCGTGGTAGCAACTCGCGTGAAACCGGTCGTTGCTCGGCTCATCCGCCACGCAGATGAGGTCGCCGTCGCCCGCGCGCAATTCGGTCAGGCGCCCGTCGTCGTCATAGCCGAGGACCGTTGCGGAGGGGCGGAGCGCCTCAGGCGCCGCCTGAACGGCGAGGTCGATCTGTTGCTGGGCCGTCGGCGTCTGCCGGTCGGCGGTGTCCTGGGCGAATACGGGCGCGCAGAGGGGAAGGAGAAGTCCGAGGGCGAGAAGCGGAAGAAGGCGGGTCATAGCGGCTGGGGGAGTGGGAGGGAGGAGCGAAACCGGTTCGTCCGGTCGCACGGCTGACGAAGGACAGGTGCGCTTCAACCTGGAGAATAGCGATCGGCGCGGGAAAGGAAAAGCTCCGGCGAACGCCTGGTCGTCAGCTTCCGGCCCAGGGCGGCAGCGTCCCGATCTCGACGCCGAAGGCGAGGCCGAGGAGGAGGTAGGCGAGGCAGGAGACGAGGATGATGGAGAGCAGGTTCAGCCACGCGCCGACCCGGCTCATCTGGGGAATCGACAGCAGGCCGCTTCCGTAGATGATGGCATTCGGCGGCGTAGCCACCGGGAGCATGAACGCGCAACTCGCCCCCAGGGCCGCCGGCACGGCAAGCAGGAATGGGTTTTCCGACGGTGGCGAGCAGAAGTGCCAGTACCGGCCATCCGCTGAGCGCCGAGACGCCGCCCCCCACCCATTCGGCGAGCCCGGTGTCGCTGATCTGCGCGGCGAGGCTGAGGCCGCCGCCGAAGAGGATCAGCACGCCCCACGGCAGGTCCTCCGCCTCCGGCCAACCGAGGAGGGCCCGGTCTTCCGTGCCGGAGGGGATCATGAACAGCACGAGGGCCGCGCCCATCGCAATCCCGGCATCGGAAAGCGCCGGGAGGAGGTCGGTGAGCAGAGGACGGGTGATCCAGAGGAGAGCCGTCAGTACGAACACGATGCCGACCCGCCGCTCCGCCCTGGAGATGTCCCCGAGGTCGGCGATCTCCTGGTCGATGAGGTCGGCTCCGCCGGGGAGGGTGTCGAGTTCGATCGGGTAGATCCACGTCAGAATCAGATAGACGAAGGGGAGCAGGCAGAGGGCGACGGGAAGCCCGATCATCATCCACTCGGCAAAGCCGACCTCGACGCCGTAGGACTCCGACATGAAGCCGGCCAGCAGGGCATTCGGCGGCGTGCCGATCAGCGTTGCGATCCCGCCGACGTTGCACGCGTAGGCGATGCTGAGGACGAGCACCAGGCCGAAGTGGGGCGCGGCCGAGGCGATGTCCGCCTCCAGGCGGTCGGCCGTTAGATCGATGATCGAGAGTCCGATCGGGAGCATCATGAGCGCGGTGGCGGTGTTGCTCACCCACATGCTCAAGAACGCCGACGCCAGAATGAAGCCGATCACGATCGACGCCGGGCGCACGCCCACCCAGCGCACGATTCCGAGGGCGATGCGCCGGTGCAGGTTCCAGGTCTGCATCGCCTGGGCGATCATAAAGCCCCCCATGAACAGAAAAATGAGCGGGTTCGCGTAGGGAGTCGCCGCCGCCGACATGTCCGACACCCCGAGAAGCGGGAACAGCACGAGCGGAACGAGAGCCGTGGCGGCGATCGGAATGGCTTCGGTGATCCACCAGGCGGCCATCAACAGCCCAATCGCTCCCGTTTTCGCTGCGGCGGGCGACAGGCCTTCGGGGACGGGCCCCGCCCACACGGCGGCGAACAGAACGATACCGAGCACGAAACCGATGCTGCGCCGCAGCGACGAGGATTCGGACGAATCCATGGGGCGGGGGAACCTCTCCGTTGACGCAAAAAAGATCTCCAGTCGAAAGCGGCGCCCGCCCGGCAGGCGAGGGGCCGCCGCCGGCGGTCACGAGCGCTGGCCGTCCGGCACCTCCGCGATTCCGTGATGATGCGTGTACTCGAGTTCGCTGGCCGCCGTCTCGTCAATGACCAGGTGGGCGAACCGGTGAAGCTGCATCATCGATGCGGGCACCATCGCGGTGATGGGACCTTCGAGCGTCTTCTGAATCGCCGGAGCCTTGTTCGTCACGTTGGCGAGAAGGAGGACCTCTTCCGCTTCCATGATCGTCCCGACGCCCATCGTGAGGGCGTACTCAGGAACCATCTCCGGGTCGTCGAAGAACCGGGCATTGTCCTCCACGGTCTTCGACGTCAGCGTCTTGATGCGGGTGCGGGAGCCGAGGGACGACCCCGGCTCGTTGAAGGCAATGTGCCCGTTGGCGCCGATCCCGAGGATCTGAAGGTCGATCCCGCCGGCCTCTTCGATGCGCCGCTCGTACCACCGGCAGTGCTCGTCGATGTCGTCGGCCATGCCGTGCGGGATGTGAATCTTGCTCGGGTCCACGTTCACGTGATCGAACAGGTTCGTCCACATGTAGTGGGCGTAGCTCTGATCGTGGCTCGGGGGGAGGCCCACGTACTCGTCCAGATTAAACGTGGTGAGCTTCGAAAAGTCCAGCCCCCGCGTCTTGTGGGCCTCGATGAGGCGGTCGTAGAGGCCCTTCGGGGTGCTGCCCGTTGCGAAGCCGATCGTGCTGTCGGGCTTGCGCCGAATCTGGTCGATGACGACCTCGGCCGCCCGGTTGCTCATGGCTTCGTAGTCGTCGAGGATTTCAACAAGCATGGGAAGGAAGGAGCGTGTTCGAGAGACGAAAAAGGGGGGAGGTCGATGCCGGTGGGTTCCGTCGGAATCAGTATCCGGGAGGGAGGGGCGAGGTCTCGACGGCGGGCTCACCGTTCTCGTTGATCGCCTGCATCAGCCAGGGCAGGTGGTACATGTGCGTCCACCCGAACACGCGCAGGCCGCCGATGCTGCGCCAGATGGCGGGCCGGCCGTCGCGTCCCTTCGGAAGCCGGGAGGCGGCTTCGATGGCTTCTGCGAGGCTCTTCTGGGTGGAGGTTGCGGAGACCGGTTCCTCCAGCGGATCCATCTTGAGGACCTGCGCCCGCCGAACCGCCTCCTGAAAGAAGCTCGGCTCGTCGCTTACGCGGTACCCGGCCATCAGCGTGGAGATGGTCGCCAGATACGACTCCATTTCGTGGTTCAGCGGCGGGTTGTCGCGCACCCAGCGGGCGTGCCGGGTGAGGGCGCGACGCACATCCTCGTCGCCGGTCATCTGCAGATACTTCGTCAGGCCCCGGGCGACGTAGGGCTGGGAGTAGCCGTAGCGGTCCATCGTCAGGTTTCCGCCCTGCTCGCGCTGCAGCTGCAGCATGCGGTCGACCCGGTCGTGCAGCTCCTCGGCGTAGGCGGGGTCTTTCGTCGCATCCCACAGTTCGGTCAGGTTCCAGACGGAAAGGTAGAGGCGGCGCCCCGTGAGTCCGTGATCGCCGAAGATGCGGCGCAGGTAGTAGTCGCCGGTCGTTTTGGCGACGTCCAGGGCGCGGTGACTGCCGCTCAGGTAGTAGGAGGCGATCCATCCCGGCACCCAGACGTGGGCGCTCAGGAGGGCGGTCCACTGCTGCCGCGCATGACGCCGTCCCATCCCCAGGTACGGGGTCGGGCCCGGCTCCTCGCGACTCTCAAAGAAATCGAGGGCCGGGTTCGTGTCGCCGCGGTACTCGGGCCCGGTCGGCCAGTGAATGTTGTCGACGTCCATGCTGTGGCGGCTCTGCGCCTCCCCAGTCAGGTAGTAGGACCGCTCGCCCGTGCGCATGAACTGGAGCCACCACATGAAGTCGGTGGCCGGCTCGTTATTTTCCCAGCCGTACCACTGGTCGCGGAAGTAGTACATCTTGCCGTCCCCGTAGTCGAACATGCCGTACCAGGGCTCCCACTGCTGGTTGAAGAGCCACCAGTCGAACTTCAGGTCCAGACTGCGCTCGTAGGCCCGATTTTCCTCGGAGCGCGGGGCCATCTGCCCGTAGACGCGGCTCTCGCTGTACCATGAGGGGGGCGCGTGGGCGACCGGCGGGTC
>CAKZLV010000019.1 GCA_937127285.1 uncultured Bacteroidota bacterium
CAGCGTCCCAAGCCCCCAAGCTCCCAAGCCCCCACGCTCCCACGCCCCCACGCTCCCACGCCCCATCCGGAAGCGCTTTTCGTGAACCGGAAACCGCTTCGTTGCTTATTCTTTTCAATCGACTGCAGTCACCTCCACCCGCCTGCCTCCCGCCGCCCAATTTCGCCTGCCATGGATACCGACCGCTATCAACCCGAGCATCCGGTTCGCTTCGTGACGGCGACGAGCCTCTTCGACGGCCACGACGCCGCGATCAACATCATGCGGCGCATCCTGCAGGGGACGGGCGTCGAGGTCATCCACCTCGGCCACAACCGTTCCGTTCAGGAGATCGTCGACACCGCCATTCAAGAGGACGCCCAGGGCATTGCCGTTTCCAGCTACCAGGGCGGCCACGTCGAGTTCTTCACGTACATGCACGACCTGCTCGAAGAGCGGGGCGCCGGTCACATCAACCTGTACGGCGGCGGCGGGGGCGTCATCGTGCCCGAAGAGAAGAAAGAACTCGAGGCGTACGGCATCGCCCGCATCTTCTCGCCGGAGGAGGGGATGCAGATGGGCCTGCAGGGGATGATCAACACGATGGTGGAGGAGTGTGACTTCCCCATTACGAATTTCGAGTTTCGAATTTCGAATGCGCCGTCTCCCCGAGACGCCCGCGTCGTGGCGCGGAATCTGTCGAAGACGGAAATGGGCGAGCCGGTGACGGTCGAGATTCCGGTGACGACGGGCGGGGAGGCAGACGCCGCGGAGTTCGAGAAAATCCGCATCGGCGGCGACGGCCGGGCGGGCGGTGACGGAGAGGTGGGCGACGCTCCGGCTTCGGAGAACAGGGCCGTCGACGACCGGTCCGCGACGATTCCGACCCTTGGCATTACCGGCACCGGGGGCGCGGGGAAGTCGACGCTGACCGACGAGATCGTCCGGCGCTTCCTCAACGATTTCGAGGACCTGGAGATTGCCATCCTTTCGGTCGACCCCACGCGGCGGCGCACCGGCGGAGCGCTCCTGGGCGACCGGATCCGCATGAATGCGATCTACGGCGCCAACACCGAGCGCGTCTACATGCGCTCCTTCGCCACCCGGGAGGCCAACCGCGCCACGAGCCGGGCGCTGAAGGAGGCGATGGACGTATGCCGGGCCGCCGGGTTCGACCTCGTGATTCTCGAAACGGCCGGGATCGGGCAGAGCGACACGGAAATCGTCGACCTGACGGACCTGTCGCTCTACGTCATGACCCACGACTTCGGCGCGCCGACGCAGCTGGAGAAGATCGGGATGCTCGATCTCGCCGACGTGGTCGCCATCAACAAGTTTGAGAAGCGGGGGAGCGAAGACGCGCTGCGGGACGTCCGTAAGCAGGTGCAGCGGAACCGCATGCGCTTCGACGAAGACCCGTCCGAGATGCCGGTCTACCCGACGATGGCCTCTCACTTCGGGGATCCGGGCGTGACGCGCCTCTACCTCGCGCTTCTCGACGAACTGAACGAGCGCTTCGACTTCGACCGCTCGTCCGAAACGTACGACCGGGACGACGTGCCGGAGCTCGACCCCTCGGAGGTCGCCGTCATTCCACCGGATCGCCAGCGCTACCTCGGCGAGATCGTCGAGACGTGCGAGGACTACCGGAGCTGGGCCGAAGAGCAGGTCGAGTTTGCCCGCAAGTGGGGCGAGGCGACCGGGGCTCGCCGGCAGGTGGAGGACTGGCAGCCGGAAGACCGGGAGCAGCTCTCCGGCCGCCTCGACGAGATGGCGCAGCACTGGTGGGACAAGCTCGACGCCCGCTGTAAAGACATTCTCGAGAACTGGGACGACCTCGCGGAGGCGTACCGGCAGGAAGAGTTCACGTACACGGTCCGCGGCCGGGACTTCACCGTTCCGCTCTACCGGGAGAGCCTCAGCGGCACGAAGATTCCCCGCGTCGCCCTCCCGAAAACGAACGATCCGGGCGAGCGCCTGGAGTTTGCGCTCCTGGAAAACCTACCGGGCTACTTCCCCTACACGGCCGGCGTCTTCCCGTTTAAGCGCGAAGGGGAAGACCCGACGCGGATGTTTGCCGGTGAGGGATCGCCGGAGCGCACGAACCGCCGCTTTCACCTCGTCAGCGAAGGCTCTCCCGCCAACCGGCTCTCCACCGCGTTCGACAGCGTGACGCTCTACGGACGCGACCCCGCCGAGCGGCCCGACATCTACGGCAAGGTGGGGAACGCCGGCGTGTCCGTCTGCACCCTCGACGACATGAAGAAGCTCTACTCGGGCTTCGACCTCGCCGACCGCAAGACATCGGTGTCGATGACCATCAACGGTCCGGCCCCGATGATTCTGGCGATGTTTCTGCAGACGGCCATCGACCAGCAGGTGGAGAAGCACCTCCGGGAGGAAGGCCGCTGGGACGAAGCCGAGGCCGAAACCCAGGAGCGCCTCGGCGACGACCGGCCCGAGTACGTGCCCTACGGCCCCGACGGCCGGGAAGACGCCCTCCCCGAGCAGCATGACGGGAGCGGGCTCGGACTTCTCGGCTGCACCGGCTCGGAGCTCGTCGAGTGGGGCGTGCTGGACGCCGACACGTACGAGCGGATCAAGGAGGAGACGCTCCACGTCGTGCGCGGCACCGTTCAGGCCGACATTCTCAAAGAAGACCAGGCGCAGAACACCTGCATCTTCTCAACGGACTTCGCCCTGCGCCTGATGGGCGACATCCAACAGTCCTTCATCGATTGGGACGTCCGCAACTTTTACTCGGTCTCGATCTCCGGCTACCACATCGCCGAGGCCGGGGCGAACCCGATCACGCAGCTCGCCTTCACGCTCGCCAACGGGTTCACCTACGTCGAGTACTATCTGAGCCGGGGGATGGACATCGACGACTTCGCCCAGAACCTGTCGTTCTTCTTCTCGAACGGCATGGATCCAGAGTACAGCGTCATCGGCCGCGTGGCCCGGCGCATCTGGAGCGTGGCGATGAAGGAGCTCTACGGCGCGAACGAGCGCAGCCAGAAGCTGAAGTACCACATCCAGACCTCCGGCCGCAGCCTGCACGCGAAGGAGATCCAGTTCAACGACATCCGGACGACGCTGCAGGCGCTGATGGCGATCTACGACAACTGCAACTCCCTCCACACGAACGCCTACGACGAGGCGATCACGACGCCGACGGAGGAGAGCGTGCGCCGCGCGATCGCCATCCAGATGATCATCAACAACGAGCTCGGCATGACGAAGAACGAGAACCCGCTGCAGGGCTCGTTCGTCATCGAGGAACTCACCGACCTCGTCGAGGAGGCGGTCCTGCACGAGTTCCGGCGCCTCAACGACCGCGGCGGCGTGCTGGGCGCGATGGAGTCGATGTACCAGCGCGGCAAGATCCAGCAGGAGTCGATGAAGTACGAAGAGACGAAGCACTCCGGCGAGCGCCCCGTCATCGGCGTCAACACCTTCACGAACGAGGATGCGCAGACGGAGGAAGACCTGGACGTCGACCTCATGCGCTCCTCCGACGACGAGAAGCAGCATCAGCTTCGCAGCCTCCACGCCTTCCAGGATCGCTATGCCGACAAGGCCGACGCCGCGCTCGACGACCTGCGACAGGTCGCCCGCGACGGCGACAATACCTTCGACGTTCTGATGGAGGCCGTCAAGTACTGCTCCCTCGGCCAGATCACGGAGACGCTCTTTGAGGTCGGCGGCGAGTACCGGCGGAATATGTAGCCGCTTGGGTTGAGGGTTGGGGGTGTTTCGTCCGCGCCGCGCCATATCTGCGCGGTCCCGCAGAAGAACCGCCGGCCCCGGTCGTTCGGCCGTCCCGCCGACGGCTCGGACACAAGGACTCGGACGCAAGAAGCCCACCGCCGGCTTCAATCATGAGGCAGGTGGGTATTTCTGTAAATACGTAGCGGGCGGAAAGGAGGCGACATTGGGCTCTGGAGGCAAACGCCGTCGGTCAGAGCCTGAATGTTGACAATAAAGACAACTGGGAGCGGATGGGCACGCCGTTTGATTCATCCATGGGTGATCTAATGGAGCACCTATCGATCATCCAAGCGCTGACTCCCATGGCCCTCTCTCCTTTCGTTCTCGTCCTGCTGGCGGTGTGCTGGGTTCTGCCTGCCGTCTTGATTGCGGTGCGGTACGCCGTTGCCCGTACGGCCTCCGGCACGACCCCGTCCCGGATTCCGATGGAGATGACGACAGAAACGGTTCGGATTCGGGGGCCGATTAGCGCCGGTGCGCAGGCGGTCTCCGCGCGCGACCTCTTACGTGCGGGCTCGTACGCCGACGTGGCCCGAACCCACCGGCGTCCGCAGGAGGAGCGCGGCATCACCCGGTCTGTGCCCTACGCCGAAGCGTCCGTTCACGTCCTGGACGACGGGGAGCCGGCACGGCGACGCTGCTCGGTCTGCATGAATTAGCTCATCGCCGCCAACTCGGGGCACGCCCGCCTCCAACGAGAGCAGGAGGGGGTGTCAGGCACTCCTGGAGCCGACGTTCATATAAGGCTGTTATCCGTCGCCTCCTCTGCCTGACTGTTGACGACCTCCTGTGCTCGACCCGGCTCTTCTGTCGCAACCCGGAACGGTGCTTCTCGACCCTTCACGTTCCGGGGAGGCCTTTCCGCACGCCTTGTGCTTTTCCGCTCCCCGCCGCGTCCTTACCGCTGCGACGGCGTCGGACGTCGCCCCTCTTCTTGACGCGTTGGAGGAAGCGACCGATGCCGGGAGATACGTTGCCGGATATCTGAGTTACGAAGCCGGTTATCCTCTCGTCGGACTCGACCGTCCGCCGTCGGCCGACGCCTCGCTTGGTGCACGGCCCCTGGCCTGGTTCGGCGTCTACGACGAGCCGCACCGCCTCCCCGCGCCCGAGGTCGACGCCGGCCTGGCGTCCCTCTCTGCGTCCGCCTCCATCCGAAGCGCGCATCTGGCGGCCGAGCCGGACGAGTACGAGGCAGCCATTCGCCGGATCAAGGCCCACATCCGAGACGGCGACGTGTATCAGATCAACTACACCACTCCCCTGCACTTCCGCCTCGACGGCGACCCCCGCAGCCTCTACGCCCGCCTCCGCGCCCGCCAGCCCGTTTCCTTCGGGGCCTACCTCAACCGGGGGGAGCAGCAGGTCCTTTCGTGCTCTCCGGAACTCTTCGTGCAGCGCGACGGAGATCGCCTGTGCACGCGGCCGATGAAAGGCACGATTCGCCGGGGGCGCACCCTCGATGAAGACCGAGACCTGCGACGTCATCTCCGGGAGGATCCGAAGAACCGGGCGGAAAACCTGATGATCGTCGACCTGCTTCGCAACGACCTCTCGATCTGTTGCCGGCCGGGAAGCGTGTCGGTGCCCGCCCTGTTCGAGACGGAGGTGTACGACACGGTCACGCAGATGACGTCGACGGTGGAGGGACGCCTCCAGGGCGGAGCCGGCCTCTCCGACATCCTGCGCGCGCTCTTTCCCTGCGGCTCGATTACGGGGGCGCCGAAGCGACGGGCCATGGAAATCATCGGTGCCCTCGAACCGTCGCCGCGCGGCGTCTACTGCGGGGCGATCGGCTATGCGGGCCCGGACGAAACCGCCGCCTTCAACGTGGCCATCCGAACCGCCGTCGTGGAGGCGGGGCAGGGAACCCTGGGAATCGGAAGCGGGGTCGTGTGGGACTCCGACACCGAGGCGGAGTATGACGAGTGCAAGCTGAAGGCGACCTTTTTGACGGAGTCGCCGTCGCCGGGTGCGTCGAAGGCGCCCGCCCACGGCGCACCCGGTGCGAACGAGGAACGGGAAGACCGACGGGGACGTCCGCTCCGGTATCCTCCGGGAGATGGACTTCGGCTCATCGAGACCATGCGGTTCGACGGCGTGCGCGTGCCGCTGCTCGACCGCCACCTCCGTCGCCTGGAGAGATCGGCCGCCTATTTCGGCATCCCCGTTGCGACCGACCGCATTCGACGGCGGATTGAGGCGCGAATCCGGCAGCACGATATCCACACCGTGCGGAGGATGCGTCTGACGGTCGACCGCTGGGGACGCCTCGACCTCACCACGCAGCCGCTCGACGACGGTGCCGACGCCCCCTGGCGCCTCGTGCTGGCCGACGAGCGCGTCGACCCGGCCAACCGGTTTTTGTATCACAAGACCAGCCGCCGGGGCGTCTACGAACGGGCCGCCGCCCAGGCCGAGGCCGCCGGCGCGGACGAGGCCGTGCTGCTGAACGAGGACGGAGAGGTGACGGAAGGGGCACGGAGCAACGTGTTCGTCCGCGTCGACGGACGGTTCTGGACGCCGCCGGTCGCCTGCGGGCTCCTGGCCGGCGTGTACCGCGAGCACGTCCTGGACACGGTCGAAGAGGCCGGCGAGCGGGTCCTGACGCTCGAGGACCTGCAGCGGGCCGACGGGATCTTCTGCTGCAACGGCGTTCGCGGCTGGCGGCCCGCCGTGCTCCCCGAATCCGCCCGGGAGGCTGCCCCGCCGGCCTCCGAAGCCGCCTGACGCAACGCCACATACACCCTCCACCCCCTCATCCCTCCACCCCTCCACCCCTCCATCCCTCACCTGGACGGTTCAGTCCGTGCGGCGCCACCGCACGCGGTCGCCCTCGATGAGGCCGTAGCTGTCGGCGAACCCGGCCGGGGTCTCGACGACGTACTTCGCCGGTTCGCCCGACCGGATCTGGTCGTCGGAATACGGTTTCGTGTATTTCGCGATCGAGACGATCTGCGAGTCGGCACTCACGAAGAAGATATCGAGCGCAACGGGCGTGTTGGCCATCCAGAAGCTACGCGGTTCCTCCTGGGGGAAGGGAAAGAGCATCGCGCTCGTCTCGTCGGGAAAGCCGTCCCGCTGCATCATCCCGCGCTCGCGGGCCGAGTCGGTCTCCGCGATCTCGATCTGCGCGGTCACGACCGTATCTCGTTCCTGCAGGAACGCCATCTCGCCCTCCTCATCGAACGGGATCGTTCGTTCGGGCGTCGAGGACTTGGTCTCGGACGACCCGCCGTCCGCGCAGCCGGCGAGGCCGGCCGTCAAGATCAGCGACAGAACAACGAAAGCGATTCGGCGCATGGTGGGGAGGGAACCAGGCAAGGAAAAAAGACCATCGAACCGATCGGGCGGCCGGGTAGGGGGCGATCGGGGCGGGCGTCGGTCTACCGCGCTCCGTTTGTTCGCTGCCACCGCACCCGCGTCCCGGGGCGGATGTTGAAGCGGTCGGCAAAACCGGCGCGCACCTCCAGCACGAACCGTTTCGGGGCGTCCGGTTCGATGGACGTCTCGGAAAAGGGGCGGGTGCGTTTGGCGATGTTGATGACGGTAGAATCGGGAGCGAGGAAAAGGATGTCCAGCGGCATGGGTGTATTTTTCATCCACATCCCGCGGGTGGACGGTTCGTCGAACAGAAACAACATGCCCTTCCCGTAGTCCATCGATCGCCGCTGCATCAGCCCCTGTTGTCGTTCGGCCGGTGTCTCGGCAAACTCCACGTCGATCTTGTGGAGTGGGCGGCCGCTCGAGTCGACGAGCGTGAGGGTGCCCTCCTTGGTGAAGGTGGGAGTGAGCGGGTCGGCGGTTGATTCGTCGGTCGGTGTCTCGGGTGCGTCCGTTTCGCACCCGGCGACGCCCCCGCACAGGAGCAGCACGCCCACCAGGAGCACACCTACCGGGAACCGAACGAACGGTCTGGGCTGGACCATGAGCTGTCGGCGCAGATTCGTGAAAAGGGGATTCCAGGCGTGGATTGGAAGCGAGATCTGGGAGCGGGAATTGGGGGCGGGGGCGTCGACCGGGAGTTCTAGAGGTCTTTCTCCAGATACACCGCTCCGGGGAGGGGGTTGGGGTAGTAGGCGTCGCGCTCCTCAAAGCCGAGGGAGTGGTAGAGGGATCGAGCCGCGGTCATGGAGGCAACGGTGTCGAGGCGCATGACGTCGTAGCCGAGGTCCGCCGCTACCTCGAGGACGGCCCGGGCCAGTGCCCGCCCGATCCCTTCGCGGCGATGGTCGGGGCGAACGTAGAGGCGTTTCATCTCGCAGACCCCCGGGTCGTCAAGCGGTTTCACGGCAACGACGCCCGCCGGTTCGCCGTCCGCTTCGGCAAGGAGGATGGCGCCCTCCGGTGCTGCGTACGGGCCGGGGAGGGACTGCATTTCGGCTTCGACCTCCTGAAAGTCGAGATCGAACGTCAGCGACTCGACGTACTCGCGGAACAGAGTTCGGGCGGTTTCGAGGTCGTCGTCGGTCGTGGCGCGATACAGGGACGGCACGGACGGAGGGAAGGGGTGGGAGATGGTAGGGGGGAGGGGGATCGGAGAGGCGAAGAAGACGCGGGACGGAGAGCGACCGGGGGCGGCGCTGCCGGGGGTCGCGGTCCGGGGGCGGCTATCGGGTGAGCCGCTCCGTGATGCCGTCGGCCACGAGAAGACCGCGCGGCGTGAGGCGCAGGTAGGTCCGGTCGTCGGTTTCGGCGAGTCCGTTCTCGACGAGCGTGTCGAGAAGCGACGCTTTTTCGTCCTGCAAGTTGCGCCCGTACTCGGCCCGGAGGCGGCGAAGGTCCAGCCCCTCGCGGGTGCGCAGGCGGAGCGTGATGTATTCGTCGGCGAGGGTTGCCCAGTCGACCGTTTCTCGAAAAGAAATCGGCGGGTATTGTTGGGAAAGCAACTGCTGGTAGCGCGGCACGTCGCGGACGTTGGCCCAGCGCCGGGCGGGGATGCTCTGCATGCGTTGACGCCACCAGAAGCTGTGCGCGGAGGCGCCCACGCCCAGGTAGTTGCCGTGGGCGTAGTAGTTCTTTTGATGCTCCGACGCATGGCCCGTCTGCGCAAAATGCGTCAGTTCGTACTGCTCATACCCTTCTCCCGTCAGAATCTCCATCGCCGTCTGCAGCTGCTTGGCGGTGCGAACTTCCGCTTCGCGCTGCGTCGTCGCTGCCGCGGCGGTTTCGCCCCCCTCTCCACCGGCCGCGGGGGCCGCAGCGTCCGTCCCGTCGGCACCCGGCGTCCCGGAGAAGTCGGAGCGGTCGCCGGTCCACTCCACGAGGGTTACGTGCGGGAGGTTCATGTCGACGGCCTGTTCGAGGTTGGCCTGCCAGTGCTTCATCGGTTGGCCCGGCCACCCGAAGAGCAGGTCGACGCTGAGGCTCTCGAACCCCGCCTGCCGCGCCTCCCGGATGGCCCGAACGGCCTCCTGGGCGGTATGCGGCGTCTGAATCGCGTCCAGGTCGTCGGGAAAAAACGACAGCACGTCGAACTGCAGGCGGTCAAACCCGACGGATCGCAGGGCAGACAGCGTGCTGGGGGTCGCGTCGGCGGGGTTGACCTCGGCCGTCGCCTCGCGGATGGTCGACCCGTCGAACACGTTCAGGACCGTTTGCAGCACGTTCCGCACGTTGGCGAGGGAGAAGAGGGAGGGGCGTCCGCCGCCGGCGTAGACGGTTTCGATCGGTTCGTCGCTGGCGTGCTGCTGCGCGTAGTAGATGAGTTCCCGCTCGAGGGCGGCCGCGTACTCGGGAAAGGCCTCCGCCCCCGAGACGGTCGTGAATGCATCGTCGTACGTTCGAGAGGCGCGCCGAAACGGGATGTGTACGTAGAGACCGGCCACGGGAAGGAGGGAATGGGGGCGAGAGAGGCGAGAAGGAGGGAGCGGTCAGCGGGCGGCGAGAGATCCGAAGAGAGGCGCGTGCGGGCGGTGCGGGCCGGCCCCGGCGGCCGGCGTCAGGAAGCGGTTCCGTCGGTGCGCGGAGCCGACTCCGCGGAGGACGCGCTCTCCTGCTTCCACTCCTGAATCTGGACGTGCTCCTTGATAACATCAAGGGTTTGCATCACGATCGACTTCGAGAGGCGGTCGAGCCGGCGATCGTATTCGGGGGTGAGG
The DNA here is from genome assembly GCA_937127285.1 of uncultured Bacteroidota bacterium. Taxonomy (GTDB): domain Bacteria; phylum Bacteroidota; class Rhodothermia; order Rhodothermales; family Salinibacteraceae; genus CAKZLV01. Next base: position 9,852 of record CAKZLV010000019.1, read on the forward strand.
AGGGCATCTGTGGAGATGGATGTAATCTGGGCAATCACCTGGTCGTTCTCAAGGGACGCGATATCTTCCATCATGCGGTTGATGACGTTGTAGACGATGTCGCTGATGGCCTGTTCGAGCAGGCGCGACACCGTCGACCCGACGCCGGGGATCTGAGAGATCGTCCGAATTTCCTCGTTTCGGTCGACCGCGTCGGCGATGACCTCGTCGACGTAGGTGCGAAAGTCGCGTTGGTACGAACTGTAGGCCGTGGCCGTTGCCTCCTGCAGCCGGTGCGTGATGGCATCGATCAAGACCTCGCGTTGCGGCTCCACCACCTCGCGCCGAATGCGGTCGACCACCGGCTGTCCCTCGCGAATCTCCTTCTGCACGCCCTCAATGATGCGAACGGTGACGCGGTCGGTGATTTCCTCGACCACGATGTCGCGGTACTTGACGAACGTGCGGTACACAACCGTTTGGCGGAGGTCGACGAGGCCGAGGCGCTGCATCTTCGGAATCATCGCAATGACCCGCAGCAGCCGCAGCGACCGGAACGAACTGACCGGGATGCAGCCCAGCACGTCGTACCAGTGCACGAAGGGATAGAACCACCACCGGTAGTAGGTTTGCCGGACGATGGCCCGGCCCCAGCGCACGATGATCTCGACGACGAAGACGGCGACGAACGCCAGATCGTAAAACAGAAAGTGCTGGTGGATCGTCTCGTCGTACCAGGTGTAGACGCTCGGCGCCACGGCGCGAAGCTGCTCCTGGACGAACACGCTTTCGAACGTCCAGTCGACGATGATCAGGGTCAGGTTCGCAATGATCAGCACCAGCATCACGGCGTCGACGAGGAGCCATTCGATCTCCTGCCGGCGCGTGCCGTCGTCCTCTTCCGCCGTCGGGGCGTCGAGGAACGGAGCGTCGCCAGAGCCGGGTGCGGGCGAGGAGTTGGAGGGCATAAACAGAGTCACTGCGCGAAGAGAGCGAAAACCGTACCGGTCCGGGGGAGTCCGATCAAGAATCATGCGTTGCGGCATCTGCCAACCGCGGCCGGACTCCTACGGTGGAGAAGCGGCGGTGGAGAAGCGGCGGTGGAGAAGCGGCGGTGGAGAAGCCCCCGTATCCCCGGGGCCGCCGGCGGCCCGGCCAGGGGCGAGCGCGCATCCTCCGGGCCGCTCCGGTTTCCAGATGAACGAACGGCTGCCGGGGTGGTTGGGCGGGGGCGCGCTCCCCTAGCACGGAGGCCTCTGTGGATACCTCTGTGGAGGCCTCGGTGCGGTGGGGGCCTTGCGCGGCGCGTCTGCCCGCCCCCGGCCCCGTGCGGTCCTTCGCCCCGTCGAAGCAACAGCGCGGTCGGTCGGTATACCGAACAGCCGCATCCACGGGCCTCCGATCCGGCCGGTGGCTGGCGCCGGGCCGTCGCCGTCCCGCAGGGGCGCCACGATCCGGCACACCGCGGACCCTCCCGAAGCGGCCGCGCTCTGCGGCGCCGGCAGCGATCCCGTTCCACCGACTGCGTCTTTTCAGATGCTCGATCTCTCGCGGTTGCGTTCCCAAATCGACGCCTTCGAATCCTACCAAGTCGCCTCCGAAGACCGGCGCAAGCTCCAGCGCCGCCGGGCCGGCCGGGCGCTGCAGGCAGTGGCGGACGACTGGCAGGCGGTTCGCGGCCGCGTCGAAGAGGCCGAGCCGAGAGAACTCGTCGCCCGGATGCGGGAGGACCCCGCCCGCACCTCCGCCGCCCCCGAGCGGCCGACACTGGTCACCGTGGTGGCAACGGACGGCTCGCAGATCTACCCGGATCGCCACGTCGAGCCCACCTACTTCCTGCTGAACGTGGGGCGGGTCGCGTTTCAGTACGGAACGACCGCCGCCCCGGCACTCGACGCCGTTCCCGACCTCCGGTTTCGGGAAGACCTGGACCGGCACTTCGATGCGGTGCTGGCGTCGATGACCACCGAGGTCGTGTCGGCGCTCCGGGACGAGATGGAACTGGAGCATTTGCTGGATGCTGCGCGCGAGAACGCGGTCGGCGGCCGCGCGCTCGTCGCACTGGCCGACGGCACGCTCATTCGCTGGATGATCCGTGGAATGCGCAACCAGCCCCTCGAGGAGGCGCTCATTCGCCGCTACACCGGGTATCTCCAGGACTTTCGGGCGGAGCAGTTCCCGCTGGCTTCCTACGTGAGCATGCCCGGAACGACGGACGTGGTGAACCTGCTGCGCTTTCACCTCGGCGAGCTCGGCGACGACGGCGAGTGGGTCGACGACGAAACGCCCACCCTCCGCGGCTTCCTCGACCGGACGCTCTTCGACGACGTGCTGGCGGTCGGGGAGCGCTCGGCCGTGTTCGGGTCGGCATCGCACATCATCCGCGAGTCCTATCCCGAAGGACAAGCGATCTGCTACTTTTACCTGAAGATCCCGACCGGGCCGCAGACGTCGGAGATCACCCGCGTCGAGATGCCGGAGTGGGTTCTGGATATCCCCGACGCGGTCGATCACCTGCACGCTACGCTCCTCGATGAGTGCCGGAAAGGCAGCGGCTACCCGGTGTCGCTTTCCGAAGCCCACGAGCACGCGGTCATCCGGGCCGATGAGCGGGACGCCTTCTTTCGCCTGATCGAACGCCGGCTCCGCCGGGCCGGCCTGCCGACGACCGGGTCCCGGAAGCGACTGTCGAAGCAGCGACCCCGCGTGTGAATGGGGGGAGGGATGGAGGTGTAGACGGATGGACGTTTGGGGAGCGGGGTTTCGGCACGTTCGGTCTTTGCTCCGGGTTCGGAGCCGGAGGCTGTATCATTTTGCGGGGCTGGATCGTATACCTTCCCGTCGGGTCCGTCCGCCTCCCGGCACACCCTCGTTTTTTCTTCCCACGGATCCTCTCGTTTCTCATGCCCACGGCCATCGGTGAGGTCATCGAGTCGAGCACGCGCACGTTCGTTGCGGAGGTCTATGACGAGGCGCGATCTCGCCCCGACGAACCGGCGGAGCCGGCCTTCGGAGAATGGGTCTGGGCAGAAACGGCACGAGGCGACGAGGTGTACGCCCTCGTCAGCCACGTCGAAATCGGCAGCTACGACGCGAATCGGCAGGCCGTAGCGCTCGGAATGGACGAGGAGGAGCGCCGCCGCGAGATGCCGATGGTTCAGGAGCTGCTGCGCATGACGGTGCGGGCGCAGATCCTGGCCTTCCGGTCCGCCCGAAGCGGGTCGATGCGCCAGACGCTCCCGCCCCATCCGCCCGATATCCACGCCTTCGTCCATCGCTGCACCCGCGAGCAGGTGCGAGACCTCGACGCTCCGTACGACTTCCTGCGGACCCTCGTGGAATCGCCCGATCCCGCCGTCCCCGTCGACGACCTCCTCGTGGCGGCGCTGCGCCAGGTCCATGAGGCTCACGGTGCAGAACATGGAGGCCGGCCCGAACTCGTCGCGGCCGGACGCACCCTCAGCCGGCTGCTCGACGACGATCACGAACGCCTTCAGTCCATCCTGCGCCGGGTGCTGTAGCGCCGGCGGCGGCAGGCGGGTGGCCGGGCGACACGGCGGGGGGGCACGGCGGCGCGAAGCACGCCCCCCGACCTCTCGTCATCCCCCAACGAACGACAACCGGATTCCTGCCATGGAGGAGCACGACCCTGCCGGTGATGCGCCCGCAACCGGCCGTCAGGTAGACGCGCCCGCGACCGATCGTCAGCCCGATCGTCCCTCGCGTACCGTTATTTTCCGCGACCTGCTGATCTTTCAGGTCAAGCTGTGGCTCGACGGCCTCAAGGACGTGGTGCTGTCGCCTCTGTCGGTCATTGGATTCGGGATCGACGTGCTCTTCGGCCGGGCGATGAAAGGGAGCGTCTTCTACAAAGTACTCAAACTGGGAGAGCGCTACGACCTCTGGCTCAACCTCTTCGGGGCGGCGGAGAAGGCGGAAGAGCGGCGGGGCGGGTTTCTGGATCCGCGTGCCGAAGACGATCGAGCGTCGCTGGACGACCTGCTTCGCCGCCACACGGCCGGTCCCACGCCGGCGGTCGATCTGCGCCCGCCATCGGGGGACGAGACGATGGACCCCGGCGCCCCCGTCTCGCGAAACGGACCGCCGGCCGCGGCCGGCGAGGCCGAAGCGTCTGACGGATCGGAGGAAGGCGGCCACGACCCCCGTCCCGACCCGCAGCGCCGCCCGGCCGCCGGGTACGTCCGGAAAAACAGGGAGGCAGAGTCGTAGGAAGAAGAGTTGTAGAAGGCAGGGTCGTGGAAGGCAGGGGGGCAGGGGGACGGGTCGCATCCGGCCTGTGCCGGACGGTGCATTCCCCGGACGGTGCACTCTCCGAACGGTGCACTCTCCGGGCGATGCACTGCCCCGAACGACAGATTTCGCCGGGCGGCGTCCTCGGCCGGACCGTCGCTCGATGCGAAGCGGCCGCTCAGAAAATCACGCCCAGGCGAACCGGCAGCAGGACGTCCGTCTGCTCCTCGCCGACAACCAGGGCGGGGTCGAACTCGAAGAACAAGGAGGTGTCGCGCAAGAGCCAGACCTTCCCAATCCCGAAGTGAAAGGTCGGTCCGGCGTCGGCATCGGTTTCGCCGAAGGGAACGAAGGCCCCGGCGCCACCCATGAAGTACAGGCTCTCGGTGCCCTGCTCCGGAAGGGTGAGGATGAGAGAGGCCTGCGGGTCGAACGCATATGAGGCGTCATCCTGCCCCTCGAAGATAAACCCGGTGAAGCTGGATCCAATCGCGAACGAGAGGTCCTGATTGATCGGTGCGGAGACGCGGAAGCGAAATCCCGGCCCGAAATTACCTTCTCCGGCCGTGCTTCCCAGAAGCTGCAACCCGACGCCGAATCGAGGCTGCGACTGAGCCGCCGACGTAGGCGGGTTCGTCGTGAAGGCAGCCAGGGCGAGAAGGCAAACAACCGCAGCAGTACGGAAAAGCGAACGCATAGGCAGAAACGGGGGATCCGGGGAGGGGATGACACTCAGAATCAATGACACTCGGAATCAATGACACTCGGAATCAATGATACTCAGAGAGCCGTAGCATCTCTCTGAAAAGGAACGGGAACGCAACCGCGTCGAGCCGGGCGGTTGCCGGCCCGGCCGCTCGAAAACTGACCGGAACGTATCTCCCACGTGATTGATCGTCAACCGGACGGCCGGCCCCGATCCGGTCTTAGTGCAGGATTCGCGCGGCAGGCGTTCCGCGACCCGTGCAGAGTTCGGAACGAGCCCGCTCGTTTCGTTGCCGCGGGTGACGGCCGTTCGGATCGGGCGGTGCCGCGCATCCGCCGCGATCCCCCAACCTCATCCGTCCCACCGACACACCCATCCCCGTTCCATGCCCGACGCCGCAAACGCCCCCGTGCGCACCTCTTCCAACGGCACCGCACCCGCCCCGCCGCAGACCTGGAGCCCGGACGCCTTCGAGGGGCTCGACTACTACGACCTCGACGATGTGCTCTCCGACGAGGCGCGGTCGGTGCGGGACGAGGTCCGGGACTTCATCACCCGTGAGGCCATGCCCGAGATCGAGGCCTACGCCCAGCGGAGCGAGTTCCCCACGTTCTTGATCCCGAAGTTCGCGGAGATGGGCCTGCTGGGACCCAACCTGCCGGAGGAATTCGGGGGCGGCGGGCACAGCAACCTCGTCTACGGCCTGATGATGCAGGAAGTGGAGCGGTGCGACTCCGGCCTCCGCTCCTTCTGCAGTGTCACGGGATCGCTCGTGATGTACCCCATCTGGCGCTACGGCACGCAGGCGCAGAAGGAGCGCTGGCTGCCGGCCCTCGCCAGCGCCGAAGCGATCGGGTGCTTCGGGCTGACTGAGCCGCACGTCGGCTCGAACCCGTCGGAGATGCGAACCCGCGCCCGCCGAGACGGAGACGAATGGGTGCTGTCCGGACACAAGCGCTGGTCGACGAACGCTACGATTGCCGACGTTGCCGTCATCTGGGCGAAAGACGAGGAGGGCACCATCCGCGGCTTTCTCGTGGAGACCGATCGGGACGGCGTGTCGACGCCCACGATCGACGACACCTGGTCGCTCCGGGCGGCGGTGACGAGCGAGGTGGTTCTCGACGACGTGCGCGTGCCGGAGGCCAACCGGCTGCCGGACGCCGAGGGCTTGGGCGGCCCGCTGTCCTGCCTGAACCAGGCGCGCTACGGCATCTGCTGGGGCGTGACGGGCGCGGCGATGGCCTGCTACGACGCCGCCCGCCAGCACGCGGTGAACCGCGAGCAGTTCGGCCGGCCGATCGGCAAGTTTCAGCTCGTGCAGGAGCGTCTCGTGGAGATGGTCCAGGAGATCACGAAGGCGCAGCTTTTGAACTGGCGCCTCGGCACGATGAAGGACGACGGCACGATGCGCCCGCAGCAGGTCTCCCTCGCGAAGCGCAACAATTGCGAGATGGCCCTCGAGGTGGCCCGCTCGGCCCGTCAGGTTTTGGGCGGCAACGGCGTCACGAGTATGTACCCGGTGATGCGCCACATGAACAACCTCGAGAGCGTCATCACCTACGAGGGAACCCACGAGGTGCACACCCTCGTCGTCGGCCGTGACGTAACGGGCGAAAACGCGTTCACGTGAGGCCCCGCAGTTCCGGGCGGGCACCATCGAGCGTCCCCAGCCCCCAAGCCTCCCCAGCGTCCCAAGCGTCCACAGCGTCCCCGCCTCCACAGCCCCACGCCTCCACAGCCTTCCAGGCTTGGGCCTACCGCTACGAATGAGTTCGGTCGTCTTCCTACCGATCGACCGCCGAGACGGTCAAGGGTCGTGAGAAAATCTTCGCCGGGGGGAGAGACATCGTCGGGGGGAGAGACCTTCCCGTCCACCTTTTACGATTGGGGAACACGTCTCCGTGCGCAGCTCTCCCTGACCGCGTGCCGGGGGACGAGACGCGGTGCCGGATCATCCGTCGCCGGTGGCCAATGCGATTGGCCACATCGACGACAGGGCGGACGTCTCTGCGAAAGATGGTAGACGCAGCCGTTCCGGCCGGGGGCTCAAGGGCGTCCTGGCAACCCGCGACTGGTAGTGAGAGATCGATCATAGGGAACGAACGGCCGACCCCCAACGCGTTCCGCGCCGATTCGCTCAGAGCCCAGCCCCCAAGCGTCCCCGCCTCCAAAGCCCCCACGCCCCAAAGCCCCCACGCTCCCCCGCTCACTCGATCACCTGAAACCCGGTGTACTCGGCGAGGACCTCGGGGAGGACGATGCGTCCGTCTTCGCGCTGGTTGTTTTCGAGGAGGGCGGCGACGATGCGGGGGAAGGCGAGGCCGCTGCCGTTGAGGGTGTGGACGAGCTCCGGCTTGGCCTCCGGCTCCGGACGGTACCGGATCTGCATGCGCCGCGCCTGGAAGGCTTCGAAGTTGGAAACGGACGAGACCTCGAGCCAGCGTTCCTGCCCCGCGCTCCAGACCTCCAGGTCGTACTTCTTTGCCTGGGTGAAGCCCATGTCGCCCGTGCACATGAGCAGGCGGCGGTAGGGAAGGTTGAGCAGGTCGAGGAGGTGCTCGGCGTCCTGCCGCAGCGCCTCCAGGGCCCGGTAGCTGTCGTCCGGGTGCACGACGTGAACGAGCTCGACCTTGTCGAACTGGTGCAGCCGGTTGAGGCCGCGCACGTCCGCTCCGTAGCTGCCCGCTTCCCGCCGCCAGCACGGCGTGTAGGCGCACAGCTTCTCCGGTAGATCGTCGGCAGAGAGAATGTCGTTTCGGAAGTAGTTCGTCAGGGGGACCTCCGCGGTCGGCACGGGAAAGAATCCGTCTCGCGGCATCTCGTACATCAGGTCTTCCTTGTCGGGCAGCTGTCCGGTTCCCCGCGCACTGTCCTCGTTCACGAACAGCGGGGGCTGCACCTCCCGATAGCCGCGATTGTGCGCGGCATCCAGGAAAAAGTTCAGGAGCGCCCGTTGCAGACGCGCGCCGGCGCCGGTGTAGAACGGAAACCCGGAGCCGGTGACCTTGGCCCCGCGCTCGAAGTTGAAGAGCTGGTGGTGCTCGCCCAGTTCCCAGTGCGGCTGCGGGTCGAAGTCGAACGACGGTTTGTCGCCGACCTCTTCCTCCACCTCGTTGTCGTCCTCGGTGCTGCCCACGGGCACGCTCGGGTGCGGGACGTTGGGGATGTCGAGCAGCAGGCGTTCTTGTCGGTTTCGGGCATCGGTGACGGTGTCGTCCAGCGCCTGGATTTTCTCCTTCAGCCGGCTGGTCTCGTCGATCCGCTTCTGCGCCTCCTCGTCCTTCCCCTCTCGCTTGAGCGCACCGATCTGGCGGGACGCCTCGTTTCGTCGCTCTTCGGCCTCTTGCTTCTTGGTGATGGCGGCGCGGCGTTCCTCGTCGGCTTCCAGAAGCGCGTCGACGAGGTCCGGCGAGCCGGCCCCTTTGGCGCGGATGGCTTCTTTGACGCGGCGCGGATTCGAGCGAATCTCTTCGAGGTCGAGCATACGGGAGGGAAAAGTCGGAAGAAGAATGAAGCAGAACAGTCGGACGTGCGCTGCGCCCGGCGGACCGATGGCGGGAGCGCCCGTCGGGTGACGCAGAGCGGGTCGGGTGACGCAGAGCAGGCAGCGCTTACGACGCCACCGGGTGGTCGATCTCGCCGGCGAGGTGGCGCAGGCCCTCGCGAAGCGATCGCGGTTTGAACCCGATCTCGGATTCCGCCTTCAGAATAAGAAACCCGGTTCTCGGAGGGCGCGAAACGGCCTCATCGAAGAAGTCGCTTGCCACGGGATGAATCAAGGAGGCATCCAGGTTGAAGACCTCCGCGACCCGGCAGGCCAGGTCGTACACGGTAATCAGTTCGCGGCCGGACAGGTGATAGATCCCGGTCTTTTCGAAGTGAAGCATCCGTTCGATGCCGGCGGCAAGGTCCTCCACGTAGGTCGGCGTGCGCCACTGATCCTCCACAACGTGGATGGGGCGATTCTGCGACAGTTCGTTGAGGACCCAGAGCACCACGTTGGACCGGCTCATCGCCTCGGCCGTGCCGTACACGAGGACGGTTCGGGCGATGGCCCACTTCGACGGCCCGGCCTCTCGAACGGCATTCTCGCCGGCGAGCTTCGTCCGGCCGTACTCGTTGACGGGGTTGGGACGGGCATCTTCTGCATACGGGCCGTCCCGCCCGTCAAACACGAAGTCGGAGGATACCTGCACCAGCCGGGCGCCGATGCTTCGGCAGCAGTGGGCGAGGGTGCGGACGGCCTCCGCGTTGACGGCCCAGGCGGTTTCGGGGTCCTCCGCACACCGGGACGTGTCGGAGAGGGCAGCGCAGTTGACCACCACGTTGGGAGTGAAGTCTTCGAAGATCGCCTCGACATCGGGAGGGCGGGTGACGTCCAGCGGGGCGTAGCCGCACGAGCCGCCCGTGAATCGGGGCGCGTCGTCGCGCGCCGTTGCCAGCACGTCGTACTCGGGAAAGCGGCTGAGGCGATGGACGAGCGCCTGTCCGAGCAGTCCGTTGGCGCCCGTGATCAAAACGCGGTTGTAGAGCATAGCGGGAAATCGAGCGGTCGGGGCAGACGAGCGGTGCCGTGCGCGGTGCGGTTGCTTGCTGTGGGCGGGGGCAGGAGCGCAGGACTGGAGAAGCCGGCAGGTCGGCGGTGCGTGGCGGCGCGCCGAACCGGCCGGGTCCCCCGGCCGTCTCGAACCGAGAGCAGCCGAGCGAGATCTTCCAGTATCGGGTAGAGCGCGAGAAGAGCCGCAAAGCTCGCCCCTTCATCGGGCAAAATACTCATGGGGCGAGATGCACGGACTCGTCTTGTTGAGTGTAGCGAAGCATCGACGGGGCAATTCAAGGTATCGATTGTCGGGGTATATCAGTTTGATAGACACCGCTGCCGGAGCGAACGCTCTATCAAGGGTCTCTGTTGACCCGTGAGGGGCGGGCGGACCCGCCAAGAATCTCCCGGCTGTAGCCGGAGAGTGTCAAAGGTAGAGCCGAAGACCCACGCTTCCGCCGACGTCGTCCACCCGTTGGGGAAGGAAGCGGACGCGAGTGGTAACTTGCAAGAAGACCTCCAGGGGGTGGGCATAAAAATTGAGGCCGGCGAGTCCGTTGAGGCCGGAGGCCAGCGCTGCGCTCCGGCGCAGACCCGTGGTGCCCACGGTTAGTCCGGGGCCGACGAACGCGCCCAGCGACGAGTTGCGAAGCCGGGCTTCCCAGAGGCGGTTGACCAGCAGCAGCGCGTAGTCGCCGCCGTCGGTCGTCAACGCAGCCGCGTAGGCAACCGGGGGCTGGCGGTACCACTTCACCGCCACGCCTCCCGGCTCGCCGACCTGCGCACCGACGCCGGTCCTGCCCGGCTGCCGCATGGCGGGCGGCTCGCCCCGGCGTGCCGGCGCCTCGTCGACCTGTGCGCGCGCGAGAACCCCGGGCCCGATGAGGAGGCCGGCAAGTCCCAGCACGACGAGTCCTCTCCCGACGAGCTCTTGCCAACCGCACGGCCCGGCCACCGCCCCGTTCGCCGCCCTACAAGACTCCCGCACGTACCGCACGGCCGACCGGAAAGCGGTTTTGAAAATACTCACGGGGCAGACGAATCGGAGAGCGACGCGGTGTCCGACGGGTGGATGGCCGCCGCCATGTCTTCTTTCAGGCTGGAGGCGTCCTCCAGGTCGAGGCGGCCGGCCAGAACGAGGCGAATTTCTCGTCGCTTGGCGGCTGCGGCATAGCGGTCCCGCTCCTCCGGCGTCTGCGGTTCGATGGCGGGGACGGGCACGGTGCTACCGTCGTCGTCGATGGCGACGAAGGTGTAGAAGGCGCGGTTGCACTTGCGCTTGGTTTCCTCCCGGGGGTTTTCCGCCCACACGTTCAGCTCCACCTCCATCGACGTACGGAAGGCGCGGTTGACCTGGCTCTTGATGACCACCACCTCGCTGCCCCGAATCGGCGCCTGAAACTCCACATTGTCGACCGAGGCCGTCACGCAGACGCGATGGGCGTGCCGCTGGGCGCTGATGGCCGCGCACTTGTCCATCAAATGGAGGAGCCGTCCGCCCATCATGTTGCCGAGGCTGTTCGTGTCGTTCGGCAGTACGATCTCATTGATGACGGCGCGGGAGGCGGAGACGGGTTTGGGAGTCACGGGTCGCTCGTCTTTCGAAAAGCCTTCGGCGAAGGGGGCGGGCGACGATCGGATGGAACCGCCGGTCGTTGCTGGAGCGCCCGCACTGTAATCAAACAAAACCTGCGTCCGGTCACCAGTCGCGGACGCCCGCATGGGCGGATGGCTACGTCTTTTGCTTCTTTTTCTTGGCGGCCGGAAACAGAATGTTGTTGAGAATGAGGCGGTAGCCGGGCGAGTGCTCGTGCAGCGACAGATCGGTGGGGGGGTCGCCGACGAAGTGCTGGTAATCCTCCGGGTCGTGGCCGGCGTAGAAGGTAAAGGTGCCCTGCCCCAGCGACCCGTGGATGTACCGGGCCTGATTTCGGTTTGGGGCTTCCCCGAGGATTACGACGTCCTCCTTGATGGTATCTTTGTTGAAGGCGGTCGTTTGGCCGACGAACCCCTTCACGGAGGCGACGTGGTTCTGCGTGAGCATCGTCGGCACCGGGTCCCACTTCGCGCTGAAGTCGAACAGCGTGAAGTAGTCGAGCGACGGATCCCGCAACTGAGGGGGCGGCGGGCCGACGTCGATGTTCGAGTGCTCGTATTTGTGCGGATTGTAGACGGGCTCGAAGTCTCGAAAGGCGAGCGTGGGGGCGAAGTCCAGCTTCTCGGTCGCGTTCGGGTCGACGGGGTCGCCGTCGTATTCCTTCGGCACGATGTCCGTCTTGTGGGCCGCGAGGGCGATGTCGAAGGTGTCCGTCCCGGAGCACATCGCAAACAGGAACCCGCCTCCGGCCACGTACTCACGAATGCGCTGGGCGACGGCAAGCTTGAGCTGGGGGACTTTCTTGTAGCCGTACTCGCGGGCCAGGTCTTCGGCTTCGCGGCGCTGTTTCATGAACCAGGACGTATTCCGAAAGCGCAAAAACTTGCCGAACTGGCCGGTGAAGTCCTCGTGGTGCAGGTGGACCCAGTCGTACTGCTGAAGCTTCCCGTCGAGCACGGCGCGGTCGTAAATGAGGTCGTGGGGAACCTCGGCGTACTTGAGCGCCAGGCGGACGGCGTCGTCCCAGGGCTGAGCGCGATCGGGCGCGTACACGGCGATGTCCGGTGCCTTGTCCAGCCGCACGACGGACATGTTGCTGCCGTCCGACTCCACCCGGCTGATGATTTCTGACGCGGCGGCGCCGTTTACCGTCTGAAACGAAACGCCGCGCACCCGCAGTTCTTGCTGCAGCCGCTGGGTCGACGACGCCATGAACGACCCGCCCCGGTAGTTGAGCAACCAGTCGACCGACTGCCCCTGCTGCAGGGCCCAGTACACCACCCCGTACGCCTTGAGGTGATTGGTCTGGTCTTGGTCCATCGGGATGAGAACGTCCTGCCCGGACGCGGTCGGGACCGCAGTTCCGAGAGCGAGGAGAAGGGCGCACAGAAGGGACGGCAGTCGCATGAGAGCGGTCGAGAGTCGAGGGAGGAGAAAGCGCGGGCGGAGAAGGGGCATGCGATCGGTGGACGCCGGAACCGGCCGGTTGGGTGGGCGGCGCGGGGTTCGGGGCAGGCTGGCGGCGGTGCCGTTACCCCTGGCGCGACCAGAGGTCGCGCACCCGGGCACGGGCGTCGGGGGCGAGGAGAGACTTCGGATAGTCTTCCAGCAGCTTGTTATAGGCCTGAACCGCTCCTTCCAGGTCGTCCTGGACTTCCAGGAGGCGGGCGCGTTCGAAGAGGCTGCGATCGGCGAAGGGGCTGCGCGGGTGCATCATGGGAATCTGCGCGAACTGCTCGGCGGCCCCCGACGTGTCTCCCGCGGCCGTCAAGGCGTGTGCCTGCATGAACCGGGCGTTGTCGGCGAGCGGATGCCGCCCGAAGCGCGACAGCAGCGTGTCGAGGGTGGCGAGAGATTCGTCGTAGCGATGCCGCCGTTCCTTCAGCCGGGCGTCGGCGAAGAGGCGCAGGGGGGCGTCCAGCGAGTCGGGGCCGCGGTTCTGGCGGAGCAGCACCTTCAGCTCGATCGCGTCGTTTGCCACGTCGGCCGACGTGTTCTGGTTGGTGGCTTCCACCCGGGTCAGGGCCGCATCGAACTCACCCTGGTAGAAGTGAAGCAGCGCCAATTCGTAGCGGGCCTTCTCGGCGAGGTCGCCCGTGCGGAGGCGGTCCACGAGACGGGAGAACGTAAGGCGGGCCGCGCTCAGGTCTCCCCGGAGCAGCGCGATGCGCCCGAGGTCGTAGCGGGCCTCGTTGGCGGACTGAGCATCCGGATACTGGTTGACGACCCGGCGCAGCGTGGAAGCGGCCGCGTCGAAATTGCGGAAGATCTCCTGTTGCAGGCGGCCGAGCTGCTGCAGCACCTCCGGGACGGCGCTGTGGGTGGGATACGCGTCGAGGAACGTTCGGTAGGCCGCGCGGGCAGCCTCGTAGTGCGGCGCCTCGACCCGGTTGCCGGACCCGTCGACGGCCCGTTCTCCCTCTTCCCGGGCCCAGCGGCGATGCATGTCGCCGAGCCCCTTTTGGGCCGACGGAGCCACGGGCGCATCCGGATAGCGCTCCAGGATGAGGTCGTACGCCCGCGAGGCGGCCTCGTACGCGTCGGCATCGGCGGCCTTCCGGGCAAAAGAGAAGAGCGACCGACCGTTTTCTTCCGCCAGCCGGTCGATGGCCCGGTAGACGTCGAGTGCCTTCGAATAGTCCTCCCGTTCCATGTACATCCACCCCAGCAGCTCCCGGATGCCGCGGTTGAGGGGGGCGTCGCGCACGGCCTGGTTGAGCACCTCAATGCTGGCGTCGAGCCCTTCGCCCTGATCCACAAACGACGACAGACGGGTTCGCACGAAGTCCGCCCGCGTCGGATTCTCCCGGAGCAGCGCCACGTACTCGGTCATCGCCTTCCGGTGCTCCCCGTCGAGGTTATACAGGTAGGCAATCTCGATCCGGAAGGCATCCGGGTCGTCGAGGTTCTCCCGCCCGGTCTGCAGGATGTCGATCGCCTTGTCAAACCGGCGGATGTCGACGAGCGCCTGATACACGACCCGGTAGGTCGATGAGCGGTTGGGAGAAAGGGACAGAGACGCGTCCCACACCTCGAAGGCCCGCTCTTCCTCTCCCTTCAGGTAGATCAGTCGGGCCTTCTCGGACATCCGCATGGGGGAGGGGCGGCCCTGCTGCATGCGCGCTTCGACGAGGGCGATGGCCTGGTCGTAGGCCTTTACGTTCTCGTACGCCGTCTTCAACTTCGTGTAAAAGGTGTGGTCGTTCGGGCTCCGGGCGTGCAGGTCCTCCAGCAGCGGAACGGCTTTCTGGTACTGCCCCGACCGCATGTAGGCATCCGCGAGCTGAAACTTTTTCACGTCGGCATCGCTCGTGTCGGCCGCCCGAGTCGGGGTCGGCGGGCCAGACTGACCGGCGGCCGGGGGGACGGCCAGGACCAGCGCAAGAGCGGCGGCGCTTCCCGCACCGGCGAGGAACCGGCAGGCCCAGAGCACAAACGACGACCGGCAACAGGACGGAGTCGAGCGGAGCATAGGAAGCGGGCAGCAAGGTCGGTGGGTGGCGCGGATACGGCGGCGCGGATACAGCGGTGCGGATGCGGGGCAGGACAGAAGGGGC
>CAKZLV010000020.1 GCA_937127285.1 uncultured Bacteroidota bacterium
TGCTGGCGCGTCAGGTGGGGGTGCCCTACCTGGTGGTGTTCATGAACAAGACCGACCTGGTCGACGACGAGGAGCTGCTCGAGCTGGTGGAGATGGAGGTTCGCGAGCTCTTGACCGAGTACGAGTTTCCCGGCGACGAGGTGCCGGTGATCCGGGGGTCGGCGCTGAAGGCGCTCGAGTCCGACGAGGGGGCGGAGGAGAAGATCATGGAGTTGATGGCGGCGGTTGACGAGTACATTCCGACGCCGGAGCGGGACATCAACAAGCCGTTTTTGATGCCGGTGGAGGACATCTTTACGATCACCGGGCGGGGGACGGTGGTGACCGGACGCATCGAGCGGGGGAAGATCCACATCAACGACGAGGTTGACATTGTCGGGATGCAGGAGGAGAAGATGGACTCGGTGGTGACCGGGATTGAGATGTTCAACAAGACGTTGGAGGAGGGGGAGGCCGGAGACAACGCCGGGATTTTGCTGCGGGGGATCAAGAAGGAGGAGATCTCCCGCGGGATGGTGCTGGCGGAGCCGGGGACGGTGACGCCGCACCGGGAGTTTGAGTGCGAGGTGTACGTGCTGGCGAAGGAGGAGGGGGGCCGGCACACGCCGTTTTTCAAGGGGTACCGGCCGCAGTTTTACTTTCGGACCACCGATGTGACGGGGGACATCCAGTTGCCGGAGGGGGTAGAGATGGTGATGCCGGGGGACAACGCGACGTTTGAGGTGAGCCTGATCGAGCCGGTAGCGCTGGAGGAGGGGCTGCGGTTTGCGATCCGGGAGGGGGGAGCGACGGTCGGGGCCGGCGTCGTGACCGACATCCTCGACTAGTCCTCCGTCCTCCCCGGACCTGCACGGCGATCCTCATTGTACGGCCCGAACGCACGGCGCGGAGCGGCTTCGGCGGCTCCGCGCCGATTTTCCGCCGGGCCCGCTCCGAATCTGAGAACGGACACGAGATATGGCAACGCAGCAGAAGATTCGCATCAAGCTGAAATCGTACGATCACACGCTGATCGACAAGAGTGCGGACAAGATCATCCGCACCGTCAAGTCGACCGGCGCGGTGGTGAGCGGCCCCATTCCGCTCCCGACCGACAAGAAGATCTACACCGTGCTGCGTGGCCCGCACGTGGACAAAAAGAGCCGCGAGCAGTTTGAGCGGCGTCACCACAAGCGGTTGATCGACATCTTGTCGTCCAGCAGCGACACGGTGGACGCCCTGATGAAGCTCGAACTGCCGAGCGGCGTCGACGTCGAGATCAAGGTGTGACGCCCCGGGCGGCTTCGGCCGCCGGCCGTCGCCTGTGCTGCACCGTCGCGGATGCATCCACTTGCAAGCTTACACAGCCATGAGTAGCGGACTGATTGGAAAGAAAGTTGGGATGACCAGCGTCTTCGATGACGAGGGCAACAACATTGCCTGCACCGTGATCGAGGCCGGTCCCAACGTCGTCACCCAGGTGAAGGAGGAAGACGGAGCGGACGGCTACGCCGCCGTTCAGCTCGGCTTCGACACCAAGAAGGAGAAAAACACGACGAAGGCCATGCAGGGCCACTTCACCCATGCCGGGGCCGACCCGAAGCGCGTGGTGAAGGAGTTCCGCGACTTCCACGAGACGTTTGATGACGAGGTTCGCCTCGGCGACGTGCTTCATGTGGAGGATGTGTTCGTGGAGGGCGAGATCGTCGACGTCGTTGGCGTCAGCAAAGGCAAAGGGTTTCAGGGCGTGATGAAGCGCCACGGCTTCGGCGGCGTCGGCATGGCCACGCACGGCCAGTCCGACCGCCAGCGCGCCCCGGGCTCGGTCGGTGCATCGGCTGATCCGTCGCGCGTGTTCAAAGGAACGCGCATGGGCGGGCGCACCGGCGGCGAGCGGACGAAGATCCAGAACCTGGAGGTTGTGCGTATCCTTCCAGATCAGAACGCAATCTTGATCAAAGGATCCGTCCCGGGACCGAAATCCGGCTACGTAGAGATCTACCGAAAGAAGGCCCTCGAGTAGAGAGGCCAGCCGGGCCCCGGCCCTCCCGAGTTCACGGCCCTGCGCGTACGGGCCGGCAGAGTTCATCCGAAATGGTCACACGCCGTCCAACGGCCCGCAGGGCGATCCGTACGGCTTCGAGTGGCTGCGAATTCTTAACCGACAGGCATCATGGACCTCGAGATTTACCAAGACGACGGCGTCGGATCGGGGCGCAGTGTGGCGCTGGATCCGACTGTGTTCGACATCGAGCCCAACGATCACGTCATCTGGCTGGACGTGAAGCGGATCCAGGCGCACCAGCGTCAGGGAACCGCCAAGACGAAAGAGCGCGCCGAGGTGCGCGGGTCGACCCGCAAGCTCTACCGCCAGAAGGGAACCGGCAACGCCCGGGTGGGAGACGCCAAGTCGCCCATCCGTCGCGGCGGCGGTCGCGCTCACGGTGCCCGGTTGCGCAACTACACGCAGAACCTGAACAAGAAGACGAAGCGCCTGGCGCGCCGGTCTGCCCTGTCGTACAAGGCCCAGAACGATCGTCTTCGCGTCATCGAAGACTTCGAGATCGAGCCGCCGAGCACGAAGGCGCTGACCGGTCTGTTCGACCTTCTCGAGATTGACGTCGCCAAGATCCTGGTCGTGACCGACGGCGTCCGCAACGGAATCCTGCGCAGCGCGCGGAACCTCCCGAAGGTGAACGTCCGGGAGGCCGGGTCGCTCAACACGGTCGACATCCTCGACGCCGAGATGGTTCTCCTGCAAGAGGGGGCCCTCGACCACGTAACGGAGATCCTGAGCACGGCCGAGCCGGAAACGGCCTAGTTCGCCGCGCCCCGCCTCGCGTGCCGCATCCAACCAACTTTTTCTCTGAACGGCTGAGTCATGAGCAAGCGCGTACTGTTTCGCCCGTACGTTACGGAAAAATCGACCCGTCAGATGCAGGAGGACGGCAAGTACTCCTTTGTCGTCAACCTGCAGGCGACGAAGCCGGAGATCCGGCGGGCCGTCGAGCAGCGCTACGACGGCGTGCGGGTGGCCAGCGTCCGGACGCAGGTCGTCCCCGGAAAGCGTCGCCGGCAGTTCCGTCAGGGCAACATGATTGAGGGCCGAACGTCCGGGTTTAAGAAGGCCATCGTTGAACTCGATCCCGACGGGGAGCAGATTAACTTCTTCGAGGGAATCTAGGCAATTTCGAGTTTCGGGTTGCGAGTGCCGGCCCTCGGCAGTCTCGCTCGGAACTCACCCCTTCGAAACTCGAAATTCGACACTCGACACCACCGATCCGCCATGCCTACCAAGAAGCGCAAGCCGACCACCAACAGCCAGCGGCAGTACTCCGTCGCCGACTTCAGTGAGATTACGACCACGGAGCCGGAGAAGAGCCTGCTGGAGCCGCTCCCGCGCAAGGGAGGGCGCAACAACCAGGGGCGCATGACCATGCGCTACCGCGGCGGCGGCCACAAGCGGCGCTACCGCAAGATCGACTTCAAGCGCAACGACAAGGATGGAATTCCGGCCCGCGTTGCCACGATCGAGTACGACCCCAACCGGTCGGCTCGCATCTCGCTGCTGGTCTACGCCGACGGCGAGAAGCGCTACATCATCGCCCCGGACGGAATCGAGGTCGGGCAGACGGTGATGAGCGGGCCGGAGGCGCAGCCGGACGTCGGCAACTGCCTCCCGATGCGCAACATCCCGCTGGGAACCGAGGTGCACTGCATCGAGATGCGTCCCGGCAAGGGAGCGCAGATGGTGCGGGCCGCCGGTGCGGCCGCGCAGCTGACCGCTCGCGAAGGGACGTTCGTGACGCTGGAGCTGCCGAGCGGAGAAACCCGCCAGGTCCCGGCCGACTGCCGGGCGACCGTCGGCACGACGAGCAACGTTGAGCACATGAACGTGCAGCTCGGCAAGGCCGGCCGGGCGCGGTGGCTCGGCCACCGCCCGCGCACCCGAGGCGTCGCCATGAACCCGATCGACCACCCCATGGGGGGAGGAGAGGGGCGCGCTTCCGGGGGGCACCCGCGCTCGCGCAAGGGCGTGCCGGCGAAGGGCTACAAGACCCGCAAGCGCAACAAGAAATCGAACCGCTACATCATTCGACGGCGGACTGAGAAGAAAAACCGCAAGAAGAAAAAGTAAGCGGGGACTCCCCGCGTTCGGGCGGAGGCGGTGCCTACCTGCCTGCGCTCGCCGTCCGCCAGCACTGCTCACGAATCCTAGCCCCGTCCTGCCATGCCCCGTTCGCTACGCAAGGGACCGTACGTATACTACAAGCTTCAGCGCAAGGTCAACGAGCTGAACGCGTCCGACGAGAAGAAGGTGGTGAAGACGTGGAGCCGCGACTCCATCATCACGCCGGACTTCGTCGGCCACACGTTCGCCGTTCACAACGGCCGCCAGTTCATTCCGGTGTATGTTTCGGAGAACATGGTGGGCCACAAGCTGGGCGAGTTTGCCCCGACGCGGACCTTCAGCGGCCACTCGAAGACCAAGGTCGACAAGCGCACGCGCCGCCCGTCCTAGGGCCGCCGGTCCTCGGGCCGCCCGGTCCAACCGCGGCCGGGCGATGACCGGCCCCGACGACGGCCGAACGACGACGGCCGAACGACGACGGAGGCCCGGCAAGCCGGCGCGACCCGTGTTGTTCGACCGCTCCTTCTGCAACCCTTTTGCCAACCCTCGATCCGATGGAAGCACGAGCCGTACGCAAGCACATTCGGAGTTCGCCCCTTAAGATGCGCCGCGTCATCAACCTGGTGCGCGGCCGTTCGGTCCCGGAGGCGGTGGCCATTCTGGACTACATGCCGCAGCAGGCGACGGAGGTGGTCGAGAAGACGATCCGCTCCGCCGTCTACAACCTGATGAACAAGCAGGACGAGCGCTTCGACGAGGGCGAGCTGACCGTGAAAGAGATCCGGGCGGACGAAGGCCCGGCCTTCAAACGCTACCGGGCACGGGCTCGCGGGCGAGCGGCACCGATTCGCAAGCGGACGACGCACCTGACCGTGGTCGTCGCGGTCCGCGAACCGGAAGAGGTGGCGTAGCCGCCGCGCCTCCACGCCGGGCATCCGACACTCCGACCGAATTCTCTCGAAACGACAACCACGAGGTACACCAGTGGGCCAGAAAACACACCCTGTTGGCTTTCGCCTCGGCGTCATTCGCGGTTGGGATTCCAACTGGTACGCCGAGGACGGATTCCAGGACAAACTCGTTGAAGATGAAGAGATTCGCCAGTACCTGCACGCCCGTCTGAAACGGGCCGGGCTCAGCCGCGCGGTCATCGAGCGGACGCCGAAGCGGGTGATCCTGACGCTGCACACGAGCCGTCCCGGCGTCGTGATCGGCCGCGGCGGATCCGAGGTGGAGAAGCTGCGCGAGGAGCTGAAGACGCTCACGGGCAAGGACATCCAGATCAACATCTCGGAGATCAAGCGCCCGGAGCTCGACGCCACCCTCGTGGCGAAGAACATCGCCCAGCAGCTGGAAGGCCGGATTTCCTTCCGCCGGGCGATGAAGCAGTCGATGACGGCTGCGATGCGGATGGGGGCGGAAGGCATCCGCATTCGCGTGGCCGGCCGCCTCGGCGGCGCCGAGATGGGCCGCACGGAGGAATACCTCGACGGTCGCGTTCCGCTGCACACGATCCGCGCCGACATCGACTTTTCGCAGGCCGTGGCCAAGACGATCTACGGCACGATTGGCGTGAAGGTCTGGATCCACCGCGGAGAGATCCTCGGCCAGCCGGATCTGAGCCCGAACGTTCAGGCGCAGCAGCGCAAGCAGCAGAAGAAGAAATCTCCGCGCCGCCGGCGCCGCGGTCGGGGAGGCGGCTCCTAAGCGCCGCTTCCTTCCTGCGCCGCCCTCGCACGACGCCGATCCCCCAGACGACTCCCTACTCCCATGCTTCAGCCCAAACGCACCAAACACCGCAAGGTCCAGCGCAACCAGGGCATTACGCGCGGCGATACCGCCGGTCGCGGAACCCGCATCAACTTCGGGGACTTTGCCCTGAAGGCGCTCGAGAAAGGCCGCATCACGAGCCGTCAGATCGAGGCGGCCCGCGTGGCGATCAACCGCCACATGAAGCGGGCGGGGAAGGTGTGGATTCGGATCTTCCCGGACAAGCCCATCACCAAGAAGCCGGCCGAAACCCGTCAGGGAAAGGGAAAGGGATCGCCGGAGTTCTACGTGTCGGAGGTTTCCCCCGGTCGCGTGCTGTTTGAAGTGGGCGGTGGCGTGTCGCAGGAGGTTGCCAAGGAGGCGCTCCGTCTCGGCAAGCACAAGCTGCCGATCAAGGTGAAGTTTGTCACCCGTCCCGACTACCAGGGCGAGACCGGCTAGACGCCCCGGGCCAACCGGCCCGGTCCTGCACGGGCCCCCGCGTCCCCGACCTGTTTGACTGATACTGCCGATTGACATGCTGCAAGCCGACGAGATCCGCGACCTGAGCATCGAAGAGATCGAAACCCGCATCGAGGAAGAGGAGGAGGAATACGAAGAGCTCCGGTTTCAGCATGCGGTGCAGGGGCGCCTGGAAAACCCGATGCTCCTGCGCACGAAGCGACGCCTGATTGCGCGGCTGAAAACGGTGCGGAACGAGAAACAGCGCGAGGACGCCGGCGCCGCCGCGTAGCCCGTGCCCCGTGCCGGTCGACCCGGCGCGCCCCCTCGCCCCTTGCTTTGACGTGACAACCGAACGGAGATATGGAACCTGAAGAAACGCCCGAAGCGACGACGGACCCTGCCGAGACTGCGACGACGGACGACGCGCCGGCGGCGCCGGCTGAGGCCGACGAGTCCGACGACCGGAACGCCCGCAAAGAGCGGGTCGGCGTCGTCGTCAGCGACAAGATGGACAAGACGATCACCGTCGCCGTGCGGCGGCAGATGAAGCACCCGATGTACGGCAAGTACCTCGAACGGTCGTCGAAGATGATGGTGCACGACGAAGAGAACGACGCCGGCGAAGGCGACACGGTGCGCATTATGGAGACGCGCCGCATCAGCAAGAACAAGCGCTGGCGCCTGGTCGACATCATCGAACGGGCCAAGTAACCGGGCCGAGGAAGCGGGTCCAGCAAGTGGGCCCAGCAAGCGGGCCCCGGTCCTCTGGGCCCCGTACCCAGGCCCGCCCCGAAGCCACGCGGCCGCCGACGCCGGAGCCGGTCCCCTGAATTTTATCGAACGTCCGAACAGGAAACACCATGGTTCAGCAAGAGT
Source organism: uncultured Bacteroidota bacterium (assembly GCA_937127285.1). Classification (GTDB taxonomy): domain Bacteria; phylum Bacteroidota; class Rhodothermia; order Rhodothermales; family Salinibacteraceae; genus CAKZLV01. The sequence goes on from CAKZLV010000020.1 coordinate 7,202, forward strand.
CTCGACTCAGCGTTGCCGACAACAGCGGCGCCAAGGAAGTTCAGTGCATTCGCGTACTCGGCAGTAGCGGCCGCCGCTACGCCGGCGTCGGCGACCAGATCGTCGTTTCGGTCAAGTCGGCCATTCCCGGCGGCAACCTCGCCAAGGGCGACGTGAGCCGCGCCGTGGTCGTTCGCACCCGCAAGGAGATGCGGCGCGACGACGGGACCTACATCCGGTTCGACGAGAACGCGGCCGTCCTGGTCAACGAGCAGGGCGAGCCGGTGGGCACCCGCGTGTTTGGGCCGGTTGCGCGCGAGCTGCGCGAGAAGCGCTTCATGCGCATCGTGTCGTTGGCCCCGGAGGTTCTGTAGCGCTTGGTCCCAGACGCCGAGACGCGGCCACCGAGACGCGGCCGCCGAGGTGCGGTCAGCGAGACGCAGAGGCTGGGCGGCGTCGCAGCGCCGGGGTGCGGCCCCGCGCTCGCCCACAAACAGATTCGACACTCGACATTCGAAACGCGATACTGACGAGATGAGGCAGAACAAGCTCCACGTAAAGAAGGGCGACATGGTCATGCTGAACAAGACCATCACGTCCGCCCGCTCGGCCGGCGAAGACCGAGAAAAAGGCTATGTGGGAAAGGTTCTCAAGGTCTTTCCGGACGAAGAGCGCGTGATCGTGGAGGGCGTCAACATGCGCGTCTACCACGAAAAGCCGAGCCAGGCCAACCCGCAGGGCGGCCGCACCGAGAAGGAAGCCCCCATTCACGTCTCGAACGTGAACCCGGTCGACGGCGACGGCAACCCGACGCGCATCGGCCGGAAGAAGGTGGAAGACCCGGAGACCGGAAAGGGTCGGTGGGTCCGTTACGCCAAGACCACCGGCGAAGAACTGGACGACTGATGCCTGCGTCTTTCTCCGGTGCGTGAATCCGCCGTTAGGCGGGAACGACGCACCGATCCAACCGATTTCTTTCGTCTGGCACGAGGGGAGATTCGGACGCCGTTACCGGCCCGTGCCCCGAAGCCGAGCGCGCCTCGCGCCGATGCCCCGGCGCCGACGAGCGGTCCACACTGATTGAATAGCGAACCCGGTCATGGAAACTGTCCCTCGACTTAAGCAGCAGTATAACGACGACGTGCGCCCCAAGCTGCGCGATCAGTTTGGGTACGACAACGTCATGGAGGTGCCGCGCCTGGACAAGATCGTGATTAACAAAGGCGTTGGCGAGGCCAGCGAGAATCAGAAGGTGCTCGACGACGCGATCGAGGAGATCCGCAAGATCACCGGACAGCACCCGCAGGTGACGCAGGCGAAGAAGAGCATCTCCAGCTTCGGCATCCGCGAAGGGATGCCCGTAGGCGTGAAGGTGACGCTGCGGGACCAGCGGATGTACGAGTTCCTCGACCGCCTCGTGACGCTGGCGCTGCCCAACATCCGCGACTTTCAGGGCGTCCCGGACCGCAGTTTCGACGGGCACGGCAACTACACCCTCGGCGTGAAGGAGCAGATCATCTTCCCCGAGATCGACGTCGACAACGTCGACCGCATCAGCGGTATGGACGTCACCTTCGTCACGACGGCGGAGGTGGACGAGGAGGCCTACGCCCTCCTGAAGGGGCTGGGGATGCCGTTCGTCCGCCGCGACGAAGAGTCGGACGACGAGGAAGACGACGGCCCCTCCGACGAACTCCTCGAGCAGGCGGCCAACATCACCGCATAGCGACCGCGAGCGGCGCCTCGGGGCCCCGAACACCGGCCCTGCGCCAGCGCCGGGATGCCCGGCGCACCGACGCACACTTTTGTACCGAACCGACCGACCCTATGGCCAAGAAAAGCTGGATTGCTCGCGAAGAGAAGCGCGAGAAGATGTACGAGAAGTACAAAGAGAAGCGACGCAAGCTGAAAGAACAGGGCAAGTGGACGGAGCTGCAGAAGCTTCCGCGAGATGCCAGCCCTGTGCGCCAGAACAGCCGCTGCCGCCTGTGCGGGCGGACGCGCGGATACCTGCGCAAGTTTGGTGTCTGCCGCATCTGCTTTCGCGAGCTCGCCCTGGAAGGCAAGATTCCGGGCATCCGCAAGTCGAGCTGGTAGCCCGCTGGCCGACGCCGTCCATCGCCTGAAAACCGAATTCCCGATCGCAATGAGTGCCGTCTCCGATCCCGTTTCCGACTACCTGGCCCAGCTGCGCAACGGCCAGCAGGCCGGGCACACCTACGTCGACATCCCGGCGTCGAAACTGAAACGCGCCATGACGCAGATCCTCCTCGAAAAGGGGTACGTGAAGAACTACCTCAACATCGAGGACGGAAAGCAGGGCCTGCTGCGCGTCTACCTGAAGTACGACGAGTACGGGCTGCCCGTCATTCGCGAACTGGAGCGAGTCTCGAAGCCCGGACGGCGGGAGTACGCCGACGCCGACAACCTGCCGCGCGTTCGCAACGGCCTCGGCATCGCGATCCTGTCGACCTCGCGCGGCGTCATGAGCGACAAGGAGGCGCGCCGCTTCAACGTGGGCGGTGAGGTTCTCGCCAAGGTATTCTAGATGCGCCGGCGGTCGATGCGGGGACGCCCCGCCCCGGCCGCCTTGCTCGACCGACTTCCCTCTGCACGCAGACGCGATCATCACTCATGGCTCGCATAGGCAGCAATCCCATCGAAACGGGCGACGACGTGACCGTCACCGTCGACGCACAGAACGTCGTGACCGTCTCGGGTCCGAAAGGCGAACTGACGCAGCAGATCGACCCGGATATCTCGGTCACGATCAATGACGACTCGATCGTCGTCAACCGTCCGACGGATCAGAAGCGGCACCGCTCGCTTCACGGCCTCAGCCGCTCGCTCCTCTCCAACATGGTGGAGGGAGTTCGGAACGGATACAAGAAGGAACTGACCATCATCGGGGTCGGCTACCGGGCCCAGGTGTCGGACGGTGCGCTCGAACTGGCCCTCGGCTACTCGCACCCGATCTACTTCCTCCCGCCCGACGAAGTCGACGTGGAGGTCGACACCGACCGCGGCAAGAACGACGTGATCGTCGTGGAGGGCATCGACAAGCAGCTCGTCGGACAGGTGGCCGCGAAAATTCGCGAGCTCCGTCCCCCGGAGCCCTACAAGGGCAAGGGCGTTCGGTACGTCGACGAGCACGTGCCTCTGAAGGCCGGCAAGACGGCTGCGCGCTAACCGGCCGCGCCCCCGGCCCCGACGGCGGGAACGCGCCCCTGTTTCTTCTCACTGGTGCATCGACGCGTACCTCCGGGCCGCAGCGGCGACCCGGGCCCTACGATGCGACGTTACTAACGACACCGAGTCATGGCGAAAGGAAAGCAAGAAAAGGTTCAGCGCCGACAGCGGATTCACCGGAAGATCCGGCAGACCATCATGGGAACGCCCGGTCGTCCGCGCCTGTCCGTCTACCGCTCGAACAAGTACATCTACGCGCAGCTCATCGACGACTTTGCCGGCCACACCCTGGCGGCGGCGTCGAGCCTGGAAGACGGCATCGAGGGCGAAGACCCCATGGAGGAGAGCCGCCGCGTCGGGGAGGTCCTGGCGCAGCGCGCCGACGAGAACGGAATTACGAAGGCGGTCTTCGACCGGAGCGGCTACCGGTATCACGGCCGCGTGAAAGCGCTGGCGGAAGGCGCGCGCGACGGCGGCCTCGACGTGTAGGCCCTGCCGCGACCGGGCCGAGCGGCCCGACGGACTGCACCCCTTTTTATGTAATCAACGAA
>CAKZLV010000021.1 GCA_937127285.1 uncultured Bacteroidota bacterium
CTCAGACAGGATAAATTTCGGCCGTTGCGCGCAGCCGAGCGTCCGGGCGGTCCTTTTCAGAAGGCCGGTCTCGGCGATGACCGGTAGGGGCTCCAAAGTCCGCGGGACACCATGTCCAAACGAACAACTTCACGCCATTGAGCGGTCAAAAAGAGGGACACTCTGGCAGGGTATCCCGGCAGAGCGGCTATATTCAGTGCAAAAGTTTATCAAGCGATCTTTGTTGAGCCACGCAGGACGCTTGAATCCTCACCCTCGAAATCGTCTACACAGCCAGCCACACCAACAGGGTGTAGACGACGATCGCGAGGCCGCCGGCGACGCTGGCAAGGGGGAGTTGGGTATACACGTGGTCCATGAGGTCCGATCCGGTGGCGAGCGACGAAAGCACGGTGGTATCGGAGATCGGGCTGCACTGGTCGCCGTAGACGGAGCCGCCCACGACCGCGCTGAAGCAGAGGGTGATGAAGAAGGGATCCTGCAGCACGCTCCACGCCAGCGGCATCGCCACGGGAAAGACGACGGCGTACGTGCCCCACGATGTCCCCGTCGAAAAGGCGATCACGACACAGAGGACGAGCAGGAGTCCGGGAAGAATCACCGGCGTCAACACATCCCCCACGGTGGCGACCACGTACTCGGCGGTACCGACGGCATCGGCGACCTCCTTGAGGGTGACGGCCAAGGCCAGGATGATGGCACCGATGGTGACGCCCTTGCAGCCGTCGATAAAGCCGTCGATCACCTCCTGAAACTCCATCCCCCGCACGAGGGCGATCGCCATGCCGGCCAGCACGGCGAGCACGAAGGCTTCCGCAATGAGCAGCGTCGGCGATTCGGTATTCCCCAGGAGGAAGTAGGTGTAGAGGTAGGGCAGGATGGCGACGCCGAGGAGGATTCCGATGGGACCGGCGAAGTCCACGAGGCTCGGCGTATAGCCCTTCGGCACGGTGACCTCCGTCAGCTCCCGCGACGTGAGGGGCGTGGCGTCTTCGCGGTCGAGCTTGCCGGTGGTGCGGGCCCGCTGGATGGCGTCCCGCATCTTCTTCCCGGGGATGAACGGCAGCTTCTCCCAGGAGAAGAGGAGGGTCAGCGTGATGGCGAAGATCGCGTAGAAGTTGAAGGGCAGGGCGGTGAAGAAGAACTGGATCCCGGCCTGGCTCGTCTCGAAGAGCGGGATCGTGCCGGCCACGAGGCCGCCGACGTAGATGGGCCAGACGTTGAAGGGGATGAGGGTGGCGGCCGGCGAGGCCGTCGAGTCGACGACGTAGGAAAGCTCCTCGTGAGAGACGTCGTGCCGGTCGCCGATTGGGCGGGCGGTGGCGCCGGTCAAGACCGTCGAGATCGTTCCGCCCTGGTGGAAGAGAATCCCCATCATCCAGGTGAAGAACTTCGCCGTCCGCGGCCCCTGCACGATGCGCGCCCCCGCCCATTTCGCAAACCGCAGGGCGCCGCCGGTGCGCGTCCACAGCCCGATCAGTCCGCCGAGGGCCCAGAGGTAGACGAGAAGGATGAGCGCAAAGTCCTCGGTGCCAATCGCCGGGATGAGGAAGGCATCGACGACGTTGACGTCCCCGGAGATGAGCCCGCCGGCGACGATGCCAAGGAAGAGCGCGCTCACCACCTCCCGCATCCAGAAGGCCAGCACGATGGCGACCAGCGGCGGCAGAACCGACCAGAAGCCGTAGTGGCCGTCCGTTTTCGGGATGTCGCCCGCAACGGCGACCGCTCCGCCCAGCCCGAGCAGCACGACCGCAAACACGAGCAGGCGACGCTGCCAGGATCCGCCGTCCGGTTCGTCGGACGGATCGTCGGAGGGGTCGTCGGGGGCCTTGTCGGCGACGGACGGTTGCGGTTCCTGGACGTCGGCATCGGGGGAATCGGCCATGGGGGGCGGCAGCGTGTGAAGGACGGTCGAAGCGACGAAACCACGCTACGCCAAACGGACCGGGGCGAATTGGGTTTTCCGAGGGAGGGGAGGCGACCCGCCGTCATCGCGACGTCGATCGGTGCAGCTTGAAGGAGCGCCGGTGCCAGTCCGTCACCCCGTGCTCGCGGATGGCGGCGTAGTGCTGCTGGGTGGGGTAGCCGACGTTCGAGTCCCAGCCGTAGCCGGGGTGCTCCTCGGCCAGGCGGCGCATGAGGGCGTCGCGCTCGGTCTTGGCAATGATCGACGCGGCGGCAATCGACTGGCTCGTCGCGTCGCCCTTCACGACAGTTTCCGCCGGCCAGGGGGCCTCCGAGAGGGAGCGGTTCCACTGGTTGCCGTCGACGAGGAGGTAGTCGGGGTCCGGATCCAGGTCGGCGGCGGCGCGGCGCATCGCCTGAAGGGCCGCCTGCAGGATGTTGAGGGTGTCGATCTCCGCCGGTGAGCAGCGGCCGACGGCCCAGGTTACGGCACGCGCCTCGATCTGCTCCCGCGCATCGAGCCGCTGCGCCTCCGAAATGGACTTGCTGTCCCGGATCGCGGGGATGTCCGCTCCGACCGGAAGAACGACCGCCGCCGCCACGACCGGCCCGGCCAGGCATCCCCGCCCGGCCTCATCCAGCCCGGCCACGTGCTCGTATCCGTCGTTCCACAACCGGCGTTCGATGTCAAGCATGGGCTCGAAACGAAAATCTGAGGGACGAAACTCGACGGGTGCGCCAAACGGCGGGAGACAACCCGCTCCCCGCTGCGTGTCGCAATCCGGATCGCCTCACTGGTACTGATCCGGCAGGTCGTTTTCGTAGAGAACGACGTCGCCGCTGGCGAGGTACGGCTTCAAGAAATCCTGGGCGTCGAAAAGAGAGTCGACGACTTTCATGCGGTCTGCCGGGTAATCCGCTTCCTGCAGCCCTGCCTGCAGCGCCTTCGTCTGCTCCGTGCCGACGAGAACGGCGAGGTCGATGTCATGGGCGGCGATGTGAGCGCCGAGCGCCTTGTTCTCCTCCCACTGTCGCTCGCCGAGCTCGACCATCCCGGGCGTTACGATCACGCGGCGGCCGCCGTCCATCCGGGCGAGGATCTCGACGGCGTTGCGGGCGCCGACGGGGTTGGAGTTGAAGGCGTCGTCGATGATCGTCACGTCGCCTTCCTGTCGGAGCTGCAACCGGTGCTCGACGGGCTGGACGCGGCGGACGGCATGGGCCATCTGTCGGAGCCGAAGCCCCATCGCGCGACCCACCGCCACCGCCAGCACGATGTTGAGCACGTTGTGCCGGCCGAGAAGGCAGGTTTGGAAGACGGCCTCGTCGCCCGCATCGTCGCGGACGGTGAAAGAGGCACCGTCCGTTCCGTAGGAGATGTCCCGGGCGGTAATGTCTGCCCCCTCCCCCTCATCCACCGATACCCGCCAGACGGGGCCGGGTGCGCGGGATTCCATGTGGCGGACGTAGTCGTTGTCTACGTTGAGAACGGTCGTCCCGTCCGGCTTCATGTATTCGACCAGGTCGCCCTTCTCGGTGGCGATGTTCTCGATCGAGCCCATTGTTTCGAGGTGGGCGAGACCGACCGTCGTGATGATCGAAATATCCGGCCGGGCGATGTCGCAGAGCTCCTGGATGTCCCCCCGGTAGCGGATCCCGTATTCGAGGACGAGGACCTGGTGCTCCGGCTTCAGCTTCTCGTTGATGGCGAGGCACATCCCCATCGGGGTGTTGTAGGAGCTCGGCGTCGCGTAGACGCTGTAGCGCTGCCGCAGGAGCTCGGCGAGGATAAATTTCGTACTCGTCTTCCCGTAGGAGCCGGTGATGCCGATGACGGTCAGATCCGAGCGTTTCCGCAGCGTCGCACGGGCGTCGTTCTTAAACCCCTCCTGGATGGCGGATTCCACCGGTTGCATCAGCAGTGCCGCCATGGCCACCCAGAGCGGCGCGCCGACGTCGGCCACGAACAGGCCGAGCACGTACCAGAAGGCACTTGCCGGCGTCCCCGTCTGTCCTCCCACCATTGCCCCGAGAAGTACGGGGAGGACGGCCAGAAGGCCGGTCGGGACGGCCAGCCGGGTCATGCGGGCGGTGAAGGCGAGCGGTTTTTTTTCTTGATCGCTGCGGTACCGGCGCGAGGAAATAAACGCCAGCGACCATGCCGGGAAGAGGAGCAGGGCCGTCCACGCCGGGTCGGCTCGCGAAAACCCGGCCGCAGCCAGGATCAAGAGAGAGGCGCCCGCGAGGTGAGACAGCCGGAAGACGGCGTCGCGCAGATGGTCGGCCAACCACCGGCCGTACCGGTCGAGTTTGTACGTTTCCAGCTGAAAGAGATGGAGGAAGAAGCGGGTCCGTCGGGCGATGCGCCATCCGGCGAACGCGGTGGCTACGGTACCGAGAACAACGAGGAGCGGGGTCATGCAGAGCGGAGCAGGCAACCAGGAAGAGAGCCCGGCGCGGGGCGCAACCGGAACCGCGGTGCGGAAACGGGCTGGTCAGGCAAGGGAAGAAACAAGATGAAGACCGGCGGGGAAAAGATCGAGGGTGGGCGGGGGGCGGTATGATTTTTTGGACGCCGCGAGGTTTTCCCCGTCGTGCCGCTACGCCGTCGTGCCGCTACGGACGGCCTCTCGGTCCGCTTCCGTCGAGCGCAGCGGGCACAGAGCTCCGACCGTCGTCTTGGGGAGGGGCCTCGTGCGGGATCGGTCGTGGCCGTCCCCGCGAGTCGCTGGTTTATGCGTCGGTTTCAAGGAAGGAGCGGGTGGCGGCGAGAAACGTGTCGAAGTGCTCCAGATGACCGTAGTGGCCGGCCCCGTCCAGTTCGACGAGGCCGGCATCCTGCAGCTGCTCGTCCAGTATGGACATCTGGCGTCGGGAGACGGCCTCGTCGGCCGTTCCCCAAAAAAGCAGCGTCGGCACCGAGATGTGGGGGAGAACCTCATCCAGGTGGTGGTTGACGGTGCGAACGAACGTGTCGCGCATCACGCCGGAGGCTGCGTTGTAATCGGCCGAGCCCAGCATCTTCCAGAGAGCGCTGTGGTGCAACCAGTCGAGCGCGGGTTCGCGAACCGGTGGGGGGAGGGCGCGAACGGGGGCTTTCATAGCGCGCGCGAGGCCGGATCGTGCCCGAACCGTCCAGGAGCGCTCCGGCTCCACGCCGGAAGGGCTGATCAGAACGAGACGCTTGACCCAGTCCGCCGTGTCGGGTTGGCTGGCGAGATAGAGCGACAGCCGCCCCCCGTTGGAATGCCCGATGAGGGTGGACGGCACGCCCACTTCGGTGGTGAGGATGTCCCGAAGACACGCTGCATGCTCGGGAACGCCCCACGGCTCGGGAGGAGGAGGCGAATGGCCGTGTCCCGGAAGGTCCAGAAGGTAACAGCGATAGTCCGTGCTGAACGCTTCGGCAGCCGGACGCAGAGAGTCCAGGCTGCTTCCCCAGCCGTGGAGGAAGACCAGGGCCTCTTCGTCGGACGGCTCGTCCGAAGGCCCCAGTACGATCGAATGCAGATCACGATGCGTCACGGGCAGCAGGGGTTGCAGGAAGCAGGGGTTGCAGGGGGCAGAGGGTGGCACGAATCGAGGGCAGGCCGCAGGTGTTCGGAACCTCCCGGGCCCCGTTGAGTGCGACTACCATCCGGTTTTCATCACGTTCCGGAAACCGGTTCAGCCGGCCTGCCCCCCGTTCCCGTACGGACGGGAAGGGAGGTACCGAACGTGCTGATAGGAGGGCTGGCGGGAAAGAAGCGACCTCTTGTACCAACGGATGGCTGTTCGTCCGCCCCGCAAGGATTTCCGAAGAATCTTCGTCCCGGGTTCTCCGATGACCGGTGAAAGAGCGGCAGGATTGGATCCGTTGCCACGAATCGGTCGTAGGTCGCTTGATACGAGTCGCTACGATCTCCGACCCGGCACGCGCGACTGACTCTGTCCCCGTCTCCGGTCGTGGTGACAGCCCGCTATACAGACGACCCGCCGCACGGAACGTCGGTCGGCGCTGCCTGACACGTCTGTCGCATTCCCAAGAGCACCCCCAATGGATGCACCTGGAAAGCACCCGAAATGGGGGTGACCGTATCTCCGGACTCGAAGGAAGAGAGACCCGCCGATGAAGAAGGCCTGCCGACGGGCAAACGCATGGTGGGAGGAGGTACAGGCACGCTTCATTGCAAACGGTCAGCGGCATCGCAACAGCCGGGCAGCACTCAGCGACATCGGCCGTCGTACGATCACGACCCGCCGAGGTCGACGTCGAAACGCTTTGCTTTCATCGTTCCTGCTCGCATCCGCGGATCTGTGCATCGACGGACGAGAACGGTGCCGGTTGCGGGGATACCGGCTGAGAAGAAGGCGAAACCCCCCCCCGAGTCTTCGCCGGAGTGGATGCGGACGCGGAGGCCCTGAAACCGTGATTGGAGCCAACCGTCTGGCGTGCACCGCCCCCTGCTTGTGGCCGGCCACGTCGCGGATCAGACGTCCGGGGAGCGACGCAACGCGTCCGGTCAGGCTCGCCTGCAAGACGGTTCATTCCTCTGCGTCTCGGTCTGTGCCTCTCGGTCTGTGCGCCCTGGTTTGCGGATCCGGATCTGCGTGCGCCTCTGGTTGTGCGCCTCCGGTTGGCTGCGTCTCTTGTGTCGGCTGCACGTTTGTCGGCTGCACGCTTGGCCGCACTCCAGAACGACCGGCTGCAAGAAGAACGCGGCGCTGGGCTCACGTCGCCGGTATGCGTCCTTCGTTCGCCGGACGCCTCTGCATGCAAACACGGGCCTCCGCCGGAATTCGTCTGCTGAAATTTCTCTTTTGCAGTCTCTCCAACTGTTCTCTTTATTTCCGCTGCACGCCGTTGCCCGCATGACGCTATTGCCTGAACGCCGATTGTAGAGGATCGCCAGGGCAGGGGGCAGCCGACGCAAGAGGGGGGGCGTACAGCGCCTCTCCGTGCCAGACGCCATCCGGTGGGCGGCCGTCGTCCGGAGCGCTTCCGGAAAGGGGCCCCGCACCCGAACTACCCGAACTAGGGGGCACCGCACTCACACCTGCAGCCGCGGATCCGTCAGGCCGGACGCTGCGACACGCTGGACGCTGCGACGGGTCGGGTGCTGCACAGCGCATCGGCCCCGTCGTCCCAACGCCTGTGCCAACGCGTTGGAGCGTCGGCAAAAGGGGAGATCGATCCGTGGCGTGGCCGACGGCCTGCCGTTTACGGCTTGCAGCATCGGAGGGCGGGCGCTTCGGACCCGCCCGGCAGCCCGGTGCACAGATCCGTCGGACTGCGCCTCCCACTGTCCCCATTACCGTCCGGAGCCGATCGGTTCGGCTCCCCGCGCAGACGCGCATCCTGAGAATCGATTTTCAACACACCACGAGAAAACGCTTCCCGTTTCGAAGAAGGAAGCTCCTTCTGGGAAGAGGCGAAGCCGCGAAGACTGCGGACCTTCCCAACGTTTCACCCGACGGTTCGCATGGATCCCGGCTCGACCGTCGTCGAGCCTGTAGAGCCGATTTCCGTCCTTCCCGAACTCTGTCATTCCCACGACTTTTGCGTTTCGACCGGGCGGTTTGTGCCGTGAGGGTTTCTCGCGAAACTCCAGGTCCCGCCTGTGTCGGTACCATCCATCACCTGTAATCGACTTATGTCAGATCAGAAATTTCGTAGGCTCCTCGAACTCATCGGCGACAAGAAGTACGGCTTCATGCGCGAGATGCGGCCGGATCTTCCCAAGGACGACGACGATCCGTTTATGCCGCCGCCGCTCATCCGCAAGTTCAACCTGCGGGACGGCGTTCTCGTTGAAGGCGACCTGAAGCCGGGCCGAAAGGGCGGCATGCAGGTCGGCTGGATCGACACCGTCATGGGCATGCCCCCGAAAGAGTGGGCGCAGCTGAAGGACTTCGACCACGGAGCCAGCATCTACCCGGAGGAGAAGCTGAACCTCATTACCGGGCCGGAGGACGTCTCCATGCGGGTCGTCGACCTGGTCGCGCCGCTCGGCAAGGGCCAGCGCGCCCTGATCGTCGCGCCGCCGCGTGCCGGGAAGACCGTGCTTCTCAAGAAGATGGCCGAGGGCCTCACGCAGAATCATCCCGAGGTTGAACTCGTCGCCCTGCTCGTGGACGAGCGCCCGGAGGAGGTGACCGACTTCCGCCGGTCGACGGACGCGCAGGTCTTTGCGTCGTCGAACGACCGCGGGGAAGACAACCACGTTCGCGTCTCGACGCTGGCGCACGAGTACTCGAAGCGCCTGGTGGAGACGGGCAAGGACGTCGTGATGCTGCTCGACTCCCTCACGCGCCTCGGCCGCACGTTCAACCTGTGGGTGGACGGCAGCGGGCGGACGCTCTCGGGCGGTCTCGACGCCAAGGCGCTCAAGATTCCGCGCCAGATTTTCGGCGCCGCGCGCAACATCGAGGGCGGCGGGTCGCTCACGATCATCGCGTCGGCCCTGATCGAAACCGGCAGCCGCATGGACGACGTGATCTTCGAGGAGTTCAAGGGAACCGGTAACTCCGAGATCGTTCTCGACCGCGAGATGGCCGACAAGCGCATCTATCCGGCCATCAACCTGCGCGAGAGCGGCACCCGAAACGAGGAGCGGCTCCTCGGCGACGTCCGCATTCAGAAGCACAACCGCCTCTTCCGCGCCCTCAACTCGCGGGCTCCGATCGAGGCGATGCAGGCGCTGCTGCGCCACCTGCGCAACAGCCCGTCGAACGCGCACCTGCTGAATGAGCTGGTGCCGGAGTAGGCGTTGGACGCTGTGGATGCGCGGAGGCGGGGACGCTGTGGAGGAGAGGGCCGGCCGAACTCGGACGAGGTTATGTTCGCCGGGGGACGGGTGTCTACCCGGTAGACGCTCATCCCGTTGCTTTTCCGGCCCGCCGCCATGCCCCCGAACTCCTCCCCGAACCCCTCCTCGGATGCCTCGCGTTCGGCACCCCCCGACGATACATCCGCCACGCCCGGAGCCGCCATTGAATCGGCTTCTTCTCCCGCGCCCGCTGCGCCTGATGCCCCCGATGACTCCGTGAATCCATCCCCGGACGCATCTCCGGATCGGTCGGGGGCGGCGACCGACGGTACGCCCAGCGCACCCGATGCAACGGGGGCGTCCGGCGAGACCGGATATCTCCCGATTCGGACGTGGGACCCCTCCGATCGGCCGCGGGAGAAGCTGACGCGACACGGGCCGGAGGTGCTCTCCGACGCCGAGCTCCTCGCGCTTCTTCTGGGCTCCGGGACGCGCACGGCGGACGGGTCCATCTCCGCCGTCGAACTGGCCCGCCTCCTGCTTCGGGCGCACGGGTCGCTGGCCGACGTCTCGCGTCGGGCGCTCAAAGAGCTGATGCGCCTGCAGGGAATCGGTCCGGCGAAGGCGGCGAAACTGATGGCGGCGTTCGAGATCGGGCGCCGCGTCGAGTCGCAGACCGGGACGGATGAGCGCGTGCAGGTCTGCTCTCCGGACGACGTCGCCTCCGTCTACGGCCCGCTCATGCGCGACCTGAAGAAGGAAATCTTCAAGGTCGTCCACCTCAACACGGCGAACGTCATCGTCGCCGATTACACGGTCAGCGAAGGCGGACTCGCGTCGAGCATCGTCGAGCCGCGGGCCGTCTTCGAACGGGCGATTCTGGACAACGCCGCTTCGGTCGTGTGTCTGCACAACCACCCCTCCGGCAACCCCGAGCCGAGCCGCGAAGACATCCGCGTGACGCGGCAGCTCGTCGAGGCCGGGACCGTCATGGGCATCCCCGTCTACGACCACATCATCATCGCCGGCCCCGCCCACACGTCTCTGGCTGAACGCGGCGTGATTCAATGATTATTGAGAAATGAAAATGCGAAATTGAAAATTGCGGCCTACCCACCAAGTCCGAGAGGCGAGCCATGACGGCGGATGAACTGGAGGATCGACTGATCCGATTTGCGGTGCGGGTGGGTCGGCTCGTTGAGGCCTTGCCGAGTGGCAGGCTCAGCAACCACGTGGGGCGGCAACTGATTCGGTCGGCAACCTCGGTTCCGGCGAACTATGCAGAAGGCTGTGTTGCCGAGAGTCGGGCGGACTTTATTCACAAGCTGAGCATTGCCTTGAAAGAGCTTCGCGAAAGCCGTGTCTGGCTGCGAATCATCGCAGAAGCAGATCTCGTCCCCTCGCCCCGTCTGCGGAATCTTCGGCAAGAGGCCGACGAGATCGGCGCGATCCTCGCGCAGTCCCTGATCACCGCCCGCCGTCGATCTGCGCAGAGACCGTGACCCAAGAGGGGGGCGCCGCATCGGGAAAACGGCCTATTGTCCATCTTCCATTCTCGGTACTGAGTCCTCCATTTCCACTTTTCATTTTCCAATTTTCAATCCCCCAGTCTCCGTCTCATTGCATCCAGCAGGAGCGGTTGGTAGATTTTCAATGCAATACAGCCGGATCGTCGCCCGGTCCACACCTTTTTTCTCACCGTCCCCTTCTTGCCAATGAGCGACCTTCTCGACACGATCGTCTCTCTGTCGAAGCAGCGAGGCTTTATCGTTCAATCGTCCGAAATCTACGGCGGCCTGGGGGCCACGTACGATTACGGGCCGCTCGGCGTGGAGCTGAAGCGGAACGTGAAGGAGGCCTGGTGGCAGGCGATGGTCTACCAGAACGACGACATCGAGGGGGTCGATGCCGCCATCCTCATGCATCCGAAAACGTGGGAGGCCTCCGGACACGTCGACGCCTTCAACGATCCGCTGATCGACGACAAGGCCTCCGGCAACCGCTACCGCGCCGACGAACTGATCGAAGACTACATCCGGTCGCTGCGCGAGGAGGGCGAGGAGGAGCACGCCGCCGAGGTGCACGAGCAGTTCGTCGAAGCGCTAAACGCCGGGGAGGAAATGACCGACCGGCTGCACGCGATCATCATGGAGGAGGAGATCCCCGCCCCCGACTCCGGTGCCTTCGACTGGACGGACGTGCGCCAGTTCAACCTCATGTTTGAAACCCACATGGGACCGCTGAAGGAGGAGGGCTCGAAGCTTTTCCTTCGTCCGG
>CAKZLV010000022.1 GCA_937127285.1 uncultured Bacteroidota bacterium
AGCGCGACCTGGGTTTGCAACGAGTCGCGCAGGTCTTCCACGAGCAGCGAGTCGGTGGGCCAGGCCTGCAGGCCGGCGACGATGGACTGCGCGCCGGTGACGGTGATCGAGTCCGGCGTCACGGACGGAGGCTGAAGCAGTTCGTGGGCCGGGGGAAGATCGATGCGGACCCGCGACTCGACCGGGACGCGGCGCTCCGCCCGCGGCTCTCGGGGCAGCGCGACCTCTTGCGGCGTGATGCTCTCCACCCGGACCTCTCCCTGGTTCGACAGGCTCAGCGCGTCGGCCAGGCTCACCTGGTTCTGACTGGCGTCGATGGTGACGCGCGGCGGGTTGAACACGAGCCAGATCAGTTGCAGGCCGGGCCCGCGCAACCGCGCCTGCACCCGGTCGGGCGGGAGGGCGGTGAGCGCCTGGTCGTCCGGGAGGTTCACCACCTCGGTGGGAACGTCGATCGTCACGCTTTTCTCTTCCTGAAGCGTGAGCGACGCCCAGAGCGTGACGGAGATCACCACGCAAATGGCAATGACGAACGGCCGCTGCGGCTCCGGATCGCGGCGGTTGGGAGAAGCAAACAGCCGGCGAAGCCGTTCCCAGAAAATGGGACTCTGCGAATCCGTGTCGGCAGCCACGCGAACTGAAACCGTCGTTGGGGAAGGCAGCAGGCGAAACCGGTCGCTTCCACGCAGCCCTCTCGCGTTCGTTTCCCGACGGCGCCCGCCTCCCGTACAACCCTTTCCAACCGACCCCGCCGATGCCCACCGCGCCCAGCACACCCCTCATCGGCAACCTCAACGAAGACCTCGTGGGGCCTGATCTTTCCACTGCTGCCTTCGTTGGAGACGGTCGGTCGTTCGCCTTGGCCCTCGCTCTGCGCTCCTCATCCCGCCGATCCTGTGGACATCGATGACCTGGATGACCTGGATGACCCGGATGACCTGACCAAGCGCGTCGCCCGCGGCAGCGGCTTCGTGTTCGTCGGGAACGTCGTGGGGAAGATCGTCTCGTTCGTCCTGCAGATCCTGCTCAGCCGGACCCTCGGGCGCGTCGCGTACGGCCTGTACACGCTCGGCTTTACGGTCCTGCGCTTCGCCCGCGAGATCGCGTCGCTCGGCCTGCAGGGCGGCATCGTGCGCTTCGGCGCCGAGGCCCACGGGCAGGGCGACCCGGCCCGGCTAAAGGGCACCTTTCTCGCCAGCTTCGGTCTGGCCTTCGGCGGCGGGGTCATCGTCGGCACTGCCTTGTTCCTCGGCAGCGATTGGCTGGCCGTTCGCGCCTTCTCCGACGCCGGCCTCGCCCCCGTCCTGCGGGCGGTCGGCATCGCGCTGCCCTTCTACGCCCTCGTCTACGTCACCTCCCGGGCCGCGCGGAGCCTGCAGCACATGGCGGCCGATGTGTCGATCGGTGTCATCGCACAGCCGCTCGTCAACCTGACGGGCGTTGCCCTCGCGTTTCTGCTCGGCTACGGGCTCGACGGCGTGCTGGTCGCCCTCGTCGCTTCCACCGTGGTCAGTGCCGCTCTCGGCCTGTACGTGGCCGTCCGCCTCGCCCCCGCCCTGCTTGACGACATCGCCCCCACCTTCCGGGTCCGCTCCCTCCTCGTGTTCTCGGCGTCGGCGTTCGGGGCAAGCCTGGCCGGCCTCATGCTCGACCAGGCCGACCGGCTCATGCTCGGTTTTTTCGCCACCAGCGCCGACGTGGGCGTCTACAACGCCGCCGCCCTGCTTGCCGCCCAGGTCCGCTTCGTCCTCACGGCCGTCTCCGCCACCTTCACCCCGGTGATCAGCGACCTCTATCACAAGGGCCGGCACGACGAGCTCCACCGCCTCTTCACCACCACCACCCGGTGGATCGTGACCCTCTCCCTCCCCGTCGTCCTCGTGCTCGTCCTGTTTCCGGAACCGCTGCTCGGGCTGTACGGTGACGAGTTTCGCGGGGGGGCCTCCATGCTCCTCGTCCTCGCGCCCGCCCTGTTCATCAACGGGGGCGTGGGCGCAGCCGGACTCATGCTCCAGATGTCGGATCACGAACGGATCGCCCTCGCCAACAACGTGCTTCTGGCCGTGCTCAACGTGGCCCTGAATGCCTGGCTGATCACAGTCTACGGACCGATCGGGGCCGCTGTCGCCACCGGCCTCTCCATCGCCGTCGTCAACCTGCTTAAGCTCGCCGAAGTCCGGTATCTGCTCGGCATGCACCCGTACACTCTCACCTACCTGAAGCCCATCACCGCCGGAGCCGCCGCGGCCGCCGCCGGCTGGGCGGTCGACGCCTCCCTCGCCGCCTGGCCGCTGCACTGGCTGGGCGGGATGGCGGCCGTCGGCCTCACGTACCTCAGCGTGCTCGCTCTTCTCGGGTTCACCGAAGACGACTGGACCGTGCTGGGCCCCCTGCTCCGCCGGGTCGGTCTCCACGGCTGGATTCCGGAATAGACTCCCCCTTTTCTCTCCACCGCCTCCTTCGCCTCGACAATGCCTCCTGGGGTTCGCGCTCCGCTTTTCGTGGTCGGCTGCCCGCGGTCCGGTACCGGGCTGCTGCATCAGGTTCTGCGCCTGCACGCCGACCTCGCCTGGGTGACGCCGGTGAGCAACTGGATCTGCGGCAAGTCGTGGTTTCGGACGGTCCCCCCGACCGCAGCCGCCGGCCTGGAGCGGGGGCTGGATCGGTTGCCTCGCCCGCTGGTGCCTCCCTTCCTCCGGGGTCCGTACGACGGATCATTGAACGTCCCGGGGCTTCCAGAAACCCGCGAGGGACACTCGATCTGGAACCGATTCTGCCGCTCCGAGCCGCATCATGCCATGAGCGAGTCCGACGCCACCGCGTCGATCCGGGCGGAGGTCTCGGAGGTTGTCGCGTGGCACCTGAAGCGGCACGGCCGGCCGCGCTTCATCAACAAGATGCCCCGGCATGCGCTTCGGCTTCGCTTCCTCCACGCCCTTTTCCCACAGGCCCGCTTTCTGCACGTGGTGCGGGACGGGCGCGCCGTTGCCGCCTCCATCCTAAAGCGCCGCCGCAGCGATTACGGCACGACGGGCCGCTGGTGGGGCGCTCGGCCGCCCGGTTGGCGCGAGCAGCTCTCCGAGCCGCCGATCCGACAGGCCGCGTGGATGTGGAAGACGATTCTCCACACCGTGGAGCAGGACGCAAACGCCCTCCCTGCCGATGCCCTGCACACCGTGACCTACGAGCAGTTCACCCGGGAGCCGGAGAAGACGCTCCGAACGATCTTTACGTGGGCAGATCTGCTGCCGGAGCGGTTTTTCGACACGGGGGCGACGGATCACCTCTCCAAGATTCGCCCGGCGCGAGACACGTGGACCGACCGCCTGACGTCCGGGCAGCAGGCCGAGCTGACGCAGCTCCAGCCGACCCTGGAGCGCTACGGATACGACCCGGCGATGCCTTGAAAACCTGTCTGACGAAGTACCGGCGCCGCCCGACCGTCATTCGTTCCGTTCGGGTCGCATCCACACCGGCGCGGCATCGTCCGCCGGGCGAGGAGCGGCCGACAGGCGGTTGCGCCAGCGCTGCACCAGGCGCCGCACCGATGCGATCGCAACGTCTGCCAGGTCGGCCCAGAACGCCGCATTTTTGTCCACGGCCGGCACCGGATAGCCGAAGCCGCTCAGGGTCGCCCCGGCGATCGTCTGCACAATCCATCGTCGCGCCGGAGACATCTGCGTCCGCCACTTTTCCCGGTTCGACGGATCGATGGGGCGACGCGTCTTCTGCTTCCACGGCTCCCGTTCGGGATCGGCCGGTCCCGACTCCTCCGCGTGAAACGCCAGCATGCGGTCGATGCGCTCGGCGGATGCCGGTGCCTCCAGCCACGTCAGGATGGACCGGAGGGTCTCCCGCGGGTGCGCGAGGAGGTCTTCATACCGGATGATGCGGACCCGGTCCGGGGCCTGCTCCCGGTGGTCTCGAAGCCTCTTCTGATACCGGCGCCACGTCCAGGCCGATTCCATCAGCGTATCGCGATTCCAGGGAAGGCCCTGAAGCGACAGACAGACGTCGCGGGCATCCCGCACGATGCCGAGGTACACCCCGTCGGGAAACTCCGTCCGCATCCGATCGAGATGCGCGAGGTGGTCGGGTGTCTTCTCGCCCCAGGCCGAGGCTCCGGCTCGCTCCGCATAAACCGTTCCGACGGCCCGAAGGAGATCGGACGGCGCGCCTCCGGGCGGGACGCGCGAACGGATCTGCCCCTTCTCCTCCGCGGTGAAGGCGGCGTCCCAGAAGCCCGGCTGCTGCTGCAGGCGATCCCAGACGGCGGACGCGGTCTCGCCGCGTTCCATGCGGCATCGCGTGTAGAAGTGGGTTTCCGGAAGGATGGCGAGATCCGGATGCGCATCCAGCAACGCGCTCACCAGCGTCGTTCCCGAGCGCGGCATGCCGACGACAAAAACGGGAAACCGCACGGGCGTTCGAGCCGATTGGACAGAAGATGGGAGTTGGACAGCCGGGCGACGGGCGGACCGTTCGTCGCCGGACCCCAGCTACGCCGGGTTACCCGCCGTTCCGGAGCGGACGCGTTCGTAGAGGTCGACCGTTTGCGCCGCGAGGCGGTTCCACCCCAGATCGTCGAGCGGGACCTCGTCCGGGCGATCGGCCGTCCGCGCCCAGGAGAGCGCGTCCCGAAGGTCATCGGTCGTGAGGCGCCCCTCGTAGGTATGCACCCACTCGTCGCCGACGTGCGCCTGAAGCTCCGACATCGCTCCCCGGTTCGGCACCAGGACGGGGCGATGGAAGGACAGCGCGAGCAGAGCACTTCCCGAGTGTAGGATGTCCTCGTACGGGAGAACGACGAGATCCGCCGCCCCGAGAACGACCGGGATCTGATCGTCGGGAATGAAGCGGAGGTCGAGGGTAATCCGGTCTTCCCCGGAGGCAGCCCGCCGGATCTGCCGCTCGATGGCGGGACCGGAGGGGTTGCCGGTGACGAGAAGCCGGGCGTCTTCGTCCGGTACCGACCGGAAGGCGTGCACGAGGGGTTCAACGCTCTTGTACGGCCGGATGCGGCCGACGTAGACGGCGACCGGCGCGTCGGGATCGAGGTCGAACTCTTTGCGGGCCGCGTCGCGCTCCACCGGCTCCGGATAGGCCGGTCGGTAGTGCCCGTGCGGGATCACAACCCCGGGGACCCGCCGAAGCGATGGATACTGGCGAAGGGCGGCCTCCCGCCCGACGTCACTCAGCGTGATGAAGCCGTCGACCAGGCGCGGAAAAAAGCGCCAGAAAATCGATTCGAGCCAGGGATGATGCGACTCGTGCGGGCCGAGGTCGTGGATCGTCCAGACGATCTGCGTCCCTTTTTGCCGGGCGAGCACCAGGAGGAGCAGCAGGATCCCGACGTAGGCAGCCGCCGTGACCGGCGAGCGATAGCTGAGGAAGTCGTCCGGCCAGTGCAAATGCCAGAGATCGTACGACCCCCACAGGGCGCGCTGCAGGGAAAACTCGGCCACCTCCATCCCCTCGTCTTCGACGGCCTCGTACAGAAGACGATTATACGGATTTCCAGTTTTGTTTTCGAAGGCCGGCCAAGCTAAGACTCGCAAGGGTGTGGGGGCGTCGTGCAACAGAGGATGGCGAATCGACACGGTGCAACGTACGGAAGCGCCTTCATTCATCCAACCCCCCCCGCAGAGGTTGAGGGCGGTTGTTCACGGGTGGATGTTCGCGGGTGGTGCCCGGGCGCCGGACTACGACGCATCGCGGAGCCAGTGCGACAGGTCTCGGTCGAGCAGGTCTTCCAGGCGGTGAATTTCGTCCGTGTACAGGGTTGTCAGTTCGGCCCGAACCGCTGGGGACATCTCCGGTTTGGAGAGGTTCGCATTTTTCAGCATCGTAAGGAGGCGCTCCCGCACGCGCTCCGGGACGAGCGACCGGGACGCGCGCCGCAGCGGATGGTCCGGATTGAGCAGGAATCGCTGAAACCATTCGAGGCGCGGCTTTCCCGTTCGGCGGTGCTTCCCTACCGCGTCCGGGACGAAGGAATCATCCACCCCGAGGGTTTGAAAGAGATCTCGGACCACCGATCGGGGATCGGATTTGAAGTCGTCGAAGAGATAGACGGACAGCTGGTCCGGGTCGAAGTACTGCAGGTACCGGGTGAGCTGCTCGTGGTAGAACCCCATCTTTGTGTAGTGCCAGGACCACTCCCATCCCTGCCGGCGCCGCTCCGGTTCGGCTGCGAGAGCCTGCGCGAAGTCGCGAATCGGCTCTCGCCCGGACCGCACGAGGTGCAGGTAGTGGGAGTACGCGCGCTCGACCGGGTTGCGAAGAATCGCGATGAGGCGGGCCTCCGGCACGGACTCGGCGATTCGGCAGGGGGCGGTCCGGCTGTAGAGATAGTTGACCGACGCCTCGCCGACGGCCGACGCACCGGCACACGGCTCGAAGAGGGCCCGGTACGCGGCCGCGTCGGTCACCACCCCGGCCGCTTCGTTCGACTTGCGGTCGCCCGGTCCGATCATGCGCGGCGGATCGTCGAGGTACGCGAAGTACCGCGGCTCCTTCACCGACGGCATGCAGACGTCCGGATGCTGGCGGAGGTACGCGTACAGCGACGTGGTCCCAGACTTCGCCGCTCCGATGATGAAAAAGTTCGGCAGCGGTCCGGCGGCGCCCGTCGCGCTCGACGCGGAACGGCCGGTCGCCGGTTCGCCGGACGACGGGTCGGTCATGGCTCGGTGTCCAGCCAGTGCGAGAGATCGCGATCGATCAGGCCCTCCAGCCGCCGGACGTGCGGTCGAAACGTGTCGACGAGTCGCCGCCGGACCGCCGGATCCATCGACGGCTTCTGCAGGTTGCGGTTTTTCAGCGCCGTCGCCCAGTCGACCACCGTTTCCGGGAGCACCGGATCGACGGCCTCGCGGACCGGCTGCAGCGCCCGGAGCATCCGGTGCATCCAGCGCGACTGCGGGACCCCCGACTTGTTCACGCGCCGGTCGGTGTCGGGGACGAACGACGGGTCCACGCCGACGTGCTCGAACAGCGCCCGGGCCACGTCCGTCGGGGTATCGGACAGGTCCTCGTGCAGGAAGACCTGGAGTTGCTCCCGGTCGAAACGCTGCAGGTAGCGCTCCAGCTGCTCGTCGTAGCGTCCCCGGTCGACGTAGCGCCCGAGGGCCCAGTTCCGCTCGATCCGGTCCGGTTCCGCTTCGAGTGCGTCCGCAAAATCGGTACGGGGCTCATCGTCGTCGCGGACGAAGTGCAGAAACTCCGAGTACGCGCGCTCCACCGGGTTCCGCAGGATGACGACCAGCCGGGCGTCCGGCACGAGGCGGTGGATGGTGTCGGCCGCGTCCGGCCAGTAGAGCGACGTGTGCGACGCCTCCCCGCGCGCCTGATCCGGGTCCGCCTCGTCGAAGAGTGCCTCGTACACCTCCCGATCGGTGATGCTGGTGTGGTTGATCCCGTGCGGGCTGCGGTCGATCGGTGCCTGGAAGTCGAGCTCCCGGTCCGCAAACGCAAAGAAGTTCGGCTCTTTCACCGGGCTCATAAAGATCTCGGGATGCGACCCCGCCATGTCGTAGAGGGCCGTCGTCCCGGACTTCATTGCCCCGATGATCAGGAAGGTCGGAAGCATGCGGGTGGGAGTCGATGCGCCAGGTCGGGCGAACGGCCGCCGGGGGCGGATACCCGGTCGGCTCAGGCGGTCTGGGTGCGGGAGGTCGTCACCTCGTCCAGGATCTGGGCCATGCGTCGGGACTGGTTGCGGCGGTTATGCTCCTGCAGGTCCGTGCGGGAGGCGCCGGCCGTTGGCGACCCGGCGGCCCATGCCTCGTAGTGGGCGTGAATGAGTTCGCGCGCCCGGCGGGCGTCGTTCCACGCCACCACCTCGCCCGCGTCGTGGCGGTGCAGGAGCGCGCCGGCATCGCCTCCGGGCGGCCCGACGCCCAGGACGGGTCGCTCGCTGGCCAGGTACTCGTAGAGCTTGCTGGTGATCATGCCTTTCGCCTGCGCGAACGGTTCGATAACGAGGAGGAGCAGTGCGCTGCCCGCCATCAGGCGCAGCGCCTCGTCGTGCGGCACGAAGTCGCGGATCTCGACGATGGGCTCCAGCCCGTGCTCGCGGATGGACGCGCGCACGGCCGGGTCGACCGTTCCGACGAGGCGAACGGTCAGATCCGGAATCGCGTCGTCGGCGCGAAGGGCGGCCAGCGCCTGCCACACCGCCGTCGGCGTGCGGCTGGCGTAGAGCTTCCCGATGTGCGACAGGACGAACCCGTCATCCAGCGGTTCGTCGAGGCCGGCAAAATCCCGGTCGTCAAACCCATTTTCGACGACCGTATAGTCGTTATCCGCCTTCGACGCGAACAGATCCGCCCAGGAGGGGCTGACGGTGGTGACGGCGCCGGCGTCGGCCAGGACCGACTGTTCGAGGGAGGCGTCGAGGCGCCGCGCCCAGTCGGTGTGGGGAAACTCGTCGTAGTAGCTGATGTCGGTCCAGGGGTCGTGAAGGTCTGCCACCCACGGCACCCCCGTTGCGCGGTGAAGGACGCGGCCGGTGACGTGAACCGAGTGCGGCGCACCGCTCGTGATCATTGCGTCGAAGCGGCCGGTGTCCAGCAGCGCCTTGCCCTCGCGCACCGCAAACGGCAGCCAGCCGATCCGGGCGTCGGGGATGAACACGTTCGCCCGAATCCAGCGGGCGATCGACTCCAGCCACGATTCGTCGTCGGTCCGGACGGATCCGGCCGGGAGGCGGTCGGGGGAGCGGTTGCCGAACCGCCGCCTCAGCTTCTGGTAGAGGGCCAGCGGATCCCAGGCGACGGTGCGGTGAACGCGGACGGCATCGGGGACGGCTTCCAGAAGCGACGGGTCCCGGTCGGGGTAGGCCCCCTCGCGGACCGTCAGGACCTCCGGCATCCATCCGTCTTCCTGCAAGAACTCAACGAACTGCAGGATCCGCTGAACGGCCGGCCCCCCGGCAGGCGGTACGTAGTAAGCAACGAGGAGGACGCGACGCACGGGTGGAGACGTTGGGTTCGGAAGGCTCGATGGGTCGGATTCACGGACCGCTGCCGGTCGGGTTCAGCCGTCGTCTTCGCGTTCGTCGGATCGGGGGCCTGCGCCGGGCTGCTCCTCCCCGAACCGGCGGCGGATGTAGGGCGCGCCGACGAGAGCGGCGATGCCGCCGTAGGTAGCGAGCGTAGCGACGGCGCTCACCCACGTCCCGATGCGGTCGGCCGTCGGCTCGAACCGCATGACGAGTTCGTGCTCTCCGGCGGGGACGTGGACGCCGCGCAGCAGGTAGTTCACCCGGTGAATGGGAACCGGTTCTCCGTCCAGGTAGGCGTTCCAGCCGGCCGGGTAGTAGATCTCGCTCGCCACGAAGAGACGCGGCGCGTCCGTTTCGACCGTCCACCGAATCTTCGGCGGCGTAAAGGACTGGAGCTCGACCCGCGTGGTGCTCGCGCTATCGATCGGGGCGATCTGTCGATCGAGGTTCTCAGACAGCAGCGCGGTGCGGCGCGGGTTGAACGACCGGCTGCGGAGACGCTGCCAGGTGGACTGGGGGTCGTCCACGACCTCCGCGTCGCCGACGAAGAAGGCTCGGGGGAGCGCGTCCGGGTTCTCCAGCACGAGAAGCCCGCTCTGGTCGCCCCGGTGCGCGACGCGGGTGCCCGGAATCTGCCGCCGGCTGATGAGGTAGCGCGTGCTCAGCAGATCCAGGGCGTTCTCGTTCAGGCGTCCCTGCGAGATCTGCAGGATGTGGTCAATGTAGTCCTGGTACACCTGCAGCTTCGCCCCGTGGTAGCCGCCGACCGACTCGTAGTGATAGGCGGTGGTGGCGTTGTTCATCGGGTTGGAGGCGAGGGGCAGGACGCGGAAGTGCCCGAGTCCCCCGGCCTCCTGTTTCCGCTCCTTCACCCACCGATCCACGTCGCGGGTGTGCCGCGTCTCGATCACCTGCTCGATGTCGGGGGTCGGGCTGTAGGCCTCCTCGTTCAGGTAGCGCTTCGCGACGCCCCAGAGATCGACGACGAGAACGAGGGCGACGAGCGTTCCGGCCAACCAGGGGGCGAGCGTTTCCCGCCGGTAGAGCCAGAGGAGGAGGGCCAGCACGCCGAGAACGATGAGCGTCCGGTAGGCATCCGACGTGAACATCGACGCCCGCTCCTCTTTGCGCTCCTCAATCTGCTGCCGAATAAACTGCTGCACCTGCCGGCTCTGCACGTCGAGGTCGGGCCGCTGCTGCTGGATGGCTTGCACAAAGCGCTGGCGTTCGTTCGGCTTCTCGAAGTCGAAGAGGGCGCTCCGGCCCACCAGAAGCAGGAGGACGACGCCGAACGCAACCCCGAACGCTGTGTAGAGCGCCCGGCTGCGTTCCGCGTCGGCCTCGGCCTGCTTGCGGCGGGAGTCGGCCTCCGGTTCGGACAGCAGGTAGTGGAGGCCGACGCCGGCCAGGACGCAGAGGGCGAGGGCCGTGACCGACAGCCACGTTTCCGGTGCGCGGAAGGCGTCGAAGAACGGGAAGACCTCGAACATCGGCCGGTTGAGGAGGGCGAAGTGCTTCCCGAGGGCAAACAGCGCCGTTGTGAGCGCCCCGATGCCGAGCCCCCAGGTGATGCGGGTGCGCACCTTCCAGACGGCGAGGATGGCAAGCACCAGCACGCCGCCGCCGACGTAGTGCGGCCCGGCGGTGAACGTTTTGGGGCCCCAGTACGTCCTGCTGCCGCCTCCGCCGAATGCATCCGCGACGGCGAGCGTGACGAGCTCTTTCACCCCCTGGCTCCAGCGCATGGCGTAGTCCCACGCCATCGCCGCACCGCCGCCGTCTCCCCCGCCGGCCACGGTATTGGCGGCGCGGGTGGAGAACTGCTTGTACTCGTAGGTCGCCCAGTAGGGCTGCACGACCATCAGGAGGCCGAGCCCCGTTCCGAAGGCGAGGAACCCTGTCGACCGCGCGAACGGCGGCAGGGCGTCGTCGCGGTAGGCGCGCACCCCTTCCACGATCCACCACACCAGCGCCAGCATGAGGACGTAGTAGGTGATCTGCGGGTGCTTCGCCCGCAGTTCGACCGAGAGAGCGGCGGCAAACAGGAGCCCGGACAGCCAGGAGGGATTGCGCAGTGCGTAGGCGAAGGCCAGAAGCACGTACGGGGCCCAGACGAGGGCCAGGAACTTGGTCTGATGCCCCGCGGCCAGCAGGATCGGGATGTAGGTCGTCAGGCCGTAGGCGGCCGCGGAGGCCAGGCCTGCAAACTGGTCTTCGGTCAGGTAGAAGACCAGCAGGTAGACGCCAACCAGCAGCACGAAAAAGTGCGACGCCGGCCACAGCACCGACCGGGTCTGGTTGACCAGCGTGTCGACCTGCGGGACCTCGGTGTCGTAGTTGACCAGGTAGCCCGGCATGCCGCCGAACATGTTGGGCGCCCAGAGAGCGTCTCCGCCGGTGGACTCCTGGTACTCGATCATGGCTTCCGCGCCGCCCCGCCAGTTGACGACGTCGCCCCCGTGCACGCCCTTGCCGTCGAAGACGGCCGGCGCAAAAAAACTGATCGACAGGATGGCGAACACGGCCAGGATGGCGCCGTGCCGGGCCGTTGGCGACAGGGTGGACCACAGGCCGCCCCCCGGCTGAGCGTGGGGCGGGCGTCCGCGGCGCGAGGAAGGTTCAGCCATGATGCGGGCAAGCAGGATGAGTCACGAACAGCGACGCGGGGCCGGGGCCCCGGACGAATCGCGTCGAACGGATCCACACACGAAAATCCGTAAACGAAAATCCGCGCGTGCAGATCCGCGACCGGTTGGGCGAGCACCGGCGGCCGGCGGGATCGAAGAGCACCTGGGGCCGGTCACTCGATGACCCGCGGGACGCGGAAGTAGGACCCGTCGGCATCGGGGGCGTTTTCGAGCGCCTGCTCGCGATCGATGCGTGCCTCGACCTCGTCCGGACGGTCGACGTCGGTCACGTCCAGGACGTGAGACATGGGGGGGACGCCGGAGGTGTCCAGCTCGTTGAGTTTGTCGACGTAGCTGACGATGTCGTCCAGCTCGTCGGTCATCTGCTCCTCTTCGTCGTCGGAGAAGTGAAGGCGGGCGAGGTCGGCGATCCGGCGTACCTCTTCACGGGTAACGGACATAGGCGGGCGGCAGGTTGGCGGCGGGGTGGGCGGAAAGCGTACGTCTGCGGTCGCGGCCCGGCAGGAGAGTCCGGCAGGAGTGCTCAACAGGAGTACCTGACGGGGGCGCTGGACAGGAGCGCCGGACAGGAGCGCCTGATAAGAGGCCGGGGCGGCGAAGCCGGGACCGATCCGCAAATCTCAATCCAGGCGTCCGCAACGCACCGAAAAAAGGGGAGTTTCGTTATTGCGGGGGAGAGGGCGGCTCGGAGCGCGGGTCGGCGGGTTCCTCCGGTCCGTCCTTTCCCGCCCGTCGCGGAGCATGTGGATCAGCGTCGTGGCGGCCCGGAGCCCGGCCTCGGGGCGGGGCTCAACGTAGACCTCCAGGCTGATCGGCCCGAGGAAGTCGTGAGCGGCCAGCCGGCGCAGCTGTTCGCCCCAGTCCACGACGCCCTCCCCCAACGGCAGGTCTTCCCAGTAGCCGTCCCGAACCCGGCCGTCGCTGCAGCGCACGAGCGACACCCGGTCGACCAGGGCGCCGAGCCCCTCGGCCGGGTCTTCGCCGGCCCGCATCGCCCCGGCCGGATCCCAGGCGGCCTGCACGTTCGGATGATCGACCAGCGCGAGAAGCTCCGCCAGGGCCCGGCCGGTGGGGCAGGCCGTCTCCGGCCCGTGCAGCACCGCCAGGACCGTATCGTACGCTGCTGCCTTTTCCCCGGCCCGGCGAATGGCATCGGCCATGGCGTCGAACGGCGGGTTGGGCTCGGCCGCAAACGGCGAGAGCACCACACGCGGGCATCCCACGCGACCGCAAAACTGCAGCGTGTCCTCAAACTGAACGAGGTCGTTCATCCACGAGGCGCGATCGCTCACCGGCCCCTCGAAGACGCTCGGCACGCAGCTGGCGATGAGGGTCTCCGACGTGTCGAGATGACGCCGGATCTGCTTCTCGTTGACGTCCGGGACGCGGTCGTTGGCCTCCCCGACCGTCCGGAGCTCCACCCCCTGCAGGCCCCAGAGCTTGGTGTAGTGCAGGGCGCGCTGGAGGTCGCTCGTGACGGTGTCGGTCAGCCAGGTCGGGATCATGCGGGAACGGAACGGTAGAGGCAACAGTGAGCGCAGCGGTCGCGAGGGCCGGCAGCGGGCGCGAGAGCCGGCAGCGCCGGAGATGCTTCGGTTCAACCGATTGAACCGCCGAGGCCGGAGACGGTTGTGGACTGGGGGTGGACTCTTCGAGAACCCCGCCGGGAACCGACGGCCTCGTCCTGCCCCGGCCCGGTTCTCTCCCCGCCCGTGCCGCCTTCTCCACCGGACGATCAGACGTTCCGAACCGATGAGCGCCCCGCCCGACCGTTTCGTTACCGCTGCCACCTTCCGGTCGGCCGGCGCGGCCCACGTCGCCCGGGCGCACCTGAGCGAGCACGGCATCGACGCCTTTGTGTCGGACGAGGGGCTGGGGGGGATGGCCCCGTTTCACAGCGACGCGGGGGCCAGCGTCAAGCTTCGGGTTCGAGCCGGCGAGGTCGACGCCGCGCGGTCGCTTCTGGACCGCCCCGGCGCGTCCGATTCCGGCGGGGCGGCCGAGGCATAGTCGCGTCGGCAGGTCGGTTGGCGTGCCATCTTCTCTGCAGGCCGTCTGACGCAGCGGTTACGGCGACGACCGGGCGGCTTTTTCAATCTCCTCGCGGGCGTGCTGGCGGATTTTGTTGTCGACGTAGGGACGCTGCCCGATCTCGGGCGGGTCGTCCTCGAGTTGCAGCCGGGCGCACAGCGCGAAGTGATCGGACCCGTACTCCGGGCTTCGCTCCAGTTCGGCAAGGGTGAAGTGCTCCGAGTGCAGGACGTGATCGAGCGGGCACCGGAAAAATGGATAGTGGGCGTGGAAGGTGTTGTAGGGCCCCCGCCCCAGGCGCGGGTCCAGCAGGCCGCTGATGCCGCGCATCATCAAGGTGACGTACGACCAGGCGACGTCGTTGAAGTCCCCGGCGACGATGACGGGGTCGTCCTCCGTAGCCAGGTACACGCCGACTTCGTGGCCGACGAGCAGCAGTTCGGCATCGCGGTTGATGGTGTCCCGGTCCTCCTCCGGATGCGGGGGCCGCGGATGGAGCCCGTAGAAGCGCACCGTCTGGCCCGACGGCAACTCGACGTCGGTGCGGATGGACGGCACTTCGTCGTCCACCAGATGGCGGACGGCGGCGTTGCGGAGGGGGTAGCGGGCGTAGAGGGCCATGCCGTAGGCGTTCCCGCGCGGCTCCCCGATGCGGTGAGGGTATTCTTCGCGGAGCGCGGTCAGCTCGGCCTGCCAGCGCTCGGTCACCTCCTGGGCGAGGATGAGATCGGGGTCCATCTCCCGCACGAGGTCCAGAAACGAGTCGGCATCCCGGTTCTGCGTCCACAGGTTGGCGGCGAGAACGGTGATTTGATCGTCCGCGTCCGGGGTATCGGGCGATTGCACCTGGATGGTGGCGTACGGCGTGTAGGGGTAGATCCAGTAGCCCTGGTACAGCACCGCGCCGGTCAGCAGCCCGAGCAGGACGTCTTCCGGCCAGGTGTAGCTGCCCCAGAGGCTGACGTACAGGACCAGCACGCCCGCCCCGGCCACGGCGATTTGCAGGCGCGGGAAGTCGCAGGCGCGAATCACCCAGTAGTCGTGGCGGACGATCGGCAGCACCGTCATCACGATGAACACGATCGCGAGACCAATGAGTGCCAGCTTCACAGGCGGAGCGGATCGGTGATCGACAGCAACGACGCGGCCCCGATGCCACCGTCCGAATCGACGGGTCGGGCACGAGGAACCTAGCGGACGCGGCCGTCGATGTCAGGGCGAGGGGTGGAGAGAACCGACGAAGTCTGCCTGAACGCACCGGCCGCTGCGCCGCCGTCGCCTAGCGGAAGGCCTGGTCGACCTGGATCTGGCCGCCGAGGAGGCTCACGTTCAGGACGACGGCGATGCGCACCTCGGGGGTCGCCCAGCGGGCGCGGCGTCGGTACTGCTTTCGAACGCCGGAGGTGTCGGCCACGGGCTGTTCGTCCAGGACGTCCGGCGGCCCCCACGCGCGCCGGAGCGAGCGGACGATGTCGTCAAACGCCATGTCGTAGCGCACCACGACCGTATCGGGGTCGACGCCGCCCTGGCTGAGACGCTTCACCATCTGCCGGCCGCTCATCGTGTGGCTCTCGTCCCACGTGTAGGAAATACAGTGCACCGTCGAGTCGGCCGAGGCGAAGTAGCGGACCCGGGCGGGGGGGAGCGTCGTGGACGGGCGGTGGAAGTGGAGCCGAAGCGGAAGGTCTCCGGGCGGAGACGACGGGCACTGCCGGCGCAGCTCGTCGGGGCCGGTGGCGGCATCGGACTCGGGCGCAGGGGTCGGGGCCCGATCGCCGCCCATCGCTGCCTCGTAGCGCCGCACCTCGTCGATGTCGGGCTGCTGCGTCCACACGGGCGTTTCCGGTCCGATGCCAACGAGAAGAAGGAGCGCTGCCATACAGCGGAGCAGCACAGATTCAACCGGCATAGGGCGTGCAGGGACGAATCGACAGCAAGACGATGCGCGGGGACGCCCGGTCGCAGCCTCGGTCACACCTACGACCGCAACGTTGGGGACCGCAGGGATCGCGGGCGGGTAATGCAGCTGGCCTCCCCCATGGTGATCCAGGTGATCCAGGTGATCCGGGTCGTCCGGGTCCTCGGGACGGGGCAAACGGCGCGGATGCCGCACCGTTCACATCCAGGGGCGAAGATTGTGCCAGTCGGCCCCGATCGCGATCGCGGAGCCGGGGCGGATCGGTGGAAGCGAGCCCCGGGGCCCGTTTTCAGATCTCCCCGCCCGGATCCGCATCCGTCGCGCGTCAAGCCGCGTCCACGCGTCCGGCTGCGTAGCCTTCGCAGGAGCGAAGCGCCCCCTCGGCGAAGGATTGTAGGGCGGCAATCTGATCCTGGCTGAGCCACTGCCCGAAGAGGGCGAGGCTGTAGACGCCCCCTGCCAGGACGACCGCCCCCGGCCCTGCCCACAGGCCGTACGGATGCATCTGGAGGCTCCACTGGCTGATCCCGAAGAACACGCCGATCAGCCCGCCGAACCCGACCATCGCGTACAGAGCCATGAACATCGTCCACACGGACGGGCGCGGGCTGTAGAGGCCGCGAACGACGGTTCCTCCGGGGGCAGACTCCAGATCGATGGAGAGCTGCGGCGACCAGAACTGCTCCTGCGACGACGGAACGTTCAAGATGACGTGGTTGGTGTAGAACTGTCCGGTATACCCGCTCTGCGACGCAGTGACAAAGTCGCGAAGTCGCTGTTGAACGGCGGCCGGCTCCAGCGCGACGAACCGTTCAAACGAGGGACGCATGCGGGGAATCATTCAGACGGGGATGTCAAGGTGGAAGGAAGCGGAGCGCAGAAAAACGGGGGCAGCCGCCGCGATGGAAACCGACAGGGGCAAGCGGCCCCGATGCGGAGCGAGGGGAGGCGGCTGCCGTGCGCGTGTCTTCACTGAAAGCTCACGACGCAAAAAAGATCCGCTCCCGGGCAGGGGAGCGTCTCAGGCGCGGCAGAAGCGTTTGCCGGCCAGTTGTCGCACGCGGCCCTGGAGTTCCAGGTCGAACAGGACGGCCAGCGCGGTGGACGGCGCCACGTCCGTGCGCTCGCAGAGCGCGTCGAGGTGCACAGGGTCATCCGCGGAGAGATGATCGTAGAGCCGGCGGGCGGGGCCCGCCAGCGGGGGCAGGTCGGCAGGGGACGCATCGGGCGACGACCCAGACGCCCCCCCGGCGTCGCCTGCCGGCAGCGAGCGGCCACCCCCCGCACCGAACTCTTCCAGGATGTCCTCCACCGTCAGCACGAGCTTGGCATGGCTGCGCTGTATGAGGCGGTTCGTTCCCTCACTGGTGGGCCGGCCGGCATCCCCCGGCACGGCAAAGACTTCCCGGTTCTGCTCGCACGCCATGCGAGCGGTAATGAGCGCCCCTCCCTCTCCGCGCGATTCGACCACGAGCGTGCCGAGAGTGAGACCGCTCACGATCCGGTTGCGTTCGGGGAAGTGGGGGGCGTCCGGGTCGGCATCGAGCGCAAACTCCGAAAAGACGACGCCCTGCCGGGCCGCCCGGCGGGCCAGTCGCGTGTGCGCTGCCGGGTAGATGCGGGCCAGTCCCGAGCCCAGAACCGCCACCGTTCGCCCGCCTTCCTCCAGCGCCGTTCGGTGGGCAACGGCATCAATCCCGTAGGCCAGCCCGCTCACGATCGTAAAGCCGTGGCGGACCAGACCGCGCGTCAGGCGCCGTGCCTGAGCGCGGCCGTAGTCGGTGCACCTGCGCGTTCCCACCACGGCGACGGCTCGCTCGTCTTCCGAACGCCACGTGCCCGTTGCCCACAGGAAGGCGGGTGGGTCGTAGATCTGGCGGAGACGGCGCGGGAACCGGTCGTCCCACGACGGGAGCAGCTCCGCGCCGACCTGCTCCGCACGCTCGATTTGAGCGTCGACGCGGCCCGAAGCGTCGAAGGTGAGGAGCGCCTCGGCGGTTTGCTCTCCGATGCCGGGAACGCCAAGCAGGGCCGACCGCGGCGCCCGCCAGACGGCCGACGGCGTCCCGAAGCGCGCGAGCAAGGCCCGGATGCGTCCCCCACCGACGCCCGGAACCAGCGACAGACCGATCAACGCGCGGCGCTCAACGTCTGGGTCGCTCTCCTCCCCTGCCTGCGCCGGAAACGAGAAATGCATAGCCTTATTTTTTGATGGGAGTTCCGAACGGAATATACGGCATCCCCCTGCCAAAATGAACCCCGACGAGCACATTTCTTTTCCTACCTCTGCACCCGTCTGTCTCTGACCCAGGCGCCGGGGTCCGAGGGCCGGAACGGGTCCTTCGCCGAGCGGAGCAAGAAACGGCAGACGCCCGGCTGCTCCCTGACGGCCGGCTGCTCCCTGACGGCC
>CAKZLV010000023.1 GCA_937127285.1 uncultured Bacteroidota bacterium
TACCAACGGGAGGAAAGACAGGTTCGTCGCCCCTGGTCTTTCTCGTCGTTTCGGCGGCAGACCGCGTCGACGGGATGTCTACCGGGCATCTACCGGGTCGCGGGATCATCCACCGGGCTCTCCCGCACGGGTCTCTCCCGGTCAGGCCTCTCCCGGTCGGCCGCCTCCCCAGTCTCCGCGCCCCCTGTCTCCGCACCGCCTTCGTCGGCACGGGCGTTTACGGCACGGGCGTCTGTGGCACCGGCGTCTGCGGCACCGGCGTCTGCGGGGCGGTCTTCCCGGGAGGGATCGTCTTCGCCGGGGCGGGTTGGGTCCCTGCGGCCACCGGCCCGCTCGTCCGATTCGCCGTAGAGATACTGAAGCACGTCGTCCACGTCGTACGTCGGGTCTTCGATGGAGCCGAGCGGCAGGTCCTCGAGCGCTTCGCCGCCGGTGAAGAGGGTCGGCTCCTCCGTCTCCCCGCGCTGCTGGGCGAGCCCGATGTTGGCGAGGAGCGCGTTGCACAGGCAGGCGCGCCCCTCCGTGTCTTGAGGATCGCCGCCGCGGCTCGTGTAGGTGCGCACCGGCTCGGCCGGGCACCGGCCCAGGACCTGGCCCTGGCTGTTCAGGTACGGCTCCCGCAGGTAGCCGAGGTCGCAGACGCGTGGGCGGTCGTCATACACCTCGTCGTCCGCCAGCGAGCCGTCCACCGACAGCACCTTGAACGGAAAGCCCGTCGACGACACCCGCCCGTCTGTTTTCACGGTGATCTCGCCGGCGTGAATGCCCCGAACGAGGTCGCGGGTCACGTCGTCGGGGTAGCCCGACTCCTCCGCGAGGGAGAAGAGCGACCCGACCTGGATGCCGTCGGCCCCCACGCGGCGGGCGTGGGCCAGCCCGTCCGGCGAGCCGAAGCCGCCGGCGAGGTAGAACGGCTTGCCGAGGTCGGCAACCGCTTCCAGATCGGCCTCGTCGCGTTCGTCGTAGATGGGATCGCCGTTGTCGTCGTACTGCTTGTTGCGGGGCGGAGCGTTGTGTCCGCCGGCCACGGGTCGCTCAACGACCCAGCCGTCGACCGCCTCCTCCGGAAGCTTCGCATCCATGATTCGCGCGAGCACGTCCGAGGATACGATCGGGAAGAAGGCCGGCGGCTCCATGACGGGGGGATCGTCGACCACGACGCGCGGATCGAAGCGGTAGGTGAAGGTTTCCTCGGCGTCGTCGGGGGCCTGACTCGCGTCCACGTCCAGGCGCAGCTCCCCCGGCTCTCCGGTCGCCAGGGCCTGCATCTGGCGGGCCTCCTCCAGCGGGATCCCCGCTCCGATCGACACCAGGTCGACCCCTGCCAGCAGGGCGCCGTAGAGACACGGCAGCGTGTACCGCTTCAGCTTCGCCAAGAGATTGAGCCCCACGACGCCGTCATGCCCGTCCTTTGCGAGGCGAACCTCGGTGTACGTCGCCGCGGCCAGGATGCGCTGCGACGCCTCCGTGGGCTGAAACCGGTGCATGGAAAGAAGATCGTAGGAGGCACCGGCGGGCAGCCCGTCCGGGCGGTAGTAGGTGTCGACGAGGTGGTCGGCCGTCTCGGTGTCGGGGTACGTCTGCAGGACGCGGCGCCGGTCGTGCGGGTCGCCGTCCTGCAGTTCGCGCACGACGACGGAGTCGATCCCGGTACCGGACACGACGCCGATTTCGCCGCGCTGGGCTACGCGGCGGGCCAGTTGCCAGCTCGACACGCCGATTCCCATGCCGCCCTGGATGATGGACGGAAGGTCGGACCGAGAGGATGGGGGAAACGAGGAAGACATGGTGGAGCGAGGGGGTGGAGCGAGGGGAGGGACTGTGAGGAACGGGTGGGATGCGTGCGAGGGCAGCAGAGCCGGGGGATGGGCCGGAGTCGGACCGGGGTCGGGCCGGGAGCAGAGCGCGGGGTGAGCAGCGCACCGGGCGGGCCGAGGCGTCGGGCGATCAGGTCGGGCGGGCGCCGGCCCGGTCGCCGTCGAAGCGAGTGGGGAGAAACGGTTCGAGCCACGGCGACACCGTATCGTCGAGGATGCACCGGGCTATCTCTTCAGCCGTCACCGGGGTGAGCAGAATCCCGTGGCGGTAGTGGCCGGTGGCCATCACGATGCCGGGGGCGGCGGAGGGACCGAGGACGGGGGCGTGGTCGCGGCTGGCCGGCCGAAAGCCCGTGCAGGTGCACTGTACGTCCAGGTCCAGGATGCCGGGGACGACCTCCCAGCCTCCCTCCAGGTTGCGAAACAGCCCTTCGCCGGTGACCGCCTCGTCGTACCCCTGCTCTTCGGCCGTTGCGCCGACCATCACGCGCCCGTCGGCTTTGGGAACCAC
Source organism: uncultured Bacteroidota bacterium (assembly GCA_937127285.1). Lineage (GTDB taxonomy): Bacteria > Bacteroidota > Rhodothermia > Rhodothermales > Salinibacteraceae > CAKZLV01. Next base: position 2,329 of record CAKZLV010000023.1, read on the forward strand.
GTAGGCCTCCGGGCCCCGCACCACGTGCTGCAGGTCGAACGGCACCTGCATCTCCAGCCCCACGATTTGCCCCTTCACCGGCCGGATGGGAGGTGCCGCGCCGTTCAGCCCGTCGAGTTGCGACGACCAGGCGCCGGCGGCGACGACGACACGGTCGGCCTCGACGCGTTCGCCGTCGGCGGTGCGGAGGGCGGGGGTTCGAGGATCCGGCTCCACGGCGGCAACCGGCGTCTCTTCGTGGATGCTGCCGCCGCGCTGCTCGAGGGCATCGGCCAGCGCCTCGACCAGCGCCCGGTTGTCGACGTCGTGATCGGAGGGCGACCAGACGGCGGCCGACAGGTTGGGGGCGAGGAACGGCTCTTTTGCGCGCGCCTCCTCGCCGGTGAGCCATTCCACATCCAGGTCGTGCTCGGTCTGAAAGCGGTACTGGCGCCGGAGGGCTTCGGCGCTGTCGCGGTCGTCGGCCACCATCAGGGTTCCGTGGGTGCGCCGTCCGACGTCGCGGCCCGTCTGGTCCTCCAGGCGGCGGGCGAACGCCGGCCAGCGGCGCTTGCTTTCGCAATTCAGGCGGTAGAGGTCGAGTTCTTCGAACGACAGTTCGGCGGTCGGGGCCAGCATGCCGGCGGCGGTCGCCGAGGCGCCCGCGCCGATCGTGTCGGCCTCGAAGAGATCCACGTCGGCTCCGGAACGGGCCAGCTCCCAGCCGATGGCCAGGCCGATGGCGCCGCCGCCGACGATCAGAACGGAAGGGGTCATGATGTGCTGCTCGGGGGATCGTGCGTGAAGGCGGTCGATGGAAAGGGAAAGGAGACGTGGTTCGGGAGCACTTCGTCGGGCGGGCCAACGGGGCCCGGGAGGACGTCACAGGCTTTCGGAGTAGACCGGCCGGGCTTCGGTGGTCTCGTGGAGGTAGGCGTCGAACTTCGAGGCCACATTGCGGATCAAGAGCCGCCCAGGGGGACGGACGTCAAGGGTGGCGCCGCGGGCGTCGACGAGGCCGTCGGCTTCGAGCGGTTCGAGACGGGCGAGGTCGGGCGCGAAGTAGCGGTCGAAGTCGATATCGAACGCGGCTTCGATGCGGGACTTCGCAAGCGAGAAGTTGCACATCAGGTCCATGATCACGCGGCGCCGAAGGTGGTCGTCGGGGGTGAGCCGCACGCCCCGCTCCACGCTCAGTCGCCCGGCTTCGATGCGCTCGTAGTAGGTGCGGAGGTCCTTGACGTTCTGCGCGTAGAGAGGCGCGAGCTGGTGGATGCCGGACACGCCGACGGCGTAGACGTCGGCCCCGGCTCGCGTGGAGTAGCCCTGAAAGTTCCGCTGGAGCGTGTGCTCGTCCTGCGCGATCGACAGCGGGTCGTCGGGCCGGGCGAAGTGGTCCATCCCGATGAAGCGGTAGCCCGCCTCCTGCGTCAGGGTCTCGATGCCCGTTTTGAACAGCGTCAGCCGCTCGGCCGGGTCCGGGAGGGCGTCTTCCGGGATGAGCTTCTGGTGCTCCAGCACCGACGGGACGTGCGCGTAGCTGTAGAGGGCGATGCGGTCTGGGTCGATGTCCTGCACCGACGCCAGCGTCTCTTCGAACCCGTCCAGCGACTGGTGCGGCAGGCCGTAGATGAGATCGAGGTTCACGCCCTCGAACCCTTCGTCGCGCGCCCATCGGACGGCGTCGCGGGTGAGCTGTTCGGGCTGCACGCGGTGGATGGCTTCCTGCACGGTGGCGTCGAAGGTCTGCGCGCCGACGCTCATGCGGTTGAACCCCACGTCCGACGCCGCCGCGACGTGCTCGCGGGTGAGGCCGCGCGGATCGGCTTCGAGGCTGATTTCCGCATCGTCGGCCACGGCAAAGCGGTCCCGAATCTTCGCGCCCAGCTCGCGGATCTGCGCCGGCGTGAGGTAGGTCGGCGTGCCTCCCCCCCAGTGAATCTGGATGAGCGGACGCTCCGCGGACAGCTCGTCGGCCAACAGGTCGATCTCGCGTTCGACGTGGTCGAGATACCGCTGAATGCGGTCTTCGCTGTGCGTCACGAACGCATGGCAGCCGCAGTAATAGCAGAGCTGGCGGCAGAAGGGCAGGTGCACGTACAGAGACAGCGGCGCGGCGTCCTCCGCGGCATCTCGGCGCCGCACCTCGTCGAGAAACTGCTCGCGGTCGACGCCTCCGTCGAAGTGCGGCGCGGTCGGGTAGCTCGTGTACCGGGGCAAGGACCGGTTGTACGAGCGCAAAAGATCGAGGTCAACCTGCATGGATCGGCGTTCGATTGCAGCCGGCGGGCGATTGCAGCCGGCAGGGAGGATGCGGCGGGAAAGAGGATGCGCGAGGGGGGATGCGCAAGAGAGGATGCCCGAGAGCCGCACGGCTTCCTCCTCGTGCGCCCTCCCTCCTACGAAGGGCCGGCCCCCCAACGTTCGCCAAAATGAGCGGTCGGCGGTGAAATTGGATTAAAGAATATCTTTTACTCCGGAATTGGGCGAACTCTCCGCGGTCGGATGCGAACACCATAGTGCTTGATCGGGGAATCCGACGCGGGGCGCAGCCGGAGGTGCAGCATGCGCGGCTTCGTCCTCTCGGCTCCGTCCTCTCGGCTCCGGTTCACCCACCGACACCACACACCGACACCACCGACTTGGACTTGCATGGGACGCGTAGACGGAGAAGTTGCCATCGTCACCGGGGCACGCACCGGAATCGGCCGCGCCACGGCCGAGATGCTGGCGGCCGAAGGCGCGTACACCGTCGTGACGCACTACGAAGAAAACGGTGCGCAGGACACGGTCGACGCCATTCACGAGGCCGGCGGGGAGGCGGTACACATGCAGCTCGACGTGACGGAGGAAGATCACTGGAAACGCGTGGTCGACGCTGTCTGTGAGGAGATCGGGTGTCCGACCATCCTGGTAAACAACGCGGGGGTCTACACCATCCAGCCGATTACCGAAATGGACGCGGACGAGTGGGAAAACCTCTTCGACGTGAACGTGAAGGGGGTTTTCCTGGGGATGAAGCACAGCGTTCCGGCGATGCGCGAAAACGGAACGGGATCGATCATCAACATGTCGTCGGTCGCCGGCATCTCCGGAGTCGCCGGGCACACCTGCTACGGCGGCAGCAAGGGGGCGGTGCGGCTGATGACGAAAGACATGGCGATGGAGGTTGCCGAAGAAGGGATTCGCGTCAACTCCGTCCATCCGGGCGTCATCGATACCAAAATGATCCGCGAGCAGAGCGACAAGATCAGCGAGGAGGAATACGCGGGCATGCATCCGCTCGGTGAAATCGGCGAGCCGGAAGACATCGCCTACGGCGTGGTGTATCTTGCCTCCCCCGAGGCCAAGTTCGTTACCGGAACCGAACTGGTGATCGACGGCGGCTTCTGCGCCAACTGACTGCGCTCCCGGCACGCCGCTTCGGGGCGGGCCGCCTCTCCCCTCCGGCACCGACCGGGCCGCACCCGGCGATGCGGAGGGGGCTTCCGTTCTTCCACATGTGCAGGATCCGATCTGCGGTATCCGATCTGCGGAAGTGGATGTGCAGCACCGACCTTGAGGCCGCAGGCACAATCTGGACGTCGAAAGGTGGATGGTCTCTGCTGATGCAGGGCTTTCGAGTGCTCGAGTCAGGGCGTTGTCCAGAAGGGTGCCTGCGGCCTCTTTTTTTGTTCGGTTTGTCCGGGGCGTATCTTGTCCGGTGGTTTTTGTCCGGTTTGTTTTGTCCGGTGGTTCTTGTCCGGTTCTTTTTGTCTGAAGCCGCCCGTTGGAGCCGTGCGTCGGAGCGGTCGCTCAACGGTCTGGACGGTGCAGCCAGTGGCCGCTCCCCGACGACGCCGGGAATCTTGTAAAGGATCCGTTGTTGTTTTTAACGCCAGAACCGACTGCATCGACGGTTCGTAATTTAACTCTGGATACGGATCCGGATTCATTCCGGCTTCCTTCCTCTTGACGCAGTACGTTCATGCAGCACCCACTCTCCTGACAGCTATGGATAGCGACACGGCCACCGAGGATCGCGGCACCGCCACCGACACCGAAACGTACACCGTCACTGTTCGGACTGGCGATACAGACGTCGAGCTGGATGTGCAGGCGGGAACTATTCTGCGGGACGCCCTGCGCGACGCCGGGTATTCACCGCACAACCTGGTTACCGACATCGTCAACTGCGGCGGACAGGGTCATTGCGCGACGTGCGCGGTGGAGATTGTCGAGGGAGACCCGCCGGCCGAGGCTGTCGTCGACACCCTCCTTTCCGTCGCCGGGCTGGGACGGGTCTCTTGCACGATTCCGGTCGACCGCGACATGGTTGTTCGCCTGTAGCCGTCTCGCCGCGGTTGCCTGCTCCTCTCTCCCCGGCTTGATTCTCCCGGCTTGATTCTCCCGGCTTGATTGGCCGGAACGGATCCGTCCGAGCGAATCCCTCCGCAGGAACCGAATCGTCGTCGTGCTTCGCGCCGTCTTCCCGACGAAGAGGGCGCCGGTCGACGGTGCTCGCCCGGCCACAGGACCCTTCCACAGATCCACAGAACCCGGCCACAGAAGGAGTCTCCAAAGGAAGCATCCACGGGCGTTCACGGACACGGAAGGCGCCGGGGGCCGGATCGCTGCCCCAAATCGCCGCCCCAGCGCGCGGTGGATGCAGGGCACGCGCGACTGGGAACTGCGGGTATCAGCGGTCGAAGCATCCTCGTCTTCTCCCTTCTTCCATTCGCCCCCGCACCATCCGGCATGGCCCTCTGGAAACCAGCCCTCGTGCTGTACCTCCACATCATCAGCTTCATGCTGACGTACGCGGCGGTCGCTGCGGAATATGCTCTCCTCCGCAGCCCCCCCGATGCAACCGCGATTCGATCGCTCGGGCGGGCAGACGCCGTCTACGGCCTGTCGGCGCTGGCGGTGTTCGTGACCGGCGTCCTCCAGGTCCTCTACTTTGGAAAGGGGCTCGACTACTACCTTCAGAGCGGCGTGCTGTGGTCCAAGATCGGGCTTTTCACCCTCGTCGGCGCAGCATCGATCTACCCGACCGTGACGTTTCTCCGCTGGCAGTCGTCGCTGGAGGAGGCCGCGAACGACGGTGCCAACGAGCACGTCGCAACGCCTGCCGGAGAGGCTCCGGGGGACGCTCCATCGAGCGGCGCGACGGACGAGCCGGCGGCGGTGTCCGCCTCCGAGGGGCATCGCCCGACGCCCGCGGTTCCGGACGATGCCCGATCGCCGGCGCAGCGACGGACGCTACGCCGGATCGTTCTTGCCGAACTGGTGCTCCTCACCCTTCTCCCCCTGCTGGGAAGCGCTCTGACCTACGGTATCGGGTAGAGCGCGAGAAGGGCTTGTAGAGCCCCGTGTCCGAGCTGCGGGGACGGGCCTGTCGGGGAGGCCAGGTTGCTGGGGAGCGGGACGGTCGGGGGCCCATCTACCGGGTCGGGCGCGGAAGCACGTCGGCGAGGCGGTCGCGGGCTGCCTGCAGGGTGGACGCCATCCAGCCCGGCTCTTCGTCCGAGAGGATGGCCTGGGCGGCGTTTCGCCCGGAGGCCCCCATGATGCCGCCGCCGGGATGCGTGCTGGCACCGGCGAGGTAGAGCCCCTCCAGCGGCCCGCGGTACGTCGGGTGCTCCAGCGACGGACGGGCAGCAAACAGCTGGTCGAGCCCCATTTCGAGGTGCATGACGTTGCCGCGCACGAGCGAGAGGTTCTCTTCCAACCAGGCGGGGCTTTGAAACAGCTGGCCGACAATTTTGTCCCGCGTGCCGGGGGCGTAGGTTTCGAACTGGTCGATCAGCCGGTCGGCAACGTCCGGACCGATGTCCGCCCAGGTCTGATCGCCCGACAGTTCGTAGGGAAAGTACTGGCCCCACAGCCACAGCACCTCTCCGCCGGCGGGCGCGAGCGTATCGTCGACCGCGCTGAAGGTCATGGCGACGAGGGGCGGGTCGGTAGCGGGCTGCTTTTTCTGGAAGTCGCCGTAGGCAGACTGGATCTGGTCGATGTCTCGGCAGAGCAGCTGCAGGCCGGTGCGGAGCGTGTCGTTTTCGGACCCGGCGCCGCGGTAGGTGACCGGTTCGTCGAGGGCGAGCCGGAGCATGGCCCCGAATCCGTTGCCGGTTCGCAGCTGCCCGGCTTCCGGAGGCCGGTGGGCGTCGGGCAGCAGGTGGCGATAGGTTTCCTCGACGTGGGCGGCGGAGAGGACGGCGCCGGCGGTTGCGATCGTGCCGTTCGCCCGGACGCCGGCCGCCCGTCCGTTCTCGACGAGAATCTCCTCGACCGGCGCGTCGGTGTGGATCTCGCCGCCGTGGGCCTCGATGTGGCGGCGCAGGGCTTGCGTTAGCTCTCCAGACCCGCCGCGGGGGCGCGCAATGCCGCCTTCGTGATAGAGCGGGTGCCACAGCACGAACGGTGCCGTCAGCGGGTCGGAGGGCGGCGGTCCCGACTGGGCGGCCATCCACGCCAGGGCGGCCCGCACCCGTTCGTCGTCGAAGTAGTAGCGCAGCACCTCTCCGTAGGGGCGCGAGATCATCCGGGCGGCCTCCGACCATCCCAGGGGCGTCTGGGTATCGAAGAGCATGTGGCGTCCCAACTGAAGCGGGGTCGGTGTGGCGAGAAACATCTTGCGCATCGCCTCTGCAAACTCCGACCAGTCGTCCAGGAAGCGGCGGTAGTTCTCCCCCGCCCCGGGAAACCGGTCGTCCAGCTCTGCCGCCGTGCGCTCCGGGTCCCGCCAGATCCGAACCGACGGACCCGACGGGTCGGGGGCGGTCAGCATCGGGTCGACCTCGATGTACTCCAAGCCGTACCGGCGGAGATCGAGCTCGTCGACAATCGGCGTCAACCGGATCAAGATATGCGCGCTGCCTCCCAGATCGAACGCGTAGCCGTCGACGATGTCGTCTCGCGTGGCCACGGCGCCTCCCACCTGCGCGTTCCGCTCGAAAACGCCGACCTCGTAGCCCGCCTGGGCCAGGTAGGCACTGGCGATCAATCCGTTGTGCCCCGCCCCAATCGTGATTGCGTCGTACTCCATTCCCTGCGTCATGCCCTGTTCATGTGCGATCCGTTGAACCGGCCGGCCGCCCGGCGATCGCGGGCCCCGGCGCGTTGTGCCTCGTAAAGAATACGTTCATGTATTCTATCGGTGCCCGCCGCCGGTGTGCCGGACGCAGAGGAAAGACACGAGAATCACACACGAGGCAATCGCACACGTGGCAACCGCACACATAGCAACTGCAAAGAAGGCAACCGCGCAAGAAGGCAACCACGTAAGATGGAGATGCGCACGATCGGTTGGTCAGCCCCCGATCTCGACCAAGCGGCGGATCATGCGGCGGATCACGGGGCGGTCACGAGTCGGAGAGATGCCCGCAGACGAGGAGACAGAGAGCCGAGAGCGTGGGGTCGTCGAGGTCGTAGTACACATGCACGCCCTCTTTGCGGCGGGTGAGAATGCCGTCGTCAGCCATGCGGCCGAGATGTTTGCTGACGTTGGCCTGCCGAAACCCGGTGGCGTCGACCAGTTCGCTCACGGTCATTTCTCCCCGGGCGTTGAGGTGATTCAGCAACTCGAGGCGAACCGGTTCGCTCAAAATCTGAAATCGACCGGCCACGCGGTCGACGTACTCGTCGGGAATGAGCGGGGGAGACATGACGGAAGACGGAGATGAAGAGACAGTCCGACGGTTCGTTCGGCCGGCCGCGCCGGCTCCGTCGGTTCGGAAACACACCCCACCGGCCCGGCCCGGGAAACGTCCCGGACCGGGCGCCGCGTGAGGTGTCACCGACACCACTCGGTGAGTCCAAATCTGCCCGGACGGAGTTCTGTCTGGTTTCCCGTCGGAAACGAGCCGGGCAGAACCGAAGGCGTCCGGCCGCCTTCGGGGAGCGACCGTGCCCTACAGGCCCTACAGACCGCACATCGGCCCGGTGCAGGCCGGCGCGTCGGTGTCGGGGTCCGGGGCGGAGGCAGACGACGATCCGTTGTCGAGGAGAACCCCTCCCCCACCGGAAATGAGCCGGTCAACGGACTGGCCCGTCTCCGGGCATTCCTCGAGCGGATCGTCCGTGATCTTCTGACGCACTTCGAACGTGGTTCCGTCTTCGCGGCGGTACGCGTACGTAGGCATCGGTACGGAAAACAGAGCTTCTGAAAGAGGCGGGTGAAGCGGTCCGGCGTCCCCCCGGTCGCCCGCCCCCAACAGACGGCGGCAGGGCGAGCGGCAGGGGCACCATCCTTAATATCGCTATATTGGAATACGGTAGAACAGAAGGTGTTCCGCGACGGCCGGCGGACGCGCGGGTAGGGCCCGGCTGCCTCTTCTCTTTTCGATCCATTCACACTCGGAGAGGGAGGAGGTCGGAGACGGCCGGGGGAGATCGGCCTCTTGCCGGAGGGACGGGCGTCGTTGAACGAGGTGCCGCGGCGCCGCTCGCGGGGCGACGTTCCGGATGCTGACGCGTGGAATGACACGAAGACGCCGAACGGCAAACTGGTGCGAGCGTCCGGCCGGAGCGGGTTTCGCTGAAGAGTCGCTGAAGAGCGGGTTTTGCTGAAGAGAGATGTGCGCTGGACGGGATTCCGGTCCCGGAGACGTTGCATGCAACGAGACTGCAAGCAAGGAGTCCGGCGGGAGAACGTCCGGCGGGAACGAGGATGCGGCCGGGGGCGGGCCGGCCGCGCCTCGAGGTGAGATCGGAGCGATGCCCTTCTGCTCCGTTTCTGCTCCCGACCCCGCGGAAGACGCGCCTGCGACAGCGACACGCCTCGCTCCGTGCGTCCACCCGTGCGCTGCACCGTGCGCCACGCGGGGGATGGTGGCGGAATGCAGGCCGGGAGGTCCTGCCCCCCGGGACGTCCGGCGCGGGTCGCCCGGCGATCACTCGCCGCGGACGGCCTTTAGCTTCCGCAGAATTTCCTCCGTGTGGTTTCCGGTTTTCGGCGCCTTGAAGACGTGGCGGATGACGCCGTCGGGGTCGATGAGGTAGGTGGTCCGCTTCGTTCCCATGAACGTGTTGCCGTACATCGACCGCTCGCCGTACACACCGTACAGCGACAGGACGTCCCGATCCGTGTCGGCCACGAGCGGGAAGGGAAGATCGTAGTCGTCGGCAAAGTCCCGGTGCGAGGCTTCGTCGTCATCGCTCACCCCCAGCACCTTCACGCCGGCTCGCGCGAGGTCTTTCGAGCCGTCTCGCAGATTGCAGGCCTGCTTCGTGCACCCGGGCGAATCATCTTTCGGATAGAAGTAGAGCGCCACCCACTGTCCCCGGTAGTCGCTCAGGCTCAGCGGCGTCCCGTACTGCGTGGGGCCGGTGAAATCCGGCGCTTCGGTTCCTACGTCGAGGCGGTCAATCTTCTGGACATCCATATTCGTGTTTGGGAATTTGGTGGTCGAGATCGGGAGGACCGGTGGGAGTGGTCGGTCAGCGATCGGCCGTACCGGTGCCCTGGTCGTTCAGCGACCAATTGTACGTCCGGAACGACACGTCGTAGCCGCCCTGTTCCAGGGTGCGGCGGACGGCCCCGTCGAAGTACGGAGCGATAAACCGCTGGGTGCTCTCCGCCGACCCGCCGAAGTCTTCGTCGAACCACTTGAAGATGCGGGAGAGTCGAATGCGCGACGCGCCGGCGGGCACGACGTTCTTGTCGGTGTCGTGCAGGAAGCGGCGCGCCTGATCGTCCAGTTGGGCGTCGAGGTTGCCGCCCGTGTAGGCTTCCCGCCGCAGGCGGGGACAGCTGACGGCCGCGCAGACGAGGGCGAAATGAATCCGGGGCTCGTCGAACCGCTCACGGATGATTCCGTGCTCGATGTCGTCGAGCGTGTGCACCGTGTCGGCCACGGCGCCGACGTCCAGCTGGAACGGGCTGTTGACCTTCGGTATCGAGGGCCCCGCGCCCGGCTTGATGTCGTTGATGCTCTCGACCGGATAGTGGTCGACAATGAGCTTCAGGGTGTAGGCGTTGTAGGCGTTGATCCAGAATGCGAGGCGGGCGTCGCGGGCGAGGTTTGACGGGTCGGTTTCGGCCAGTTGCTGCAGGTAGGGCGCAAGCGTCGAATCGGCCTCGGTAGCGAGGCGCGCGTAGTCGACGTAGCCCTCGGCGTTTACAACCGTCGACAGAAGGCGGTCGAACGGAGCGTGATCGACGCGGTGGGGCGCCTGCAACCGGTCTTGAGCCCGGACGACGTTCACATCGGCCGACCCGCCGATACAACCGGACAGGACGCAGAGGATGGCCAGAAGAGTGCTCGCAACGAGAGGGCGAAGGGTCATGGGGAGGGGGAGGGGTAGCGGAGACGACGATGACGGGGATGGCAGAGAGATGCGTGGCGGCGCGGTTTCGTTCCCCCGGGAAAAGTCTGCTGCGGGGTCGGCCCCGCGCGCGGAGTCGCTCCTACAGGCCGGCCCATACCCACGCAATGCCCGTGCCGGCGCGCCGTGTGGATGCGTGCTCTGGATGCGCCGTCTGCATGCAGGCGGTGCGATCCGTGCCTGGGCAGCCGCCGCAGGCAGGAAATGAGGCCGCGGACGCGCCCTCAAATGGACGGGAAACAAACGGACGGGACAACAAATGGAGGGGACAACGGGGCCGGACAACTCAGGCGTCCGGGAAAATCGTGCGAACTGGCGGGTCCCCCTCGGATGTCGGTCCGTCGCCCGACGTCTCGGGCTTCTCCTCCTCTGCCGAATCGGTCGCCGACGTTTCGGGCGAAGGTTTCTCAGCTGGTGGCTCCTCAGCGGGTGGCTTCTCGCGTGTGCGGTCGGCGGGCGCCTCCGCAGCCGGCGTTTCTGCCGGCGACCCGACCGGCGAATCGGCCGGCGTCGTGTCCGGCGCCTCGTCCGTGCCGACGTACTTTGCGTGTGCTTCCGGGAAGAGGAACGGCGACCCGTCTCGAAGAGCGTTCCGGGCGGCGGCAGCCAGGTCGGTCCGCAATCGGCGCGACAGAGCGATCCGCCGCGCCCCCTGCCCGTCGCCGCTCGTCACGTGCAGCACCCCGGCCTCGCGGTCCACATCGCGCACCCGGAGGCGGACGGCGTCATACAGGCCGATGTCGGTATCCATCAAGAGGTGGGTAAGGGCTTTTCCGCCGGGCGTCGATGCACGCTGGGAACGGTATCCCGCGGGCGACTCGCCGGAGGCGGCCGCGTCGGCGGTTGACGCCGCGCGTTCGGGAAGCGTCCGGTTGGCCGGAGCGCCCGAAACGAAGGCCTCCGGGACCTCCGTAAGGGCAAACAGAAGGGCATCGAGGGCATGCGAGCGCTCGTCCGCCGTGACGTCGGCGCGTCCAATCAGATACGTGAGGAAGTTCGGAACCTGGGCGGCAGCGGGAGGCTCGATCTCGTGGGCGGCGCAGTAGCGCGCGAAGCAGAGCACCCACACCCCGTAGGTTTCTGCCGTTTCGGGGGAGAGATTCCGGTCCAGAGCGGCCGTAAACACCCGCTGAAGAAGCCGCCGCAGAGGGGGCGAGGGGATAGACATCGGTGTGGACGGAGGGGCAGACCCGCGAGGATGACGGTACGCAGAGGCGGTGCATCGGTGCCGCTGAAGACGCAGGGGCTGGTCGGCGACGGTTCGGCACCCGGGCGGTGCAGCGTGCACCGACGGCCGGTCGCAACCACCGGAGAATACGACGGGCCGTGAAATAGAAAGGAAGCCGGCGGAAGAAGTTGCATCTGCGGAACGGCAGCGGACGCCGGACTGTGCAAATCGCCTGCCCGATGGGGCCGTCCCCGAGCCGTCCCCTCCACGCCTCTTCCGCCCGCCTTTCTCACCGGACGCACACCACGCGATGATCGACATCACCATCTACGACGCCCAGCAGATGGCCCAGAAGCAGGGGGTTTCTTTTGCCGGCGCAAGCGGCGGATTTCAGGGACCGGACCCGGCACAGCGCGTCCGGGATCAGTTCGCCAAGAACATCCAGAAGAACATGGACTCGAACGGGATCGACGCGACGGTGTCGCGCTCCGGATCCCGCAAACTGTCGATCCAGATCGACGACGCGACGGAGGCGGCGTGGAAGCAGGGCATCACCGCCTGGCTTCTCGCCAAGTTCATCCCCTCCTCGATCGAACACCGCATCGCATCCGACCTGGAGGACCAGCTGGAGGAAGCCGGCGTTCGTGCAGAAGTGGAGGTGTCGTAACGGCTTCGCGCCTTCGGTGGAATGCCGTCGCCCGAGAAGCGGGGACCGGCAGGCCGCGACCGGGCGTCTGAGTGAGTCCGGCACCAGAAGATGGACCCCGAACGAACGCTGCTGCAGGTCGGGGCTGCCGGCGGAAGACGGCGGGGTGCCCCATGGGAAGGCCGGAGAATCCGGGACGGCCGCAGTCAGGCCCTGACGGTGACTGCGGCCGATCTCAACGGATGCTGGGCGGCCGGAGCTACGCGTCGCTTGTTGCGGCGAGCTCCTCCTGAATCGCCTTCAGGTCCAGCTTGTCCTTCAGCTTCAAGTAGGTTTCCCAGGAGATAAGAGCCGCCTGGGGCTCGTTGTTCTTCTGGATCATGACCCCGTCCTCCGTCCCCGACACGTGATCGATCAGGCTCGACGTATCCGAGCGGAGTTCGGTGATTGTGGCAATGGCGCTAACGCCTTCTGTCTGATACATGGTGTGGTCGGTGCTGTCAAGAGTCGATGGTGGGCACCGCCTGGACGACGAACCGGATCGGTTCGGCACGAACCGGACATTCGTACGTCAATGTCCGACGTAGATGTCTGTCCGTCTCCGAACCGATACCTGTAGACGAAAGGGGTGAAAATCGTTCTCTCCTCCCGCCACTTATGTCCGTGTCCAAACGGTCTGCTGATCAGAACGACCCAATGCGTCCGATTCTCGTTCGTTCCTGGGGGATGTTTTTTAGTGAAAAATGATTGAACCTCTACTGATTTCTCGACCCAAAGGGCACCCGCGTCGGGGGAGCAGGGACGGAACGATCCGGTCCCGACGCCCGCCTTCCGTTCGTCCCGCGCCCTGGATTGGATCCTCGCATTCGCCGGCGCCGGCGTGATTGCCGGCCGAATCGGTCGCCGCAGCATCCTTTCATCGTTGCCCCCCGTATGCCTCCTTCCTCTTCCCGTTCAGCGATCCCCGGCATCCAACCCGCTCCCGGGTTCTCCTTTCGAGACGGTCAGCGGGCATTTCTCCGGAAGCTCGCCCGCGCCTACGAACAGGGCCGGCGCAACCATCTCGGCGTTTTCGTTCCGGGCTACGGCAAGACGCTGACGGCGCTGGGCGCGTTTCAGGTGGCCCGCTCGATGGGCGTGGCCGATCGCCTCGTCGTCTTCGTTCCACGGGGAAACCTGCGCGACCAGTACGCAGACCCCGACGAAATGGCCCGCATGCTCCACTGGATCGGCGCGCCCCCGATGCGCTTTTGCGTGGCGGACTCGAGCGAGGTGTTTCTCAAGAACCGCTCGATTCCCATCGTTGTCGCCACGTACCAGTACGCCTGCGGCCGCAGCGGAAACCGGGCGCTGCAGCAGTACTGTCAGCGCGGCAACCCGCTTTTCGTGCTCGACGAGATCCACCATCTCCCGGAAGACGGCACGTGGTCGGACGCGGTGGGCAATCTGCAGCGCCGCTCTCTGATCGGCCTGTCGGGGACGCCGCTGCGCAGCGACGGCAAGCCGCTTTTCGGAGTCCCGCACAAGGTGGTGACGAGCGAGGACGGGACCCGCTCCCGCTACTACGACGCCCTGCACGAGGTCAGTCTTCGCGAGGCTCACGCCGAAGGGGGGATCCTGAAGCGCATTGAAGCTCACGTCGTGGACTATTCCATCACCATGGTGGAGGAGGACACGGGTCGGCAGGTGGAGTTTACGCTGCAGGAGCTGAAAACCGAGCTGGAGGACGAAGCGGACGTTGACCGCTATTTCGCGCGGCGCAGCCTTCGCTTTCACGACGTGTATCTGGAGACGCTTCTGGGCCCGGCCGTAACCCGCTTCCAGGCGAAGCGGGCCGACCTCAGCGCGACCGTCGGCTCGCAGGTGCGCTCTCCGCAAATGCTGGTTATCTGCATGAGCAACCGGCACGCCGCGGACGTTCTCGACTTCATGAAACGCCGCTACAGTTCGCTGCGCTGCACGCGCATCGGGCAGGACGTCCCGCCCCCGAAGCGGGCGCGGCGCCTGGAGGCCTACCGCCGGGGCGAGATCGACGTGATGGTGCAGGTCGACATGATCGGTGAGGGAACCGACATCAAGACGATCAGCGTCATCGCGAAGTTGGATCTGGTAAGTGCGCGCTCGAAGACGCTTCAGCAGATCTTTCGAGGGATGCGGTACTACGACGGCTGGAACGAAGACGCCAACGTGTGCGACGTCTTCACCTCCGACGACCTGGGGCTGTCCGATACCCTGGACTGGATGACGCGCGAGGTCCAGGAGGGCGTTCGTCTGCGCGAGGACCCTTCCTCTCGCCCGTCGCCGGAGAAGCCGGAGCAGGACGACCGCTCCTCCTGGAACGTGACCTCCGTGAGCGAGAACGACTTCGAAACGCACGCGGTGGAGATGAGCGGGTCGGGCAACCGGGCGGCCCTGCGGGTGCGGCGGCAAAAGTTCGACCCGGAGGACGCAGCCGCCCTCAACGTGTCGGAGCGCGAAGACGCCCTGCGCAAGGAGTGCTCAACCCTGGCCAACCGTCTTGCCCGCGAGCTGCAGGACCGAGGCCGGCAGGTGTCGATCCGCGACGTCCACGCCGCGGCCAAAAAGCGGTTCCGAAAGAGCCAGAAGGACATGCCGCTCGCCCTGCTGAAAAAGAAAAAACAGTGGCTGAAGCGCTGCCTGCAGATGAAGCGCCTGGTCTAACGCACCGCCCGGGTGACCAGCCCCAGGGCCGACCCGGCACGGGGCATCGGGCACGGCGCCTACCGGGTACGGGCTCATTCAGCACAGGCTCATTCAGCACGGGCTCATTCGGCACGGGCTTCCTCGGCGTAGGTGGCACGCAGGCGCTCGCGATCCCACCCCGCCGCGTCCGCACAGGCGCGGTAGGCCGACTCCAAGAACGTCCGCAGCGCCGCGGCGGGGGAATCGGCTCGTCGCATCGCCGCGTAGGGAAAAACTGCCAGCGAGCCGGTCTCTTGCGTCACCCACCGGGCGCCGGCCGGCGACAAAGACGCCGCCCGCAGTCCGTCCGGCTCCGGATAGGCATAGGCGTAGAACGCCGGTTCGGGGAGCGAGGCGTCTCCCGCCCAGAAGCCAAAGCTGATCACCTCGTGGGAATACGCATCGCGGGCCACCGCCCCGGCCGAGGCATCCGGGGGCGGAGCCGTCCGGCCCGAGAACCGGGTGTAGGCCAGGTCGAGGCTGTGCCAGAAGAGGTGTACGGGCGACCGCTTGCCCGTAAACCGGCCGTCGAAGCGGAGAAAGACCGGTTGGACGGTGGCAAGGATCCGCCAGAACCGCTCGACGGCCGCGGCATCGAAGGAGGCGTGGACGACATCGGCTGCGAAGGGCGTCGTGCTGGACGGATGGCCGTAGGGCTCGGCCCGGATCTCCACCTCGATGCCGAGATCGGTGAGGGCGCCGAGAACGTTGTCGTAGAACGCAGCCACCGTCAGGCCGTCCGACACCCCGAAGCGGCGCTCGCTTCCCTGCGTGGTGGTGACGCGGACCGCCGGGTCGAGCACGTCGAGTTCGACCTCGAACAGTCGCCCTGTACCCGGCCGATCCGGTACCGAACGCGTGGTGAACCCGCGCGGGCTGACGTAGAGCGGGACGTGCCACCAGTGGTTCTGCCGCGGCATCATTTCCAGCCGCACCTTTCCGATGATCTGCAGGTAGAGGTGGAGCGTGTCTTTCGT
>CAKZLV010000024.1 GCA_937127285.1 uncultured Bacteroidota bacterium
TCATCGGGGTCCCCGTGATGCTCGGCGAAAACGGCATCGAGAAGGTGATCGAGGTCGACCTCGACGACGAGGAGATGGACCTCATGGACACCTCCGCGCAGCACGTGCAGGACAACCTCGACAACCTTGAGCGTCTCAAGGAAGAAGGCGCGGTTGGATAAGGGGTGAGGCTCGTGTGTTGCGGGTTGGTTGTCGGTTGCGGAGAGATGCTCCGATCCGCCCGTGCAGCCATTCGCACCACCGGCCCTACTGAGACCCGAAACGCCCCGCCGGCGGATTTCTCCGCGGCGGGGCGTTTGTTGTTTGCGTGTCGGGTTCTTTAGGGACAGGTATTCTTCGGGGGCAGGTAGCGCGATCTGGGTCTCGTTCGGGGTCTCCACTCCGTCCCTTCGCCCAGCATCAGTCCGTGCGCTGCGAGCGCAAGACGTCGAACGACGTCTCGAGGGGATCGGTGGGCTCGGTGTGGCCGTCCGGGTGCGCCTCGTCGTGGCGGCGCGGTTCGAGGTGAGCGGTCACGTGCACGTCGTCGTCCGGAAACAGCCCGTCGACCCGATCCTCGACCTCGTGCGACCGGGCATGGGCCTCGTCGATCGACATCGTGCCGGGAAACATGAGGTGATACTCGACCCACACGCGGTCGCCGGTCCGGCGGTGGCGCACCTGGTGATAGTCGGCGATGAGGTCGTTGCGTTTGGCCTTCGCCAGGGCGTCGAGGATGGAGCGGGTGGCGTCGGCGTCGGCCTGATCCATGAGCCCGACGACCGAGCGGCGGAGGAGACGTCCCGCCATCCACAGAATGTTGATCGCAACGAGGATCGCGACCGCCGGGTCGAGCCAGGTGACGCCCGTCAGCCACACGAGCGCCACGCCCACGACCACGCCGAGGCTCGTCCACATGTCCGTCATCACGTGCTGCCCGTTGGAGACGAGCACGATATTGTTCGTCTCCCGCCCCGTCCGAATCAGGTAGCGGGCGAGGGCAAAGTTGACGACCGTCAACCCCACCAGGACGGCCAGGCCCAGATCCATGCGCTGCAGGTCCGTCCCGGTGAGCAGATCGTGAACGGCCGTCCAGAGGATGAGAACGGCCGCGACGAGAATGAGACTGCCCTCGACGGCCGAGGCGAAGTACGAGATCTTCCCGTGGCCGTACGGGTGATTCGTATCCGGCGGCGTCGCGGCATACCACAGGCTAAAGCTGGCGAATCCCGTGGCGAAGAGATGGACAACCGACTCGGCGGCGTCGGAGTAGATGGCCGTGCTGCCGGTGAGAATCGCAGCGGTGAGCTTTCCGCCGAGCATCAAAAAGGAAACGAGCAGACTCGCCCCCATGGCCCGGCGCTGCGCGCGCCGCGCATCCGTTCGCTCCGCACCCGGGCCTCGGTCGGTAGAGTGGGTCGGTGGTTCCATAGTACTATCCGTACACCAACACCGCCCGTCGGTTCACAAGCCAGCTGCCCGAAGCGTGTTCTTGCCCGTTTTTCGAGGACAAAGAGACCGGCACCGCCCCCGTTTCCCCGTCTCTCCGCTTCCCCGTCTCTCCGCTTCCAGAGGACCGTTGCATTCGTCCGGTGAAGCCTGCAGTTTACCGTCGCCGTCTTCTCATTCGGAACCCCTCTCGCTATGCCTGCCCTCGAACACGTCGGTATCGCCGTTGACGATGCCGAGGTCGTCGTCGATCTCTACCACGAGCTTCTGGATGTTCTCCCGTACAAGACGGAGACGGTGGACGAGCAGAAGGTTCGGACCCACTTCTTGTCGGCCGGAGGTGCCAAGCTCGAACTCCTGGAGGCAACCGCGGCGGATTCTCCGGTTGCGAACTATGTGGAGAAACGGGGCGAGGGCCTCCACCACCTGGCCTTCGACGTGGACGATGCGGATGCCGCTCTCGAGCGGCTCGACGACGCCGGGTATCGGACGCTGAGCGACACGCCCCGCCCGGGTGCCGACGGCAAGCGCATCTTTTTCCTCCACCCGAAAGACACCCACGGCGTGCTGGTGGAGTTCTGCGAGTCGACGCCCGTGGCCTGGACGCCCGAACGGGTGCCCTACCGCGACGGTCACCTGGCCGTCTACGAGGCGGGTCGCTCCGATGCGCCTCCGCTCCTCCTCCTGCACGGCGCCGCCGGGTCGACCGCGCTCGAAACGACGCCTCTCATGCGGAAGCTGGAAGCGGACTTCCGTGTCCTGGCGGTCGACTTCACCGGTCACGGCCAGTCGTCGCTCCCCGACGACCCGGAGTTTACGGCCGATCTCTTCGCGGACAACGCCCGGGCCGCCCTCGATTATTTCGAGGTGGATGCCGCCGATGTGTTCGGCTTTTCGATGGGTGGAAACATGGCGCTTCAAACCGCGCGTCGCTTCCCGGATCGGGTCCGCCGCCTGGCCGTGCACGGCGCGAACGTGGCGTGGAACGACGACCTCGTCGACGCGATGACGGCGCGGCTCAACACGGATGCCATCGCCTCCCGCTATCCGGCGACGGCGCAGCGCCTGGCGGCGGCCCACGAAGACTGGAAGCAGCTCTTTGCCGCCACCCGGGACTTCGTCGAACAGCTTCCGGCCCTGACGCAGCAGATGCTGGACGCGTCCGGAGCCATCGACCACCCCGTCCTCGTGAGCGCCGTCGACGAGGACGACCTGTTTCCGCTGGAGACGCCCCTCACCCTGCACCGCCAGCTTCCCAACGCGCGCCTTGCCATCCTCCCCGGACGCCGGCACGCCCTCCCCGACGCCCCCCTCTCCCACCTGGCCGACCTGCTGCGGGAGTTTTTCGGATAGGCCGGCACGGTGGTGGAGGCTCGGTATTCGGTACTGGGTACTGGGTATTCGGTATTGGGTACTCGGTATTGGGTATTCGGTACGGGGGGTTGGTCACTGGAGATTGGTCATCCAGTAGGCCCGTGCGCCAGGCGTCCCGCCCATCCAGGCGCCTTTCGCATGCAAGCGCCTTTCGCATCCAAGCGCCCCCGTACCCAAAGCGCCTCCCGCACCCAAAGCGCCCCCATCCAAAGCGTCCCCGCCTCCAAAGCGTCCACAGCGTCCGAAGCCCCCACACCCCCACACCCCCACGCGTCCAAAGCCCCCAAGCCCAAACACCCCATGCCCTATCGCTTTCTCGGAACCACCGGTGTCAAAGTCTCTCCCCTCTGTCTCGGCACGATGTCTTTCGGCGGGGCGGCGGATCGCGACACGTCCGCGGCCATGTTTCATCGGTGCCGGGAGGCCGGCATCAATTTCTTTGACTGCGCGAACGTGTACGAAACCGGCCGGTCGGAGGAGATCCTCGGCGAGTTGATTGCGGACTGCCGCGACGAGGTGGTGATCACCACGAAGGCCTACTTCCCGATGAGCGACGACCCGAACGCCCGCGGATCGTCGCGCTACCACCTCGTTCGCGCCGTCGAAAACAGCCTCCGGCGCCTGGACGTGGACCGGATCGACGTGCTCTTCCTACACCGGTTCGACGAGGAGACGGCGCTCGACGAGACGCTCCGAACCCTCGACGACCTCGTCCGCTCGGGCAAGGTCTCGTACCTGGGCGCGTCGAACTTCGCGGCGTGGCAGGTCATGAAAGCCCTCGGGCGGCAGCGCGCGGAGGGGTGGACGCCCTTCCACGTGATTCAACCGATGTACAACCTCGCCAAGCGCCAGGCGGAGGTCGAGCTCTTGCCGATGGCAGACGCCGAGGGACTGGGCGTGACGCCCTACAGTCCGCTGGGCGGAGGGCTCCTGACCGGCAAGTACGGCGTCGACCGGCGGCCCGAGAACGGGCGACTTGTCGACAATCCGATGTACCAGACCCGCTACGGCGCCGACGTCCACTACAGAGTGGCCGAGCGCTTCAGCCAGTTTGCGAAGGAGAACGGCTACGATCCCGTCTCTCTCGCCGTTGCCTGGGTGATGCACCACCCGGCCGTCACCGCTCCCATTATCGGCGCCCGCAATCTGCAGCAGCTCGAGGGAAGCCTCGGCGCGCTCGACGTCGACATGACGGAGGATCTCTACGAGGCCGTCGCCGATCTCTCCCCGACCCCACCGCCCGCGACCGACCGCGTCGAGGAGCGCAGCGAGCACACGTACGGGGAGCGGTGATCTCGTGTCGAATTGCGCAGGCTGCGTGTTGCATGACCGGCCTGCTCGGACACCGGCCGGCCGTTCGGCCGCTCCGCTTCGAACGGGTCAGAATCCGGAGACGTAGCGCATGATGAGGCGGACGAGATTCGACGGGAGCACCTCCGAGAGGCGGTAGAGCCACTGAAACTGCTGCCCGACGGGCCAGTGGACTTTGTTTTCCTCGACGGCCTCCTCGACGACGTCGGCCACATCTTCCGGCGTCAGGTCGATGCCCAGGCGGTCCATGCTGCGGGAGCGGAGCGCGCCGCGCGTCATCGGCGAGTCGACGAAAGGCGGAAGGATGTCGCAGACGTGGATTTCGTGCCGGGCCCACTCCAGATTGAGGGCCTGCGTGAGGGAGCGAACGCCCGCCTTGCTGGCGGCATAGGTGGCGAGTTCCGGCGTGCCGTAGACGCCCGACGCCGACGCCATCGAAATCACCCGCGAACCCGCGGTGTCGCGCAGCAGCGGAAAGGCCGCCTGCGTGGCGACGACCACGCCGTAGAGGTTGACGTCGAAGTGCCGCCGGTGGTGATCGAGATCGACGTCTTCAAAGCGCCCTACCTCCATCACCCCGGCACTGTTGAAGAGCACCTCGAGACGACCGCCGGTTTCTTCCCCGAACGCAGTCACGGCCTCCTCCATTTCCGCCGGCTCTGTGACGTCCGCAGCGTAGGTGCAGCACCGGTCGCCCCCGATGTCCGATTGCAAACTCGCGAGACCGTCTGCGTCGCGATCGACGAGGCCGAGGAACCAATCGCGAGCGGCGAACCGGCGAACCACGGCGCGGCCGATGCCGGAGGCGGCGCCGGTCACAAGAAGGCTTCGAGCCATCGGTACGGAGAGATGGGTCGGGAAACAGCGAAACCGCGAAGGGGCCGAGCCGGGACGCCGTCCTGACCCAACCCCCGACGCCCGCTTACCGGGCGCCGAGAGTCGCCTGCCCCTTCACGTACTGGTCAAACCACCGCATCATGCGGAGGTTGTAGTCGAGCTGGGCCGTAGCCCGGCGATTCCCATGACCTTCGCCCGGGTAGTGCACGAGACGGACCGGCGTATCGGTCCGCGTCTTGATGTGGCGATACAGCTCCATCGACTGCGCCGGGTGAACGCGCGTGTCCTCCTTGCCGTGAAGAATAAGAAGCGGCGTCTGCGCATCACCCGCGTGATAGATCGGGCTTCTCTCCAGGAACCCCTGGTAGTCTTCCCAGAGCCGCTGGCGGGAGTGGACGAGGTACAGCTCCTCCGGAATGTCGCTCGTGCCCCACTTCGAGATGTTGTTGCTGATGCCGACGAACATGACGCCGGCCGCGAAGCGATCGGTGTAGCGGGTCGCCATCCAGGCCGTTGCGTACCCGCCATACGAGCCGCCGGTCACCCCGACGCGGGACGCGTCCGCGATGCCGGCCTCCACGAGGGCGTCGACGCCGTCCACGATGTCGTCGAACTCCGCCCCGGCGAGGTCGCGCTGGCTAGAGACGGCGAACGCCTCCCCGCGCCCCGTGCTACCGCGGTAGTTCGGATAGAAGACCGCATAGCCCTGCGCGGCGCCCACCTGTCCGGCGTCGTTGTAGTCGGTCAGCCAGCCGTGGTCGTAGTGCGCCTCCGGGCCGCCGTGCACGACGACGATGAGGGGAACCCGCGTATCCTCGTCGACGCCGAGCGGACGAAGGAGCAGCCCTTCCAGTTCGAGACCGTCGCGCGCCTCGTAGGTAAAGATCTCTTGATCGGCCAGCTCCTTGTCGGCGAGCCAGGGGTTGTGGTCGGTCACGCGCTCGGGCGTTTCGGCGCCCGCATTCATCACGAACAGTTCGCGCGGGTGCTTCGGCGCGTCGGCGATCACCGCCTGCCGGCCGGTTTCCGCACGGGCCACGTGGTGGATCACGGGTCCCTCACCGGACAGGCTCCGGGTCAGGTTGGATCCGTCGGCCTCGATGGATCCGAGCGTCGAAATCACGCCCTCGCTGGCGAGGAAGCCGATCGTGTCGTTGTTCTCCCACATGACCTGCTCGAACTTGCCCTCGAAGTCCGGGACGAGCGGCGTCGGCTCACCGCCGTCGGCGGAGGCAACGAAGAGGCGGCCGTCGATCGTATCGTGAATGTCGGCGCCGGCGATGAGCGCGATGCGGCTTCCGTCCGGGCTGAACGCGAGCGGGCCCAGCTTGGCGCTGTGCTCGATGCGCCCGACCTCGGCGAGGCGGGCGGCATCGACGAGGTGCACCTGGCGCTTCATGTAGAAGTCGTCGATCAGCGGCGTCGGGGCGACCTTCAGGGCGATTCGGTTGCCGGCCGGACTCCAGGTCACGGCCGACACGTGCCCCTCGACCTCGATGCGACGGGGCGCGGCCTCCCCGTTCTGCGCGCCGGCGAGGTCGGCGACGTACGCGTAGCTGTAGGCGAGATTTTCCTCGTAGATCTCCGGCTGGTAGGGCAGATCCGTTTCCGGCTCCTCGTGCTCCGGATCCTGGGCGACGAACGCAAGCCGCTGTCCGTCGGGTGAAAACGCATAGGCTCCGATCGACGTGTCGAACGTGTAGAGGCGCGTCGCCTCCCCTCCGGCGAGTGGGATTTCGTAGAGGGACGTCGTCTCCTCCCCGTCCAGACGGTCGAGGAACGTAATCGTCTCATGGTCGGGGCGGATCTGAACGGAGCGGGCGTTGCCGCGCGTCGCATACGGACGCGAGGTTTCGGCCTCCGTGTCGTACACGTGCAGTTCGCTGCGGACGGGGGCGTTCTCTTCCTGCGGGTCGTGGGGGACGCGCACCGTGTAGGCGACGTAGCGGCCGTCGGGCGTCATCACCGCATCGGCGACGCTCTTCAGACGCGCGACGTCCTGCGGCGTCAGACCGTCCGTTCCCGTCTCGTACGCCTGCACGTCGACGAGATGCGGCGGGAGCGGCGCCTGCTGGGCGGTACCGGGGAGTGCGGGAACGGCAAGAAGCAGAAGGGCCACGAGCCCTCCGATCCAGGGGGACAACCGTCGATCGGTCATGGCGAGAAAGACAAGAGATGGCGGGAACGGGATTTCCGGAATCTACCCCGCCGCAATGAATCGGTCAAGAGGGGTTTGAGCGTGGAAGCGTGGGTGCGGGGGAGCATGGGGGCGTGGGGGCTGGGGAGGCTTTGGACGCGTGGGGGCTTTGGACGCTGGGGACGCTGGGGACGCTGGGGACGCTGGGGACGACGGAATTGAACAATGATCGTTGATCGATGATCAATGCAGCTCCGCACCCCACAACCCTCACCCCTCAACCCCAAACCCGCAGTCACGCTCGGACGCGCTCGGTGCCGTCGAGTTCGCGGCGGCGGGGGATGTTTTGTTCGTCGGCGCGCTTCTTCCCCTCCTTCCACTCGTCCTCGAGGCGGTGGACGTAGCGCCAGAAGTCAACCTGCAGCGTGTGACGCGGCGAGTTGGTGTAGCGCTCGTGCATCGCTTCCAGATCTTCCCGGATGCGCCGTTGCATCGTCCCGCGATCCGGGAGGGCGACCTCTCCGTCCAGTAGCCCGGCCACCCACTTCGACTGCCGCTCGGACAGCGGCATGATGGAGCCGAGCGGCTGGAGAAGGCCGACGAAGAAGAGCCGCGTCTGCCGGGGCGGTACCACGTGGTGGTAGAGCTCGACGTGATTGTTTTGGGCGCGGAAGATGGAGTCCGGCAAAAACGGAACCGAGACGTTGTAGCCGGTCGCGCAAATCACCGCATCGACCTCCGAGCGCGACCCGTTCTCGAAGTGAATCGTGTGCTCGTCCAGGCGGTGGATGTCGGGCTTGATGCGAACGCGACCGTGGCCGACGGCCGAGAGCAGCTCCTGACTAATCGTCGGATGCGCCTCCATCAACTCGTGGTCCGGCTTGGGAACGCCGTATCGCTCCTGATCGCCGACCGTCAGCCAGACCAGAAGGCGAAACATCTGCTTTCGCAGCCCGAGCGGCAGATACTCCATCCAGTAGCCCGTCCACTGATCGAGCGGACGACCGAGGATGTATTTCGGCAATATCCAGGCGCTCGAACGGGTGGAAAGGATCACGTCGTCGGCGATGCGGGAGAGATCGACGGCGATGTCGCAGCCGCTGTTGCCGATCCCCACCACGCACACGCGCTTTCCACTGAAGGTTTCCGGATCCGTGTAGTCGTGCGAATGCAGCATCCGGCCGGCGAACGAGCCGTGAAAGTCCGGCATCCGCAGGTCCCAGTGATGCCCGTTGGCGACGACGACTGCCCCGTACCGGCGGCGCTCGCCGGTGTCGAGGATGACGTCCCACGCCCCGTCGCCCGCCTGCTCAACGCGATCGACGCGCGTGGTAAAGGTGATGCTGTCCCGCAGATCGAAGCGGTCGGCGTAGGATTCGAAGTACTGGAGGACGTCCGTGTGATGCGGGAAGACGGGAAAGTCGTCCGGCATCGGAAAGTCCTCCAGCTCCATGTTGAAGCGGCTGGAGTTGATGTGCAGCGTCCGGTATACCGCCGAGCGGCCGTTGTCGTTGTCGATCCGCCAGAGCCCGCCGATGTCCGATCCCATCTCGAACTGATCGTAGGGCAGGTTGCGATCCCGGAGGGCTTTCGCGGCGGTGAGCCCGCTGATGCCGGCACCGATGATACACGCTTTTTCGCCGGGCGGAAGGATCTGGGCGGAAGTCATGAGCGACAAAGGAAGATCCAGAGGAGAGATCCAGAACAGATAGGCGGCGCCTGCAGGAAGGGACACCCCGCGCGCCAGCCCCTGCATCGCTTCCCTGGTACCGTGACGACCCCGTGAAGTTTACGCTCCCATCCCCTTCTCCCGCTTCCCCGTCTCCCCGACTCTCCGGTTCTCCGTCTCCCCGCCTCTCCGTCTCCCCATCTCCCCTCCCCGCGTCTTTATCCCCCGCAAGACTTCCCTTTTCGTTCACGAACTTGTATTCTTTGGGCGTCTGTGCCTCTTTCTACCGAATCGACGAACCATGTCCTCCTCCCCCGCGACCGCTGAATCCTCCTGGAGCACCCGGCTTCTCGACCGCGTCGAGCGCGTCGGAAACGCCCTTCCCGATCCCGTTACGCTCTTCTTTCTGTTCATCGCCATCGTGATGGTCGCGTCGTGGATCGCGTCCACCGCCGGCGTGAGTGCAGTGCATCCGGGAACGGACGAGACCATTGCCGTCGACAATCTCTTCTCCAGCGAGAACATCCGCCGCCTCTTCGTCGAGATGCCGGAAACGTTCGCTGCGTTTCCCCCGCTCGGACTCGTGCTCGTCGTGATGCTCGGCATCGGCGTGGCGGATAAGTCCGGGCTCATCAGCGCGGCGCTCTCCGCCTTCGTGCAGTCGGTACCCGACGTGCTGCTGACGAGCGCGCTCGTCTTCGCCGGAATCATGTCGAGCCTCGCCGTCGACGCCGGATACGTGGTCGTCATCCCGCTGGGTGCGGTGCTCTTCTACGGTGCCGGCCGGCATCCCCTCGCCGGACTCGCGGCTGCCTTCGCCGGCGTCTCCGCCGGATTTAGCGCGAACCTGTCGCTGACTTCCCTCGACCCACTCCTCGCCGGGTTCACCCAGCCGGCCGCTCAGCTCATCGACCCGAGCTACACGGTGGACGCGACGGCCAACTACTACATCATGATCGTCCTCGTACCCATCTTCATGGCCGCCGGCGTATGGGTCACGGAGAAGATCGTCGAGCCTCGCCTCGGGTCCTACACGCCGCACGACGACCTGGACGTCGACCAGAGCCACGACCTCTCCGACGAGGAGCGGCGCGGACTGCGGATCGCCGGACTGGTTTTCGCCGTCACCTCCCTCGGCGTGGCGCTTCTCGTCGTTCCCGAGGACGCTCCCCTACGCGCCGCTTCCGGAGCCCTCGACCCCTTCTACCAGAGCATCGTCGGCCTCATGGTGGTTCTGTTCTTTCTGCCCGGACTCGCGTTCGGGATGGCGACGGGCAAAGTCGAATCCGATAAGGACGTCGCGAAAATGATGGCGGATACGATGGCGGACATGGGGGCCTACATCGTGCTCGCCTTCGCCGCCGCCCACTTCATCGCCATGTTCAACTGGTCGAACCTCGGCTCCGTCCTCGCCATCACCGGCGCAAACGGCCTGGAGGCGATCGGCTTCACCGGACTCCCGCTCATCGTGGCGTTTATCTTCGTCTCCGCCCTCATCAACATGTTCGTGGGCAGCGCGTCGGCGAAGTGGGCGATCCTCGCGCCGATCTTCGTGCCGATGCTCATGCTGCTCGGCTACTCGCCGGAAACCACGCAGGCCGCCTACCGGATCGGCGACGCATTTACGAACATTCTCACG
Organism: uncultured Bacteroidota bacterium; assembly: GCA_937127285.1. Lineage (GTDB taxonomy): Bacteria > Bacteroidota > Rhodothermia > Rhodothermales > Salinibacteraceae > CAKZLV01. The sequence continues at coordinate 10,396 of CAKZLV010000024.1, forward strand.
CCCCTTCTTCCCTACTTCCCGCTGGTGATCATCTTCGCACAGCGCTACGTGAAGGACAGCGGCATCGGGTCGATCATCGCGCTGATGCTTCCCTACTCGATCGTCTTCGGTATCGTGAGCACCACCACCCTCGTCCTCTGGATCGCCTTCGACCTCCCCCTCGGCCCCGGCGTGCCGCTGGAGTACGTGACACCGT
>CAKZLV010000025.1 GCA_937127285.1 uncultured Bacteroidota bacterium
GGGGGCTTTGGACGCGTGGGGGCTTTGCAGGCTTGGTGGCTTTGGACGCGTGGGGGCTTTGGACGCGTGGGGGCGCTGGGGAGGCGTGGAGGTTGTGGCGTTGAGCGTTTGGGCGTTTGGGCGTTTGGGCGTTGGGCGTCAGGGTGTTCGGTCGCTCGGTCACGGGTCCGGACAGATGTCTCCGTTCAGTGACCAATGCCCAATCACCAATGTCCAATCACCAATACCCAGTACCGAATACCCAGTACCCGTACCGAGTACCGAATACCCAGTACCCAGTACCGAACACCCCCCTACTCCGGGAACCGGACGACGACCTTGCCGCGGCTCTTGCCGGAGTGGAGGTATTCGACAGCATCGGCCACCTGCTCGATGCCCTCGAAGACGTGGTCATCGATCGATACCTGGATGGCGCCGCTCTCTTGCAGGCGCATCAGCTTGTTCATGTGCTCGGTGAAGTGCTCGGCGTAGTGCGGCAGGAAGAAGCCGCGCACGGAGGCCGATTTGGGCAGGAGGCTCGTGTAGATGCGCTCTTGCGTCACCCGCTCGGCTCCCTCCCTGTATTCACTCACGTAGCCGATGGACAGGAGGCGTCCGTACCGGGCGAGGGCGTCGACGCAAACGTCGAAGAGAGATCCCCCGACGCCTTCGTAGATCAGGTTGATGCCGCTCGGATAGCGCTCCGACAGCACGTCGGCCACATCGTCTTCGGCGTAGTTGATCGGATGATCGCAGCCGAGGTCCTCGAGCAGCTCCACCTTTTCCGCCGAGCTGCACGTGCCGATGACGTGGTTCCCGGCTCGCTTGGCCAGTTGCACGGCGTACTGCCCGGTGCCGCCGGCAGCAGCAGTGACGAGGACGGTTTCTCCGCTGGACATCTCGCCCACTTCGTCCAGCGCGATCGACGCCGTCAGCCCGCTCACCATGATGCTGAGGGCTTCGGGGGTTGCCTCCGGCACGCGAATGGCGTTGCTGGCGCGAACGACGTTGTACTCTCGGTAGCCGCCGCCGAGGGTGCTGGTCAGCACCGCATCTCCTTCTCGGAGGTGCTTCACGGCGCTTCCCGTCTCCACCACCACGCCGGCGGCCTCTGCGCCGAGGTCGATCGGCGGTTTGGCACCGGGTTGGTAGCGACCGCCCGAGATGTTGACGTCGGTGGCGTTGACGGCGGCGTAGCGATTGCGGATGAGCACCTCGTGCGGTTTCAACTCCGGGAACTCTTCCTCCACGATTTCCGCGGCTTCCCGAAAGTCGGTGCTCAGGCGTGTCGCGACGAGTTTGCGGTACGTCTCCGGCATTCGGATAGGAGATTTTGGACGGTGAAGTGCGGATGTGCCCCTCCCCTTCGACGTTCGGTCTTCGACGTTCGTCCGTTGATTCTCGTGATTCTTGACGCGCGCACGGGTCAGCGTTCTCGTTTCTGCCAGTAGCGGGCGAGTCCGTGCCAGGAATCGCGGGGCTGCCCGAAGCGCTCATACGCCGACCAGTAGCGCTCGGGCGTCTCCTCGTGCATCCGGTCGATGACGTCGGCGGCGAACGCGGCGGCAGCGTCGGTTTCGCCGGTTTCGTCGTCTTCCGGCAGGGCAGCCCGAACGGCCTCGGCAAACGCGTCGATGCGGGTATCGATCGCGTCGAGGTGGTCGTCGACATCGGTGTGCGGGCCGAAGTGCGTGACGAAGAGCGTCTCCGGCGACCACGCCCGGAGCGTGTCGATGCTGTCGTGCCAGGCCGGCAGGTCGACGTCGGGCGGGGGCATGACGGGAAGCACGGTCCCGGCCCCGCTGACGCGCATTCCCCCAACGTCTCCGATGAAGGCGGTCCCGGTCGTCGCGTCCAGGTAGCTAACGTGATGCTGGGCGTGACCGGGTGTGTAGGCGACCTCGAACGGGCGCCCGCCCAGGTTCAGAGACTCTCCGCCGGAAAGCACCGTCAGGTTCTCGTCCGGAACCGGCTCGAACGCCCCCCACAGTCGGTCCATGTCGTCCCCGTAGATTCGGCGCGCGCTCGCCAGAAGCCGCTGGGGCCGGGCCAGATGCGGGGCGCCGCGCTCGTGCACGAACACCTGAACGTGCGGGGCCTTCTCCACGATCGTGCCCACGGCTCCGGCGTGATCAAGGTGAATGTGCGTCAGCAGGACCGCGTGCACGTCGGCCCAGGCGTCGCCGCTCTCAGCCAGCTTTCGGGTGAGCGTCTCCAGGGCCGTCGTCGGGCCGGGGTCGACGACGAGCAGGCCGTCGTCCGTTTCGATAATCCCGGCCGCGATGAGATGCTTGTGGCCAAGGTACTCGGTATCGACGTATCGAAGGGCGGACGCCGAGTCGATCGTTGTCATGGCGGTTGTGAGGACCGGGGATAGGCGACGGAACGGGCAGCGGGACGGGGCGGCGGAACGGGAAGCGCACGGGAACGGCCCGGCAAGTCGCGGCGGCGTCTGCCGTCCGGAGGGCAGAAGAGACCGGCTACGGGCGGGCGGGCACCGGGTCGGTGCGTCGCTCCACGCCGTCGATCTGCAGGGCGAAGTCGGGCCCGAAGGCCGTGGCGGGGGTCTGGTAGCCGGCGGGGGCCTCGCCCGCCTCCACGCGTTCGGCGGCCGCCAGTGCTGCGTCGGCGGTAAATGTGTAGCCTTCCGGCCCGTGAAGGCGTCCCGTGGCCTGGCTGCCGTCGGCCCCGCGAACCGACGCCCACACAAACGTCTCTCCCCCGCGCCGCTCTTCGGCCGTCGGACCGGCCGGCTGACGCTCGGCAAAGGCCAGCAGCAACTTCTGAAGCGGCTCCCAGGACAGCAGCCAGGAGACGTACCGGCTGAGCTGGAGCAGCGTACGGGCAGGGTCCGGAAGGTAGGTGTATGTGGTAACGTTGGCAGCGCCCGTGCTGCGGTAGGCCGTGGAGATGTCTCCCCACGGCACCGAGACGACCGTCCGGTCGCCGTCGCCGAAGTCGACCGTCCGCGTCGTCCATCCCGGCGGGACCTGCACAATCCGGCCTTCGCGGCGCACGATGCCGCCGCCCCCCATCTGCCGGATGACGGTCTTGAGCGTTCCGCGCGAGATCTGCCCGAGCCCCATGAAGGCCACCTCCACCTCAACGGGATCGGACACATGCGTGGCAAGGTGAGCGGCCAGGCAATCCGTTGGCACCACGTCGAACCCGACGCCGGGCAGCACGGTCACGCCGGCCTCCGTCGCCGCTGCGTCTCGATCGGCCAGTGCTTCAAACACCTCGATTTCGCCGGTGATGTCGAGGTAGTGCGTTCCGGTGTCCAGGCACGCCTCCACCATCGGCTCGGCTGTGTCGACGAAGGGTCCGGCGCAGTGCAGAACGGTGTCGACCCCGCGCAGCGCACGCGCAGCAGTGGTCGGGTCGTCCAGAGTAAATACCCGCTTCTGGAGACCCAACCGGTCGGCCAGCGTGGCGACCTTCCCGCCGTTCCGGCCGGCAAGGATCGGCCGGTGACCCTGTTCGACGGCCCGCTCGGCGATGAGCTTGCCGGTGTATCCGTAAGCGCCGTAGAGGAGAAAAGACATGGGAGGAATACCTTCGAGGGCGAACAGCGGAAGAAGACACAAGGCGTTGCCGCTTCACATGTACGACTGAGGCGCGTCCGGTTTCCGTCCGTCTCCGCCGTTTCGCCGCCACGCGTTTCCGACGCGCCAGCGATGCCCTTGCAGACGGCCCTGCCTGCGGCCGAGTTGACTTCCGGCGCGGCGGATCCTTTCGTAATCATATCCTCATTCCCGAAATCCACCGCCCCCTGCATGCGTGCCCACCCTCTGGTTCTCACCCTGTCTCTCGTTCTTCTCACCGCTCCGCTCCTTCCCGCCGGTGCACAGACGCTTCCCGCCCCCGATCGGGCCGACGGGCCGTGGACGGTGGAGGACGTTCTCAAGCAGCGCTCCCTCTCTGGCGTCAACATTTCGCCGGACGGCGAGCGCGTTCTGTGGGTGAAAACCACGCCCGACTTCGAGAAGGACCGGGACCAGCACGACCTCTACCTCACCTACCGGAACGACCCGCTCGCGGGCGACGAAAGCGCCGAAACAGCCACCGTCCAGCTCACCCGCACCGGCGACAATCGCTCCCCGACGTGGAGCCCGGACGGCTCGCACGTCGCCTTCCTGTCCTCGCGGAAGAAAGACGACAACGAACAGACGCAGGTCTGGCTCCTGGACCCACGCGGCGGCTCGCCGTACCGGCTGACCTCGCTCGAGAACGGCGTCCGCGACTTCGCGTGGCTGGACGACGACACCGTCCTCTTCAGCGCCGAGGAGGATCCGTCCCGCTACGAGAAGGCGCTGAAGGAGAAGAAGGACGACGTGAACGTCATCGAGGACACGACGCTCTACGAGCCGGTGCGCCTGTTTGCCGTGGACGTCTCCTCGAAGGAGGTCACGCGGCAGTCGAGCAATGACCTTCCGATCACCGAGTTCGCCCCCTCCCCCGACGGCCGCCACGTCGTCTACAGCATCGACCCCCACCCGGTCGACGCCGACGCCCGCAATCAACCGAAACAGTACCTCTTGAATCTGGAGACGGGCGACCGGACGGAGATCTTCGCCGAGCAATACTTCGACCCCTCCGGCTTCGAATGGACGCTGGACGGGAGCGGCTTTTACGCCTCCGACAGCTACAGCAGCGACCCCGAAAACGAAGGTGCCGGGATTCAGAAGCTCTACTACTTTTCGATGGACGGCCGGAGGTACCGCGAGGTGCCCCTCGACTGGGACAACGGCATCGGCTACGGCGGGTACTCGGTCACGCCGGACGGCATTCACGTCCAGCTCGCCGACGGCCCGCGTATGAAGCCGCGCTACTACCGGAAGACGGACGACGGCTGGTCGGCCACCGACGTCGACGACGAGCGCCTTCGGCATTCGACCTCCGTTACCCTCGGCCCCGACGGCGAGACGATCGTGTTCGCCCACTCCCGCCCGGACGTCCCGCCCGCCTACCGCGTCGGCACCTACCGCCGCGGCGAGATCCGCGAGGACGAGGAGCTGACGACGCTCAACGACTACCTGGACGAGAAGCCGATGCCGAAGGCGGAGGTCGTCGAGTGGACCGGCGCGGAGGGCGACACCGTGAACGGGATTCTGTACTACCCGCTCGACTACGAGGAAGGGCGCGAGTACCCGCTCGTCACCACCATTCACGGCGGGCCGAGCGGCGTGGACCTGGATGCATGGCGGCTGGGATGGACGGTCTACGCCCCCCTCTGGGCGCAGCGCGGGGCGTTCGTCTTCCGCCCGAACTATCACGGCTCCGGGCATCACGGCCTCGAGTTCGTCGAATCCATCAAGGGGCGCTACTACGAGCTGGAGATCCCTGACATCGTGCGCGGGATCGACGATCTGGCCGAGGAGCGCGGGCTGGTCGACAAAGATTCGCTCGGCGTCATCGGCTGGTCGAACGGCGCCATCCTGGCGATTCAGCTGACCGTGGAGCACCCGGACCTGTTCAAGGTCGCTGCACCGGGTGCGGGCAACGTGAACTGGATCAGCGACTACGGCAACTGCGCGTTCGGCGTCCGCTTCGACGACTCCTACTTCAAGGGCGCGCCCTGGGAGCACCTGGACCACTACATCGAGAAGAGCCCGATCTTCGAGATGGAAAAGGTGCAGACGCCGACGCTCATTCACTTCGGGACGGAAGACCGCGCCGTGCCCGCCGAGCAGGGGTGGCAGCACTACCGGGCGCTGCAGCAGATCGGGAAGGCGCCGGTGCGCTACCTGCGCTATCCCGGCCAGCCGCACGGCCTGCAGCGGCTCTCCCACCAGCGGCGCAAGATGGAGGAAGATCTGAAGTGGTTCGACACCTACCTGTTCGACACGACGTCCATGGAGGAACGCGTGGCCGACCGGCTGATGGCCGAAGACGCCCCGCTGCGACTGCTGGAAACGCAGCCCGCGGCCGCCACGACAGACGGGCGCTACGGGGTGCGGGTGAACGGTACGCTCGCGCCGGAGACGGTCATGCTCGGCGACTCGCTCGCCGTCGGCCGCTTCGAAGTGACGCAGGCGCAGTATCAGGCCTTCGCCGGCGACGGCACCGTGTCGGATGAAAGCGCCAACCGTCCGGCGCACGGACTGACGCAGGACCAGGCGCAGGCCTACGTCGACTGGCTGAGCGAGGAGACGGGCCGGAGCTACCGGCTGCCGACGAAATCCGAACTGGAGGCGCTGGCGAAGGCGCGCTCCGGTTCGTCGGAGAACACGCCGGCCTACTGGGCGGGCTTTCCGCCGACGCCCGACGAAATGGAGGCCCTGCAGGACCGCCTCCTGCGGCAGCCGGCCGATGTCCTGCGCATGCCCGTCGGCTCCCGCCCGCCCGGACACAGCGACAACGGCGCCGGGCCCCTCCTCTACGACGTCGGCGGCAACGTGGCCGAGTGGGCCAGCGACGCCGACCGCCCCCTCAACGGCTCGGCCGTCACGCTGAAGGATGCGAAGGCCGAGAACGCCCCGGACGTGCCGGCAGGCTTCACCGGGATGCGCGTCGTTCTGGACCGGTAGGGATGAAGGGCTGGATGGATGAACGGGTGAACATTGAGCATTGATCAATGATCATTGCTAGCTACCGGACCGTTTTCAACGTCCAGAGTGAAAATTTCCACCCACGCCTGTCATCCCGGACTTGATCCGGGATCTCCCTGGACTCGGCAGAACCCCCGATCACACAGAACGGATAGACTCCGGCCTCCTCTTCTCTCCTCCTCCGACTGGCACCGCCGTCGGCGTATGGACAGAGAGACGTTACCATTGATCAATGATCATTGCCAGCTTCCAGACCGTTCTCAACGTCCAGACCGAAACATCCCCGTTCACGCATGTCGTCCTGAACTCGATTCAGGATCTCCCCAGAGAGGCCAGTGCTTCGTGCGAGGAGATCCCGAAATGAGCAAAGCGAATTCACGTCCGTAATCGGGGTCCGGGATCTCCCCGGACTCAACAGAGCCCCGATCACACAGAACCGATCGACTCCGGCCTCCTCTTCTCTCCTCCTCCGACTGGCACCGCCACCGGCATACGGACGGGGGACATTGAGCATTGATCAATGATCATTGTTCAATGAGCCTCCATGCGTCCAACGCCCCCACGAGTCCATAGCCCCAACGCGTCCACAGCCCC
>CAKZLV010000026.1 GCA_937127285.1 uncultured Bacteroidota bacterium
GGCCGGCCGCCCCCCGGCCCGCCGACGCCCGCCGGCCCGGTGACTCTCCCCCCGACGCACCGTAGCCGCCCACCCCGCGCCTGCCCGTCCGACGCCTGCCCGTCCGACGCCTGCCCATCCAACGCCCGGCCGCATCCTCCGCGCCCCCGGCCGTGCTCTTCGCGCTGAAGATTGAGAAGTCCCCGCCCCGCATGACGTCTTCGTCTCCCGACTCCGCCTCCGAAAGCGGTGACGGCCGCCCGTCGCCGGACGACCGGCTCCGTCTTTCCGCCCGCAACCTCGTGAAGCGATACGACAAACGCGCGGTTGTCGACGGCGTGAGCCTGCGCGTCAACCAGGGCGAGATCGTCGGTCTCCTCGGTCCGAACGGCGCCGGAAAAACGACCACCTTCCACATGATCGTCGGCATGGTGCGGCCGAACGAGGGCCGCATCCTGCTGAACGAGGACGACATCACGCGCCTCCCGATGTACAGGCGCGCCCGCCGCGGAATCGGCTATCTCGCTCAGGAAACGTCGGTCTTTCGCGAGCTCACCGTCGAGGACAACATCCACGCCGTCCTCGAATTTCAGTCGCTCTCCGCCGAGGCGCGCAGGCAGCGCGTCGAGCAGCTCATCGACGAGTTCGGCCTGCAGCGGGTGCGCCACTCGAAGGGCTATTCCCTCTCCGGCGGCGAGCGGCGCCGCACCGAAATTGCCCGCGCCCTCTCCACCCGTCCCCGCTTCTTCCTGCTCGACGAGCCGTTTGCGGGGGTCGACCCGATCGCCGTCGAGGACATCCAGGAGATCGTGGCCGGACTCAAGGAGCGCGGGATCGGGGTCCTCATCACCGACCACAACGTCCACGAAACCCTTGCCATCACCGACCGGGCGTACCTCCTGTACGAAGGGGAAATTCTGAAACATGGATCTGCCGAGGAACTGGCCGCCGACCCGGAGGTGCGAAAGGCGTATCTCGGCGAAAAATTCTCCCTGGACCGGTACTGAGCGGCGGGCCGGCGGCGCCGGCCGCCCGGGACGGGACGCCAAGATGCGCCCGAAGCCCTGCATGTCAAGAACCGGCGGAGACTTGCAATCCTGGCATGATGTCCGCTTTCTACCCTACGCGGTAGGTCCATCCTTTTCCCTCAGCGTCGCGGTCAGACCGGGTCCTCCGGGGGCCGCGTCCCCTGCGATCGGCACGGGCCGCGGGCGGCGGCTCGCTGCCTCCCCACTCCTCTCCAAACGTGCAACTCGACCATGTGTGGAATTGTCGGTTACATCGGTAGCCAGGAAGCTGACGACCTCTTGCTGACGGGCCTGAAGCGGCTCGAGTATCGAGGCTACGACTCTGCGGGCCTCGCCATCGTGGGGGAGGACGGGCTGCGCGTGGAAAAGCGAGAGGGGAAGGTGGATGCCCTGCGCCACGCGATCGACGGACAGACGCTGGGCGGGACGCTGGGCGTGGGCCACACGCGCTGGGCGACGCACGGGCCGCCGAGCGACGTCAACGCGCATCCCCACACGAGCAGCGACGGGAGCTTCGCGCTGGTGCACAACGGCATCATCGAAAATCACAACGCGATCAAAAAGAGCCTGAAGGAAAAGGGCTACACCTTCCAGAGCGACACCGACACCGAGGTGCTCGTGCACCTGATTGAGGAGATCCGGCAGGAGACAGAGCTTCCGCTGGAGGAGGCCGTGCGGCAGGCCCTCACCCAGGTGGTTGGCACCTACGGCATCGCCGTCGTTTCCAACACCGACGACGACCTGCTGATCGCTGCCCGCAAGGGGAGCCCGCTCATCCTGGGGATCGGGGACGGGGAGTACTTCATCGGCTCCGACGCCGCGCCCCTCGTCGAGCACACCCGCCAGGTGGTGTACCTGAGCGACGGCGAGATCGTCACCGTGCGCCGCTCCGGCTACGAGGTGAAGACGATCGACAACGTACCGCTCGAAAAAGAAGTGCACGAGCTGGAGTGGAGCCTGGGCGAGATCGAGAAGGGCGGCTACGACCACTTCATGCTCAAGGAAATCATGGAGCAGCCCGACGCGCTCGAAGACGCGATGCGCGGGCGGGTGCTGCCGGACGAGAACGACGTCATGCTGGGCGGGCTCCACACGGTATGGGACCAGGTCGCCTCCGCCGACCGCATCATCATCGCCGCCTGCGGGACGTCGTGGCACTCGGCCCTGGTGGGCGAGTACCTGATCGAGTCGTTTGCGCGGATTCCGGTGGAGGTCGAGTACGCGAGCGAGTTTCGGTATCGGGACCCGATCCTGAAAGACGGCGACGTCGTGCTGGTGATTTCGCAGAGCGGAGAGACCGCCGACACGCTCGCCGCCGTGCGGGAGGCGCGGAGCAAGGGCGTTCTGTGCCTGGGCATTTGCAACGTCGTCGGCTCCACAATCGCGCGCGAAACGGATGCCGGCGTCTACCTGCACGCAGGCCCGGAGATCGGCGTCGCCTCCACGAAGGCCTTCACCGCACAGGTGGCCGTCCTGTCGCAGATCGCGCTGAAGCTGGCGCGGGGGCGGACGCTCTCCAACGCCGAGATGGCGAGCAACCTGCAGGCGCTGGCCGAGGTGCCGGACAAGGTGCGGGAGGTCCTTCAGATGAACGACGAGATCCGGGAGATGGCCAATGTGTACCGCTACGCCTCGAACTTCCTCTATCTCGGACGGGGGTACAACTTTCCGGTGGCGCTGGAGGGAGCGCTCAAGCTCAAGGAAATCTCCTACATCCACGCCGAGGGCTACCCCGCGGCCGAGATGAAGCACGGCCCGATTGCGCTCATCGACCGGTTCATGCCGGTCGTGTTCATCGCCATGAAGGACTCGACGTACGACAAGGTCGTCTCCAACATCGAAGAGGTGGTGGCGCGGGACGGCTCCGTGATTGCGATTACGGATGAGGGCAACGGCGATCTCGACGAACTCTGCGAGTACGTCCTGCGCATCCCGCAGACGGAAGAGTTCCTTTCGCCGCTGCTGACGTCCATCCCGCTGCAGCTCCTGTCCTACCACATCGCCGTTATGCGCGGGTGCCACGTCGACCAGCCCCGGAATCTCGCGAAGAGCGTGACGGTGGAGTAGAGGGCGGTTGGGAAACGGGGAAGCGGGGAGACGGAGAGACGGGGAAGCGGAGAGACGGGGAAGCGGGGGTCGTACCATGGTCCATATCGCTCTGCACGTTGTCGTCCCGCTGCTCGTCGCGCTCGCTTTCTACCGCGGCCGCTGGCGCAGCGCGACGGGGATCATGATTGCGACGATGATCGTCGATGTCGATCACGTGCTGGCTGACCCGATCTACGACCCGAATCGGTGCTCCCTCGGGTTCCACCCCCTGCACACCGCCCCAGCGATCGTGATCTATGCGGCTCTCTTTGTTCTTCCGCCGGTCGTGGGGCGAGCGACCGATCGTCCGGATGCGCGTCTCGCTGCGGGCAGACTGCACCTGGTCGGCCTCGGTCTCTTGATCCACATGGCGCTCGATGGGATCGACTGCGTGCTGTAAGGGGACGGTGTGGCTGCTGCTGACCCTTGCAGTCGCGTACGCGCTTTCGCTGTACCGCGTCGACTTGTTTTTCCCGGCGCTCCTGCTGATGATCGGGGGGCGCTATCTGACGTTTCAGACGCTCTACGACATCCGTACATACTGGATCGGTGGCGGGGGGCTGGCCGCAGCGGACGCCGCCTCCTGGTCGCCCGGATCGGTCTCCGCCGCCCATCGGTTGGACCCTGTGACGCTGGCCCTGTGACGCTGGCCCTATGCCGCCGGCCCTGTGTCGCCAGGCCTGTGTCGCCCCGTGCCAACCCGGCCGGCCGGCTGCCCCTGTTACCGCGCCGTACCCAATCCGTTTTTCCCAGTCCGTTTTTCCCAGTCCGTTTTTCGACGTGAGCATCGGCCTCTCCATCGGTCTCTTCTTCGTGGGGTTGGGTCTGGTGATCGCCGCCGCCGAGGCCCTCGTGGAGAGCACGCTCGGCACGGCGGCGCGCCTGGGCCGGTCCGCGTTCTTGATCAGCACGGTCTTCATCGGATTCGATCCGGAAAATCTCGCGGTCGGCATTGCCGGTACGGTCGAGGCGTCGGCCGGCATCGCTCTCGGCACCATCCTGGGCTCGGCGATGGTTGCCGTGGCCCTCGCCTTCGGGGTGACGGCCGTCCTCGCGCCTCTGCGTTTCGAGGCGGTTCCGCAGGCGGTCCTCGTCGTCCCCGTCGGCGCGGCTGCCCTCTTCGGAGGGCTCTGCCTGGACGGCTGCCTCTCGCGCCTGGACGGAGCGCTTCTCCTCGGCGGATACGTCGCCGCCGTGGGCGTCCTCCTCTGGCAGGAGCACCTGGGCCGCGCGGTCGCCCCGACCGAGGCCGTCGCGGCCGCGGCGGAGGAAGATGCCGAAACCCGCGGCGGCCGGGCGATCGTTCGGTTCGTCCTCTGCTTGGCCGGCATCGTCGTCGGCAGCGAGCTGGTCGTCCGGTCCTCCACGGCCCTCCTCCCGGTGCTCGGCCTCAGCGATACCACCTTCGGCATGACGATCCTCGCCCTGCTCGTCAGTCTTGAAGAGGTCGCCCGCGAACTGCCCGCGGCCTGGACCGGACGCCCCGACATCACGATCGGAAACGTGATCGGGTCCGTCCTCGCCTTTTTCCTCTTCAATGCCGGCATCATCGCCCTCGTGCGCCCCGTCCCGGTGAGCGATACGATTCTGAACGCCTACTTGCCCCTGGGTTTGGGAACGGTCGTCTTTATCTCCGCCGTCTTGTGGCGCGGACGCGTGCCGCGGTGGGCCGGCGGGGTTCTGGTGCTCCTCTACCTGCTGTTCGTTGCCGCCGGAACGGGAGGCCTCGCTTCGGTTTCCGACGGGCTCGTGCCGGGCTGATCTCTCGCCCCCGTGCCCCGGTGCCGTTCCCGGCGGAGGGAGCCCGGACGAGCACCCGGGGGCGCACACCGATTAATTCCGTTATTGCAAAAACAAAAACCGTCAAGAAACACAGAAAGCCTCTGCGGCCGTCTGGCATCGTCTCTCCATCAGGCCCTCCATCGGAAAAGATGCGCAGTGGGAAAGATGCGCAGTGGGAAGAGGGGAGCGGTGAGAGCACGTTCGGCCGGACCGGGGCCGCGCGGCAACGGTCGTCCGCGTCTCCGCCTTCGGGCTCCGTCACAACCAGCCCCACCCGTGAACGAACGCTTCCCGATAACCACTCCGGTGCATCAACCCATTCCGCCGGCACGTCTCCTCCTTCGATTCCCCACGCAGGCCGTGTCTACGCGGCGATCCGTCGCCGGGCGAGGGCTGCCGCTGGAGGGACGCTGTGCGACCTCCGGCCGGGTGGATCCACCAGCACGGTACTCCATCGCGCGGGCTGTAAATCCGGCAGCGGGTGATCCCGTCCGGTAGTAACGGCGCATGGCACCGGGCAGATTCGGCGGTAGACTCGGACTACGAACCGCCGCCCACCCATTTGCTTCGCGCTATGAAGATCCTCCGCCACCGCCTGCACGCCGGCGATGGCCCGGCCGTGCCGTACGAGAGCAGCCCGAACCGCGGCGAGCCCCTCGATCCCGACTATCTGGTCATGCACTTCACCGCGGGGCCGTCGGCGGCATCGTCCATTCGCTGGCTAACGAGCCGCCGGGCCCGGGCCTCCGCTCATCTCGTCATCGCCCGCGACGGGTCCGTCACCCAACTCGTGCCGTTCAACCGCATGGCCTGGCACGCAGGGCCGAGCGCCTGGGAGGGACGCCGCGGACTCAACCGGTACAGCCTTGGCATCGAACTCGCCAACGCAGGCCCCCTCGAGCAGGCGGGGGGGCGGTGGCGGGCCTGGTTCGGCGAGACCTATGCCGACGATCAGGTCCTGACAGCTACGCACAGACACGAGTCCGCCCCGCGCGGCTGGGAGCTGTTTCCGACCGCGCAGCTGCAAGTCGCCGCGGAGGCTGCCAGCGAGCTCGTCCGGAAGTACGACCTCCTCGACGTCATCGGCCACGACGACATTTCTCCGCACCGCAAGGTCGATCCCGGCCCCGCATTTCCCATGGAGAGCTTCCGCTCGCGGGTGATGGGCCGGGCGGCGGATACGGAGCCGGTCTACCGCACGACGACGTCCCTCAACCTGCGCGCCGGGGCCGGCACGCACCACGACCGCGTTCTCGATCGGGCCCTGCCGCCGGGGACGCGCCTGGCGGTCCTCGATGCGCACGCGGCCTGGCGGCGGGTCGACGTGTTGGACGTGGTGGACGATGAGATGGACCTGCAGGGCTGGGTCCACGGCCACTACGTCGAGCGTGCCCCGGCGACCGACCGAGCCGACAGGCCGGCGGCTGACGGCGAAGCCCCCGCCCGCGTCTGAGTTCCGAAGGAACCGTCGGAGAACAGTCCCGCCGGGGGGCGGGCCGTTCTCTACCGCCCCCGAGGCAGCCGGACGGCGGGCAGGAAGGGCCTCGCACCTACGGTCCGCTCGCGGAATTCAGTCCGGGCCCCGTTCGGCAACGCGCGTCGGCGGAACCGAGAACGGGAACGTGCCTTCATCGAAGGGGGCACGAGAGAGCGGGGCATGAGAGAGCAGGTCACGAAAGGGAGGGAGCCGGGGCGGATCGTCGCGGATTGCACTCGATCGTTCGCCCCCGTCCCGCCGGCAATGCCGGGACGGGACCGCCGGGATCGGACTGCCGGGATCGGACCGCCGGTCCGAGATCCTGGGCCTACCCCATTCGCGTTTCGGATCGTCCGGGCCGGACCGTCGGTATCTCTCTGCCGTCCCGTTTGCATTGTTCCGTTTGCACGGTTCCGTTTGCACGATCCCGTCCGCACCGTTACCTGCTTCCCACAATGCCCGAACTTCCCGATGTTGAAGTGTACCGCCGCCGGGTTGAGCGACAGGTTCAGCACCGGACGCTCACCGGCGCGGTGGTCGGCGACCCGCTCGTGCTCGACGGCGTGTCTGTCTCCACCCTGCAGCGGGCCGTTCGCGGGGCAACAGCGGGGGCGCCGCGGCGGCACGGCAAGCAGTTGTTCGTCCGATTGGAACGAGGCGACGACGAGGGAGGAGGCAGTCCCGCCTGGCTTCGGTTTCATTTCGGGATGACCGGCCGCCTCCGGGTTGTCCCCGAAGACGACGTTCCGGAGTACGCCTACGTGCAGCTGGCGCTGGACGCGGGGGAGACGCTTGCCTTCACCGTGCCGCGCAAGCTCGGGCGGGTGGGGCTGGTGGACGACCCGGACGCGTATGTCGAGACCAAGGGATTGGGCCCCGACGCCCTGCGCATCGACCGTCCCCGGTTCGAGGCCGTCCTGTCGGGCCGACGGGGAATGATCAAGACCGCCTTCCTCGACCAGTCCGTGCTCGCCGGCCTCGGCAACATTTACGCGGACGAGATTCTGTTTCAGGTGGGGGTGCATCCCCGCGCGAAGATCGCCGGTCTGGACGCCGAGCCCCGCCACGCCCTCTTCGACGCGATGAAGGAGGTCCTGCACGTGGCCATCCAGCACGAGGCCGATCCCGACGCGCTGCCGCCGGATCGGTACCTGCTGCCGCACCGGCGCGGAGACGACCGAGACCCGTTTACGGGCGAGAAGCTGCAGACGGTGAAAGCGGGGGGACGCACGGCGTACTTCTCTCCGTCGCGCCAACCGGAGCCCTAGAGGCCCTGCCGGGGCGGGGCCTCTCCTGGCCGACGATTCACCGCTCATACGCGTCGACGAAGGCATCGACCTGATCGTCGGAGCCCACCATCACCAGCTCGCAGCCGTCGGGCAGGGGCGTGTCGGGCGGAAGGTCCGTCCGGATCGTCTCTCCGTTCTTGAGGGCGACGACGTTGAGACCCGTTCGGGCACCGATTTCGCTCTCCGCCAGCGTGCGTCCGGCCAGGGAGGAGGGAACCGACCGCGTGAACAGATCCACCCCTTCACCGAGCACGACCAGTTCTTTCTGCTTCAGGATCGACGTCAGCACGTCGACGCCGAGCGTCGAATAGCTCAGCACAAAATCTGCTCCCGCCCGGTAGATCGCCTCCAGGTTTCGCTCGTGCGTGATGCGGCTGACGATGCGAAGCTCCGGGTTGAGGCGCCGGCAGTAGGAGGTCAGGTAGATGTTGACCGCATCGTCGTTGGTGGTGAGGAGGACGCTGGGCGTCTCGTCGATCCCGGCGCGGTGGAGCAGGCTGTAGTCGGAGGCGTCGCCGCAGAAGACGTCGTCGCAGGTGTCTTGCAGGCGCCGGCATCGCTGCGCGCTTCGTTCCACGAGGTGGACGGAGACGCCGCGCCGCTCGAGCGACCGCGCCGCGGCCGAACCCACCGTGCCGCCGCCGATCAGCAGGATGGGGTGGCGGTTGACGTCGTAATCGGACAGAAACCGGTCGAGGCCGGCGACTTGCGACGGACGGCCCATCACGATCGGAACGCTGGCATCGGTAAGCACGGTGTCGGGGCGCGCCGCCTGAAACCGGCCGCGCTCCCACACGCCGATGACGCTGACGCCGGTCTGCTCGCGCAGGCGCGTCTCCCGAATGGAGTGACCCGAAAACGGCGTGTTGTGTACGGGCACCTCGGCCACCTGCAGGTCGCGGTACTCGCCGATCGGGTGGATGCCGGCCCGGCGGGCGTTGATGCGGTTCGCGAGCTGCTCGCCCAGCCACTGCTTCAGGGGCAGGACGTGCGTTGCCCCGCTGAGTTCGAGGATGTCGATGGCATCCTCGTCGCGAGCGATGGCGGCGATCGGGACGTCGGGGGCGACTTCGCGCACGGTGAGCGTGATGTTCGTGTTCACGATGTCGTCGCGGTTCGCCACCACGAGCGCGGCCCGGTCCGCCCGCAGGCGCCGGTAGGTCTCGTCGTCGTCCACCTCTCCGACCACCGTGTTCAGCCCTTCGATTCGCCCCTCCGATGCGAGGGTGGGATCCGGCTCCAGCAGCGCGTACGGGATGTCGTCTCGCTCCAGGCGGCTGATGAGGCCGGGAGCGATGGCGTCGCGGCTGGTGAGAAGGACGTGCCCCTCCGTCGTCGCCGGCAGCGATCGCGGCGCGCGCGACCGAATCTGCGCCTCCAGCCAGGGGGCGTAGAAGAACCGGATGAAAGCGAACGGCAGCACGATCAAGAGCATCACGATGCCCGTGATGAGCACCACGACGCTGAAGAGGCGGCCGAGGTCGGACTGGAAGGTGATATCTCCGAACCCGAGCGTGCTCATCACCGTCAGCGTCCAGTACAGCCCGGTGATCCACGAGTGCTCCTTCCCCTCATACAGCATGATGAAGTGGAAGAGCACCGTGAAGACGGCGATCACGATGATGAGCGCCGCCACGTAGCGAAGCAGGATCGGCAGGTTTTGCCGGATCTGCTTGTTCTGGAGGAAATAGGAGAGCTGCGTGCTGAGGGTTTTCATCACGGCGCGGACGACGCGGTGAGGCAGGGGATGCGAATCGAAACGGCCGAGACGGGGCTGCCGACACCGGGAAGGGACGGGCGGTGACTACGATTCAGGCCCCGATCTCGATCCAGCCGGGGCGGCGCCGGGCGGTCCGCGCAGGGCGGAGGAAGGCGAGACGGGAAGCCTCCCGGCGTCCCCGCAGCCACCGAGCCCCAGAGCAGCCACCGAGCCCCGGATCCGTCTCCCGGCAGAGGGGTCGGCCCGCAGCGTCGTTTCCACACAGAAAAGCCCCGATCCGCGGAGGGCGGATCGAGGCGTCGTGCGCTCGGGAGGATTCGAACCCCCGACCTTCAGAACCGGAATCTGACGCTCTATCCAACTGAGCTACGAGCGCAGAAAATTCAGCCGCCGGGATGCCGGCCGTCTTGTCCGGCCGTTTGCCCCGCCGGGAGCGGGGCGGCAGATCCCCCTGGGGGCGATAGCACGTGTGTATTCGCGACCGACCGCCGAAATGTTCCTGCAAAGACTTGGCGAAGCCCCAAACCGGACGGTGGCTGGGGCTTTCAAGCGAGTCCTCTCCCGCCGCAGGCCCGCCGACCGGATCCGCCGTCCATGCCCATGCCTTCCAACGACTCGACCCGCGACGACCCGACCGGGGACGACCCGACCGGCGATCCCGCCGCTGGAGGCCCTGCACCGGGCGACGCGTCCGGGACCGACGATTCGGACCCGCAGGCAGCCGACCCGCAAGACGCCGACCCGCAAGACGCCGACCAGCAGGCGGCCGACGCAGAAGATGCTGGCACCACGGCGGCGCAGGTCTCGCGGTCCGGGTCGGAACTGTCCCCGCAGGGGGAGCGGGGCGGGATTCGGTCCTCGACCGGGTCGTCGCCGCGCGCCGCCTGGCTCCTGGATGCCTGGACGCCGGGCGGGCGGATCCGCCTCGACGGCCCGCTGGAGCGGTCGACGATCTCGCCCGCCGTCCGCTCCTTCGCCACGGCCCTTCTCGGCGTGGTCGCCACGTTTCTGGTCTTTCAGGGCGTTGCGTCCGTCCTCGTGGGGGCCTGGGTGCTGGTCTCCGTCCCGGCCGGAGAGCTGCAAGACCTCGGGGCCAGCACCGCCGCCCAGGCCGAACTCATCGGCCGCTACACCCGCGAAATCCTCATTAGCAACAGCATCGGGCAGGTGGTGGGCCTCGGCCTCCTCACCGCAGGACTGGCCCGCCTGCATTCGCGGGACCTCTCCGCGTTCCTTCGGCTCCGACGGTCGACCTGGGGGCTCGTCGGCCTCTCCCTGCTGGCCCTGATCGCCCTGCAGCCCGGCGTGCAATGGCTGGCGGAACTCAACCGCCAGATTGCGTTGCCCGACGGCCTTCGGCAGTTCGAGGAGTCGCAGCTCCAACTCATCGAAACGGTGCTGCAGAGCGACACCGGGCTCTGGTTCAACGTGACGATGATGGCCGTCGTCCCGGGCATCTTCGAGGAATTGGCATTCCGAGGGTACGTCCAGCGACAGTTCGAACGGTCGCTCGGCCCCGCCGCCGGCATCGTTCTCTCCGGCGGGGTGTTCGGCCTCTACCACCTTCGCCTGTCTCAGGTGCTCCCGCTCACGCTGCTGGGGATCTTCCTGGCCTACCTCACCTGGCGCACCGGAAGCCTCCTACCGGCCATCCTGGTCCACTTCGCGCACAACGCTCTGGCCGTCGTCGGCGCCCGCTACGTCGAGCAGCAGCCGGACCTCTCCCCCGAACTGCTCCACGACCTCTCGGTGCCGGCCGCGGCGGCCATTGCGGGGTTCGTGTTTTTCGGCGGCATCCTGTATGTTCTGCACCGCCAGGCCGCCGCGGTTCGCCCAGACGGCCAAGACGCCCGGTCGGGCGCACCGCCCCCATCGGGCGCGCCATCCAGGAAGAGCGGCTGACGGGGCCGCCCTCTCCGGGCGCTCCCTTGCCCGCGACCCGCCCGCATCCCGGCGTCCGCATCCCGGCGTCCGCATCCCGGCGTCCGTATCCCGGCTCTTGCATCGTGCCGTCTGCATTCGGCACCTGCATCCCGGCACCTGGATCCCAAGCCTGGATCCCAAGCCTGGGCCCCGGCGCGCCGTTCTACCCGCACTGCCTCTGCTCCGTACCGCCCCTGCGACGTTATGAGTACCTACGAAGACTGGGTGAGCGTCTTTCGCACCAGCACCGACTATGAAGGGGATCTCGTGCGCGATCGCCTGGACGACAGCGGCATCCCGGCCGTTGTCCTCACTCAGCGCGATCATGCGTTCAACCTCAACGTCGGCGACCTGGCCGACGTCCACGTCATGGTGCCGCCCGATCACGCCGAGGAAGCCGTCGAACTTCTCCAACATCGCCTCTCCGACGAGGAGCTGGAAGAAGCCGCGCTCGGCGCCGACCCGGACGCCCCGCCGGCCCACGACACCGACGCGGACTCGATGCTGGACTCCGGCCACGAGTCCACTCAGCTCTCTCCGCCGGACGACGACGAGGAGGACGAATCCTCGTAGGAGGCCCCAAACGTCCCCCTGGCCTCATCGACCCGTCTCTCGCGCCGAACCCTCCCGGCTCTGTGAGTGAACAGCTTCGACGCATCGGTACGGCGCTCATCGCCGCTCCCGTCGTCATCGCCCTCGCGTACGCGGGCGGATGGCCGTTCGCCGTCTTGATTGCGGGAATCGGGGCGGTGGCGCAGTCGGAGCTCTACGACATGGCGCGAACCGCCGGCGAGCACCCGGCCCAGCTGCCCGGGCTCGTCCTGGGCGCCCTCCTCGTCGGCGCCGCACTTACCCCGGGCCTCGGCGCCGCCGCCCTCGCCTGGGGCGTCGGCTTCCTCGTCGCCTCTCCGTTTCTGCTCCCGCAGGCGCAGTTCCTGAGCAGCCTCTGCATCACGCTGGCCGGGGCCGTCTACCCGGCCGGTCTCCTGGGCACCCTCGTCGCCATCCGCGAAGGCCCGGGCCCGGAGGCGGGTTTGACGGGCTTCTGGCTGACCCTCATGACCCTCTTCCTCGTGTGGGCGACCGACATCTTTGCCTACTACACCGGCCGCTCCCTCGGGCGCACACCGCTGGCGCCGGACATCTCGCCCAACAAAACCTGGGAGGGATCGCTGGGCGGGGCCGCGGCGGCGGTCGTCGTCGCCCTCGGGTTCAAAGGCACGGTCCTGCCGGCCCTCAGCAGCCTGGATGTGGCGGCCCTCCTCCTCGGCGGCGGCATCTTGAGCCAGACCGGCGACCTCGCCGAAAGCCAGCTCAAACGCTCCACGGGCACGAAAGACGCCAGCTCCATCCTTCCCGGACACGGCGGCCTCTTCGACCGGTTCGACGCGATGGTCGTGGCCGCTCCGCTCATCTACCTCTACCTGCGCTTCGGGACGAATTTCTTCGCCTGATCCGCCCGGTACCTCCCGCGCCCGCCCCGCCGGCCGCACCCGCCCTGGTCGCCCCGGCCGCGTGCCGGACCGGAACGCAGCGCGGAGGCGCGAAGTTTGATCTCCCCGATGCATCCCCATCACCGACGCCTTCGTACCCATGGGCCTGTTTCGACCCGGCGGCCGAAAGCCGAGATCGTTTGACTACCAGCCCCGCTACTTCGACCCGGAGGAGGAAGAAGACCTCAAGCGGCGCATGCGCGCCGGGCGAAAGCGCCACCAGCGCCGCAACCCGATGAGCCTTCTCTACCTGATCGGGCTCCTCCTCTTCGCGCTCTTCATCTACCAGTCTCTCGGCTAACTCCCCCGGCACGG
>CAKZLV010000027.1 GCA_937127285.1 uncultured Bacteroidota bacterium
AACCGGGCAGGCTTCCGTTGCGGCCGGTCGGGGAGGTGCCCGACAGCGCGTTCGTCAGGTACGTGCGCAGCTCCTCGGGGGTAATGTTCGAGATCAGGGCGCCGTCGCGCGAGACGCTGATGTTTCCGGTTTCCTCGGAGACCACCACGACGAAGGCGTCCGTTTGCTCCGTCAGGCCCACGGCGGCCCGGTGACGCAGGCCGAGCTGCGGGCTGAGCTTCATGCTGGTGGAAACCGGCAGGATGCACCGGGCCGCTTCGATGCGTCGGTTGGCAATGATCACCGCGCCGTCGTGCAGGGGGTTTTGGCCGTAGAAGATCGAGAGCAGCAGGTCGCGCGACACCTCCGCCTGCAGCGGCTCGCCCGTTTCGATGTAGCTGCGCAGACCGGTCACGCGCTGAAACGCGATGAGAGCCCCCATGTGCTTCCCGGTCATCTGCTCCACCGCCCCCACGGTCTCGTCGATGATCTGGCTCTGGTCCGACGTGCTCATGATCCGCCGGATGATCGGGTTCTTGCCCAGCAGCAGAAGCAGGCGGCGAATCTCCGGTTGAAAGATGACGATCACCGCCAAGACGAACACCTGGTTCAGGTAGCTGAAGACCGTGGTCAGGACGGTCATGTTGGCCACTTCCACGACCAACTGCACCCCGAAGAGCGCGATGAGGCCGACGGCAATCTGCACGGCAATCGTGCCCCGCACCAGCTGGTAGAGCTGGTAGAGGATGTAGGCGACGAGGGCGATTTCGATGACGTCGCCGATTCCGAGACGGATGATCTGGAAAATCGTCAAGGCGGGCCGGGCAGAACCGTGAGGGAGCGATCGTCGAGAGGGGCCGCATGCGTCGAGCCGGCCGGGGCGGGGCCGGAGGTGCCGAGATCGGACCGGCTATCGCTCCTGCATCGTCGCCCCCAGAACCGACAGAAAGTCGACCGTGGGGCCGACGTCGTGGGTGCGGACGAGGGTGGCGCCCCGCATCACCGCCGGCGCAGTGGCCCCGAGCGATCCGTGGAGGCGGTCGTCCACCGGACGCGGCTCGCCGTTGCGTCCGAGCAGGGTCCCGATGGTGCTCTTTCGCGAGACGCCCACGAGAACAGGGCGGTCGAGCTGCAGGAGATGATCCACCGTGTTCAGAAGCCGGAGGTTGTCGCTTGCGTCTTTCCCGAAGCCGAATCCCGGGTCGGTGACGACGTGCGGCACGCCGGCCTGCGCCGCGATCTCGAGGGAGGTTTCGAGGGAGGATTCGACGTCGCCCGTCACGTCGTCGTACGCCTGCGCCTCGGTGAGGGCCCCGGGCTCGTTGACCGAGTGCATGATAACGAGCGGCGCTCCCATCTCGGCTGCGATGTCCGCCGTCTCCGGGTGCTCGCGCAGCCCGGTGACGTCGTTGACGATGTGCGCACCGGCCTCGAGCGCCGCCCGGGCGACGGTGGGCTTGTAGGTGTCAATCGAGATCAGCGCGTCGGGGAACCGGCCGGAAATCGCGTCGATCACCGGGACGACGCGGTTGCGCTCTTCCTCGGGCCCGACCGGATCGGCCCCCGGCCGGGTCGACTCTCCGCCGACATCGATAATCGCCGCCCCTTCGCTGAGCATCTCGGCCGTCCGCGACAGCGCGTCTTCCACCGCCACGTACTGTCCCCCGTCCGAAAACGAGTCGGGGGTCGTGTTCAAAATGCCCATCACGTGGGCGCCGGCGGGGGCCCCGGGGCGGCAATCGAGGGCGTGCCCGCGGCAATCCAAGACGAATCGATCGGCGGGAAAGTCGGACGGATCGAAGGGGGGCATCCGGAAGGGGGAGTCGGTCATAAGCAAGAATCAGTCGTAGACGGTGGCGCACCGCGTGCGGGAGGGAGCGTCGGGGAACGGTGGATCGAACGGGCGCTCGCGCCGGGATTCGTCGAATGAAAAATGCGGCGTACAGAAAATGCAGCATACAGAAGGTACGGACCAGACGGCGACTTCGAGACTCGCCGGCGTGTTTTCGTGAATTTTTCCGGTTCTTCCTGCGTGCCGAACCGAAGAACGAGACGCCCGGTGCCCGAGCCGCGAACACCGCCGGCGCCTGCCGGTCTGATGATACGGATTGCTTCCGGCATGGCTCGCTCCCAACATGGATTGCTCCCACTATGGATTGCTCCCGGTAGATGCTCCGGGCCGGCCCCGCGCACCGTCCGGTTGCCTCCTCCCGCTCGCCCGTTCGGCGTAGAACCCGCTGAAGGACGGAGCAAAGGACGGGGCGACGGACGGGAGGCACCGTCCGTCGGGGCGTTCCCCAGCCGGAGGCATTCCGCGGGAGCCGCGGCCGGGGCGGACGCCTCGCCCGCAGACTGCGCAGGATGCCTCGCCGCGGCTTCTCCCGGCTTGTTCCGGCTTCGTCGTTCATCCCTACTCCCCAACGGTTCGGTCTCGATGGAGAACTTGCTTCGCGCTGCGCTGGAATGGGTCGGCCCGCTTCGCCGCGTCCGCTCGTTCAAAGAGCAGCCCGTCGCCACCCAGCGCCGCGTGCTTCGCACTCTTCTCACCCGGGCCGCCGACACCGAGTGGGGGCGGCGCTACGGTTTCGGCTCCATCGCCCGCGCCGACGACGTGGTCGCCGCCTATCAAGAGCAGGTCCCGCTCCACACCTACGACGACATCGTGGACGACGCCACCCGCGTCCGCGACGGGGCCACCGACGTGATGTGGCCGGGGCGGGTGACGAACTTCGCCGTCTCCAGCGGCACCGTGTCCGACGGCAAGATCATCCCCATCACCGATGAGATGGTGGCCTACGACCGGAGCTTCAGCATCGGGACGGGGCTCACCTATTTGCAGGAGACGCTCGACCCGCGCTTCTTCTTCGGCAAGCACCTTACGCTGCCCGGGCGCATCGAAGAGGATCCGAACTATCCGGGAACGCTCATCGGCGAGGTCAGCGGAATTCTGGCTGAGAACGCTCCCGGCTTCTTTAGCGCCTTGCTGCAGGCGGTTCCCAACGAGGTATCGTTCCTTCCGGACTGGGAGGAGAAGCTGCAGGCCATTGCCGAGCGAACCGCCGACATGGACATCCGGCTCCTCGTGATGGCCCCGACGTGGGGCCTGGTCCTGTTTGAAAAGCTTCTGGACGTGTACAACGAGCGGCACGGGACGTCCGTCTCGACCGTCAAGGAAGTCTGGCCGAATCTGCAGGTGTTCATCTCCGGCGGCGTCGCCCTCCGGTCGTACCGCGACCTGCTGCGCACGCAAATCGGCGGCGACATCGACTTCATCGAGACGTACGGCGCCTCGGAAGGGTTCTTCTCCTTCCAGAACGACCTGAGCGACCCGTCCATGCTGTTGCACCTGGACAACGGTCTGTTCTTCGAGTTCGTGCGCATGGACGAGATCCGAGACGACAACCCGCGTCGCTACACCGTTGCCGACGTCGAAACCGGCGTCCGGTATGCGCTGTACATTACGTCCTGCAGCGGGCTCTGGTCGTACAGCGTGGGCGACGTCATTCGGTTCACGCAGACCGCACCGCCGAAGATCACCGTCGCGGGGCGAACGAGCGAGATGATCGACAAGTACGGGGAGGCGGTGTTTGGAGACGAAGCCCGGGCAGCCCTCCGCCACGCCTGCGACGCAACCGGCGCGCACGTGAAAGACTACCACGTGTCGCCCCGCGCCGAGTCCAGCGGCTCCCACGACCGCCCCGGGCACGAGTGGCTGGTCGAGTTCACCCACCCGCCCGACGACGTCGAGGCCTTTGCCGACGAAATCGACCGCTACCTGCAAGACGTCAACCGGCACTATCAGATCCGACGCAACGCCGATGCGTTCGCCGCCCCGACGATCTGCAGCCTCCCGCGAGGTGCCTTCTACACCTGGCTGCAGGAATCGCGCGACAACATCAGCGGACAGACGAAAGTCCCGCGAATGAGCGAAGACCGCTCCGTTGCGGATGGAGTTTTGACGACTCTCGATCGGTCGCATTGACTTTTCCCGCCGATCCGCCGTATCTCACTCGTTTTGGCGGAACAAGCCCTTGGCTCACTCGTGCTGAATTCGCGGTTCACGAAACCACGTTTTACGGCCTTGTTACCATGTATCCGCGGGGCATCTCGCACATGGGCCGCGTTTGCGGGCAGCCTGCACCCCTGCAGAAGCTGTGACCAGGCTCGGGTGCTACCGAGCGCGATCCTGGACGTCTGGACGTGCCCACCCGTTCTCACTGCCTCATAGCTACCGTCACGACCAACCGACCGGAGCCATATGTACGTTCCTCGCGAACAACGGATGCTAGACCAGTACCTCCAAGAGATCGGCAAAATCGACCTGTTGGAACCGGAGGAAGAGGTCGAGCTGGCCCAACGCATCAAGGAGGGGGACGAAGAAGCCCTCCACAAGCTCTGTCGCGCCAATCTTCGCTTCGTCGTCTCCGTCGCCAAGAAGTACCAGGGCCAGGGTCTCTCGCTTGCCGACCTGATCAACGAAGGAAACTACGGTCTCATCAAGGCGGCGAAGCGCTTCGATGAGACCCGCGGCTTCAAGTTCATCTCCTACGCCGTCTGGTGGATCCGCCAGGCCATCCTGCAGGCCCTCGCCGAGCAGAGCCGCGTCGTCCGGCTCCCGCTCAACCGCATCGGTACCATCTCCAAGATCCGCAAGGCCAGCGCGAAGCTCCAGCAGGAGAAGGAGCGCAAGCCCAACATCGAAGAGCTTGCCGAAGAGCTCGAAATCGACGTCCGCAAGGTCCGGGAAGCCATGCAGCACACCTCCCGGCACCTGTCGATGGACGCCCCCTTCAACGAAGAGGACGACAACAGTCTCCTCGACGTTCTTCCGGACGACGACAGCGACGACCCGGACGAGGAGATGATGGAGGAGTCGGTAAAGATCGACATCGAGCGGGCCCTCGACGCCCTCCACGACCGGGAAGCGGAGATCACCCGGCTGTACTTCGGGATTGGACGCGAGCACCCGCTGACGCTGGAAGAAATCGGCAAGCGGTTTGACCTCACCCGCGAGCGCGTCCGCCAGATCAAGGAGAAAGCCCTCCGCAAGCTCCGCCAGCGACACCGCCGCGAAGATCTGCAAACGCACATGGGGTAACGCACATGGAATAGTGTGACGACTGGATCGCGACCGACACCCCCGTCCACCCCGCGACGGGGACGACATTCGACGGAGCACCGGAAAAGGGCGTCTTCCCCGTCAGGACGCCCTTTTCTGCGTCCGGACCGCCCCCGGCCGACCCCGCCTCCGCCGGCTCTCGCCCGACACGGGGCGGCGGCTTCCGGGGCGGCCTTCACCAGGGGCTTCTTTCACCCGGTGCCCCCTTCACCCGGTGCCTCTTTCACCCCGTGACGACACGCCTTCGCCCATGCCTCGAGCGGCTCCTGCCTTCTCTTCGGTCGCGCGTGCTGTTGCCTGGGCGGCGCTGGGCCTTCTGCTCGCAGTGGGGACCGGGCCCGACCCTGCAACCGCACAGGGGGCGCCGGCCGATTCCGCGGCGCGCGAGACCCCCTTTTCGTCGTCCGACGTGGCCGTCGCCGAGAGTCTGAGAACCCGCGTTCTCGTTCTCGGCACGCCCCACCTCACCCGCATCGGTCCCCGCTTTCGGCCGGTGATGGTGAACCGCCTGGTCGACGTGCTGGAAGCCTACGACCCCTCGGCCGTGGCCGTGGAGGCGCTGCCCCCCTCGGCCATCACGTCGATGCAGCAACGGGCCGCCTACGACTCGCTCGTGCAGCGGTTTGCCGGACCCCAACTGCGCTACGGGAAGCGGGCGCAGGCCGCCCTCGGCTTGAGCGCCGACGCAGCCGGCGCCCGCGCCGACTCGCTCCTGCACCACCTCGAGGGCGCGACGGCGTCACTGCCTCCGGCGCAGCGCCTCGACCTCGTCCAGACGCTCCTGGCCGCCTACCGGATCCACTCGGCGGCCCTGCAGTGGTCGTACCTCTCCGACTCGACGCGGCAGGCGCAGACGGTGGTGGCCGACACCACGGTGCAGTACTTCCGCTACCGCCGGATCCGGGCCCACGAAATCGACGCGGTCGGCATCCGCCTGGCACGCCGGCTGGACCTGCCGCAGGTGGTGCCGATCGACGACCATCGGGAGAAGGACCTCCTCGTCGGAATCGAGCAGCCGCTCCGGCGGTCGCTTCCGGTCGACTCCCTGCTGGCGCTGCAGGCGTTTACCGCCCGCATCCGCGACCACCGGCGACGGGCCGTCGCCCGCGGCGACCTGCTTCCGTTCTATCGCCGCATCAACCGGGACGCCTTCCTGGAAGCAGGCGTCCGGCGGCAGTGGCTCCTGTACTACCGGACGCGGCTGAAATCCCGCCTCGACCGCACCCGGGCGGCCCTCTGGGAAACGCGAAACCTGCTCATGACGGCCCACATCCGCCGTCTTACCGCGCACCACCCCGGTGAGCGCATCCTCGTCCTCGTCGGGGCCTCTCACAAACCCTTCCTCGACGCGATGCTGAATGCCAGCATCGGCATCCAGCGCGTCGACCTGTCGGACGTGATCGACCGGGTCGGCCTTCCGCCCCCTCTCCCCGATCCCTCCGGGCAGCGCTGAACGCCCCGACGCCGGTTCCCGCCCTGCGCCCCTCGGCGCCGCCTCGGGCCGACCGCAGCGCCCGCCGCCGGCCGGGCCCGCCCTCCTTCGACCCCTCGCTCACAGCCGCTCCTCCGTATGTCCGTTTCGCCCGCTCGTCGCGTGGCCCTCGACCATCTGCAGCGCGTCGACGCCCAGAATGCCTACGTCGGCCGGCTTACGGCCGGCACCGCCGACGCCCGCACGCGACGACAGGCCCGAGAACTCGTTGCCGGGGTGACGCGCCGCCGTCGCTCCCTGGACTTCCTGCTGGACGCCTTCTACAACGGAGACTTCGCCGACGTCGAGCCGACGCTGCAGATCATTCTTCGCCTCGGCCTCTACGAGCTGCTGCACCAGCAGACGCCGGTCCACGCCGCGGTCGACGAGTACGTGGAGCTCGCCAAGACGCGGCTGCGGCCCGGTGCAGGCAACCTTGTGAACGGCGTCCTGCGGGCCGTGGCCCGTCGCCGAGACGACCTTCCGGAGCCGCGCACGGGCGACGTGGCGGAGGATTACGCCATCACGTACTCCCATCCGTCCTGGATCGTGCATCGCTGGATGGACCGGTTCGGGGCCGAAGAGACGAGGGAACTGCTCCGGTGGAATAACCTCCGCCCGCACTACGGCCTGCGGGTCAACCCCCGCACCACCACCGTCGACGCCGTGGTCGACTGGCTCAAGGACCACGACGTGGCGGTCGTGCGCTCGCCGTTCTTTGCCAACCTGCTGCGCGTCCAGCGCCTGCAGGCCGTCGTGCAGGGCGGCCTGCTGGAGGACGGCACCGTCGCGGTCCAGGACGAGGGCGCAGCCGGCATCCTTCGGGTTCTCAACCCCCAGCCGGGCGAGACGCTCCTCGACCTGTGCGCCGCCCCGGGCGGGAAGACCGTCGGCGCGGCGCTCGCCATGGAGGGAGAAGGGCGCATCGAGGCCTTCGACCGGCAGGCCGGCCGCCTGGAGCGCGTGGAAGAAGCAGCCGGCGCGCACGGCGTCGCGCCCATGGTTTGCACCGAGACGGCCGATGCCCGATCGCTGCCCGACCGCACACCGCCGCCGTCGGGCGATCGCGTCCTGGTCGACGCCCCCTGCAGCGGCCTCGGCGTGCTGGCGAAGCGGGCCGACCTCCGCTGGCAGCGCGATCCGAGCGACCTGGCCGATCTCACGACCCTGCAGGACGAGCTTCTCGACGCGGCGGCAGACCTCGTGCGGCCCGGGGGGCTTCTCGTCTACAGTACGTGCACCATCGAACCGGAGGAAAACGAGGGTCGCGTTCGCGCCTTCCTCGACCGGCATCCGACCTTTTCGCTCGAGCCGGTCACCGATCGCGTCCCCGACGAACTGGTGGATGCCGACGGATTCTACCGGTCGCTGCCGCACCGGCACCGCATCGACGGCGCCTTTGCAGCTCGCCTCCGCCGCAGCGACGCGGCGTGATCCCTCCCGGTGGGGACCGTTCGGGGCGGCGCGGAGGGAATGCCCAGAAGAACAAACCGGTCGAAAATTCCTCCCGGTCGTGCCTCGCTCCCCGGCTCCGCGCCCTCCTCGGCCCCCGCGTCCTCCTCCTGTATTGCCCCCGAGAGGCGGAGGCGCCGGCGTTCGAGAGGCGGATCATCCCGCCCGGGTTCTGGTACGGTATGCGAGCTGTGCTTGCTGGCCCGAAGCTGCAAGCTCGAAGCTGCTGGCCCGAAGCTGTGAGCCTGTAGCTGTGAGCCTGTGCCTGTGAGCCTTTACCTGTCGGCCCGCTCCGGTTCTCCCGCTCCTCTTGGGCAGCCTCCTCGTGAGCCTCTTGATCGCCGCCCCCGCCCAGGGCCAGCGCATCGCCAAGTACGGGGCCGACTTCCTCTCCGGCGGCGTGGATGCACGTGCCCTCGGCATGGGAGGCGCCTACGTCGCCCATGCCGACGAGGTGAGCGCCGGCTACTGGAACCCGGCCGGCCTCAGCCACCTCACCTACCCGCAGATCAGCTACATGCACGTCGAGCGCTTCGCCGGGGCGGTGTCGTTCGACTACGGCGCCGTCGCCACCCCCGTCAACGAGCGGTCGACGGTGTCGCTCTCGCTGTTTCGAAGCGGGGTAAACGACATCGTCAACACCCTGAACGCCTGGGATCCGGACCGCCGGCAGCCGCGGCCCAACTACGAAAGCCGTATCACCCGCTTCTCCGCGGCCGACTGGGCGCTCTTCTTCGGCTACAGCCGGCGCATCAGCGACCGCCTCACCGTCGGCACGACGTTCAAAGGCATCCGCCGCACGATCGGCGACTTTGCCGACGCCTGGGGCTACAGCCTCGACGTCGGCGCGCAGTACCGGGCCGGGCCCTACCGCGTCGGCGTCACCGTGCAAGACCTGTCGACGATGCTGCAGAGCTGGAGCATCAATCCCGACGCCTTTCGCGTGGACTGCGTCGAAGAACGCAACGCCAGCGGAGAACCGGTCGAGTACTTCGACGCCTGCCGCGCCCGTGACGGCACCCTCCTCGAAGGCAACGCGGAACGGTTCAATGCCATCTTCTCGCAGGAGCTGCCGGAAGGCGGCACCGCGCTCGTCCTTCCCGTCGTCCGCCTCGGGTCCGGCGCCGTCTGGCCCGTCGGCCCCCATCAGGTCGCGCTGGGGCTGGACGTCGACATGGCCTTCGACGGCCAGCAGGCCTTCGCCCCGAACATCGGCGACGTGTCCTTCCACCCCCGCATCGGCGGAGCATTCAGCTACCGCGGCGTGGCCGAGCTGCGAGCGGGCATCAATCGCGTCCAGATCGGCGACGAGATCGGCCTGGACGTGACGCCCTCCGTCGGGGCCGGGCTCGACCTCGCCCAGGTGTCGATCGACTTCAGCTTCGGCGACTTCACCGGTCTGACCGCCCGCGACCTCGGCTACACGTACCGCATCTCCGCCCAGCTCACCCTCGAACAACCCGGACTCAAACGAGGCGGCAGCGACTGACGCGGGCCCGGAAGCGGGTTTCGGGTTCCCGTCCGTGCGTTGCGGGTTGTGCGTTGCGGGTTGTGCGTTGCGGGGATGCGTTACGGAGTGCGCGTTGCGGGGAACGCGTTGCGGGGTGTGCGTTGCCGGGGGAGGAGGGGGCAGCGCAGGCAAATCGAGACGGGCCGTCGGAGGGCTCCCGCTGCGGGCGAGATCTCCGCAAGGCCGGGTTGGATCGGAACCCGGGAACGAACGTACAGGCGGTAGACGGACGCTCGCCACCCCCTCACCGGTTTGCTCTCCCGGCCATGGACCGAAGCGATTGGATCGGCGTCGGCACCAGCATCGGTCTCCACGTCGTGCTTGCCATCCTGTTTGCGTTCGTGACGGCGTCCCGCCCTCCACAGGCCCAACTCGGCTACGTGGAGGTCGAGTTCGGCGAGTTCTCGCCCGGCCAGCCGGTGGAGGCTGCAGACGAAGCGCCGGACACGTCCACGCCCGAAGAACCGCAGGAGCCGCAGCCCGAGCCCGAAGAGGCGCCGCAGCCCGAAACGACGCCCGACCCCGAGCCCGTCGAGGAGCCGACGGAGACTCCGCCCTCGGAGGAGACGATCCCGCCCACCGAAGACGACCCCACGCCCCCGGAGGCCCAGGACGAACAGGAGCCGTCCGAAACCGCCGACGAGCAGGAACCGAGCCGCGAGCCCGGTGAGGCGGCCGGAGATCCCGGTACCGGCACGACGGAGGATAAGGCCGCCCCCTACAACATCGAGGGGCTGGATCGCGATCCGGTGTTTGCGCCGCTGCCTACCTACACCGCGAACGTAAACGCTCGAATTCGCGTCCGCATCACGGTCGATCCGCAGGGGCGCATCGTGCGCCGGATCCCGCTGATTAAGGGCAACCCGCAGCTCGAAGCCTCCGTGATGGACGCCCTGCAGCGCTGGCGATTCAACCCGCTGCCGTCGGGGGCGCCGCAGGAGCGGCAGACCGGGACCATCACCTTTACGTTTCGCCTGGAGTAGCCGTCGTGACGACCGGGCGAACGGAGGCGGAGCCGCCTCGCCCCGCCACCCGCATCTCGCCACCCCATCTCGCCACCTCCCCCTGCACGCACCGGATGTCGGCTGCCGGTGGACACTGTCCCCGCCTCCGCCGTAGGTTTCTTATACGGCTCTTGCTTTCCCCGACAGGCCCCGCCCGTCCATGTCTGAGGCATCCCCGCCCGCGGCTTCGAGGTCCGAGGTCTCTCCCGACCGCCTGCCCGACGCGGCCGTTCGCCCGCTCGTCCGCGCCCTGCTCATGCCTCGGGTGATCGAGGAGAAAATGCTGCGCCTCATTCGCCAGGGACGCCTCTCGAAGTGGTTCAGCGGCTACGGGCAGGAAGCGGTGTCGGTCGGTGCGGCCTGGGCCCTGGAGGAGCGCGACTACATCCTGCCGATGCATCGCAACCTGGGCGTGTGGACGACCCGCGGCGTCGAGTTGCGGCCTCTCTTCTGCCAGCTTCTCGGGCGGCAGGGCGGCTTTACCAACGGGCGTGACCGCACCTTTCACTTCGGGCTGCCGGACCGCCGGATCATCGGAATGATCTCGCACATGGCCGCGATGCTTCCCGTGGCGTGCGGGCTCGGACAGGCGGCGCGCTACCGCGACGAGGACGTCGTGGCCTGTGCCTTCTGCGGAGACGGGGGGAGCCGAGAGGGAGACTTCCACGAGGCCCTCAACCTCGCTGCCGTGTGGGATCTGCCGGTGCTCTTCCTGGTCGAGAACAACGGCTACGGCCTCTCCACCCCCACCGAGGAGGCCGTCGCCCCCGACGACATCGTGTCTGCCGCACAGAGCTACGATATGCCCGGCCTCCAGGTAGACGGCAACGACGTCCTTGCGGTCATTGACACGATCCGCAAGGCCCGCCGGGTGGCCGCCGAGTCCGGGCCGGTGCTTCTCGAAATGAAAACCTTCCGCGTTCGAGGGCACGAAGAGGCCTCCGGAACGGCCTACGTCCCCGACGAAGCAATCGACACCTGGACGGACCGGGACCCGGTGGACCGCCTGACGGAGGAGGTGATCCGGCAGGATCTTCTCCCTGACGACGAGCTGGCCCGCATCCGCACCGATCTCGAAGAGCAGGTCGACGAGATCGCCGAGTGGGCGCTTGACCGCCCGGAGGTGACGAGCACGGTGGCGGCGGAAACCGAAGCCGTTTTCGCCGCGGCGCCCGCGCCATCCTCGCCTCCGGAGGCCCCGGCGTCCGAGAAGCGGTTTATCGATGCGGTGCAGGAGGCGCTGTTCCAGGCCCTCGAAGCCGACGACGACGTTCTGCTCATGGGGCAGGACATTGCCGAGTACGGCGGGGTGTTCAAGGTCACCGACGGTTTCCTGGACACCTTCGGCCCCGAGCGCATCCGCAACACGCCGATCATCGAGAGCGGGGCGATCGGGGCCGGCCTCGGCCTGGCGATCGAAGGGCTGAAGCCGGTGGTGGAGATGCAGTACGCCGACTTCGTCACGTGCGGCTTCAACCAGACCGTCAACAACCTCGCCACCACGCACTACCGCTGGGGCCATCCCGTGAACGTAACGCTCCGCCTGCCCTTCGGCGGAGGCATCGGCGCCGGCCCCTTCCACTCGCAGTCCATGGAGGCGTGGTTCGTCCATACGCCCGGACTGAAGGTGGTCGTCCCGTCGACCCCGGCCGATGCGAAGGGGCTGCTCCTGCAGGCCCTGGAAGACCCCAACCCCGTCCTGTTTTTCGAGCACAAAAAGCTCTACCGGTCCGTTCGCGGCCGCGTCCCCGAGGCCGCCTACCGCCTCCCCTTCGGAGAGGCGCGCGTCGCCCGGGAGGGAACCGACGCCACGATCGTCACCTACGGCCTCGGCGTCCACTGGGCGCTGGACGAGGCCGATTTTCAGGCGGCGGAGAACGGCGTCGAGGTCGAAGTGGTGGATCTGCGGACCCTCCTGCCCTGGGACCGCGAGACGGTCCGGGCGTCTCTCCAGAAGACGAACCGCCTGCTGGTCCTGCACGAGGCCACCCGTACGGGCGGCGTCGGCGCCGAGCTGGCTGCCGAGATGGCCGAAACCGCCTTCACGCTCCTCGACGCTCCCCCCAAACGCGTTGCCGCCCGGGATCTCCCCGTCCCGTTTGCGCGTCCGCTGGAAGATGATATCTTCTCGGCACGCTCGGCCCTGCGCCCCAACCTGGAGGACCTGCTGCAGTTCTAACCTTCCCCAACCCGGCACCCCGCCCCGGCTCCCCAACCGGCGCCTGAATCCCCGGCGGCCCTTCACCCACCCGCCGGCCGCGACCCGGATCTGCTGGGTCGGTCGTGTTGGATGAATCGATGGATTGAATCGATGGATTGAATCCGCCGACGGCCGCGTCGGTCCCCGACTCTCCCGGCGATCGCCCCGACGCAGAGGGCGGCCGCCCCCTTCGCAGACGCCCCTTCCCCGCCACCCCTCCTCCCGTGTTTCCC